>NZ_LOSU01000032.1:0-293284 GCF_001522185.1 Burkholderia sp. RF2-non_BP3 | reverse complement strand
GAACAGGACCGTGAAACGACTCTACGCCGATGATAGTGCGGATTCCCGTGTGAAAGTAGGTAATCGTCAGGCTCCCTAAGCCAGAAACCCCCGCCCGAACAGGCGGGGGTTTTTGCATTGGGGCGGCGAAAACGCGAGTGCAGGCAATCGAACCTCTCCGTTTGCTGCCCAAGCGCGTCGCCGGAATCCACCGCTTTCCATCATCCCGGACCAATCACCCGTCGATTCGCTGCAATCTCCAGCCAGGGAGGCGACTCGGGCCGGTTCGGCAAGGCACTTCTAACACCCGCTCCACGTCCGTATCGTCGCATCGGCAATTCGGAGCCGGTCCAGCGTCGATATTTTTCATCCGTCATCCCCGTTTTCTCACTGCACAGGCGGGAAATTCGCGCGAAATGAGGCCTTATTCGGTCCATCCACGTAAAATTTGCGAATCTCCACCCCAGTCGCATCCAGAACGATGAACGCCGCCATTCAGATAGCTCGGGCCGTTTGCCCTCACGATTGTCCGGATACGTGCGCAATGCGCGTGACCGTCGAAAACGGCCGGGCCATCAAGGTGACGGGCGATCCCGACCATCCGCCCACGCAGGGCGTGTTGTGTACGAAAGTCAGCCGATATGCCGACCGCGTTCATCATCCCGACCGGCTCACCGTTCCCCTCAAGCGCATCGGCGCGAAGGGGGAAGGGCGCTTCGTGCCGATCAGCTGGAGCGAAGCACTTGACGAGATCGGTCGTCGTCTCGGGGAAATCGCCGCGCGCGCGCCGGAGGCGATCGTGCCGTACAGCTACGCGGGAACGATGGGACTCGTGCAGGGCGAAGGCATTGCACAGCGGTTCTTCCATAAGCTCGGTGCGTCCCGGCTTGAGCGGACCATCTGCGCCGCAGCCGGTGCAGCGGGGCTGCGCTACACGTATGGTGGAAGCGTCGGCATGCATCTCGAGCATTTCGAGGAAAGCGAACTGATCCTGATCTGGGGCGCCAACCCGATCGCATCCAGTCTGCATTTCTGGACCCGAGCGCAGGAAGCCAAGCGTCGAGGCGCCCGTCTGGTCGCGATCGATCCCTACCGCTCGCTGACGGCCGAGAAATGCCATCAGCACATCGCGTTGAAACCGGGCACCGACGGCGCGTTCGCGCTCGGCATGATGCATGTGCTGATTACCGAAGATCTGCTCGATCACGACTACATCGCGCGTCATACGCTCGGCTTCGACGCGCTCAAGGCGCGAGCCCTGTCCTATCCGCCGGAGCGTGTCGCGCAAATCTGCGGCATCGAAGCGTCGGAATTGATCGAACTCGCACGTCGTTACGGCGCGACCCGCAAGGCGTCGATTCGCCTCAATTACGGCATGCAGCGCGTGCGCGGCGGCGGCAATGCCGTGCGCGCGATAGCGAGCCTGCCCGCGCTGACAGGCGCGTGGCGCGACCGGGCCGGCGGGCTTCTGCTGTCGTCGTCGGAATCCGCACCGGTCAATCAGGCGGGGCTGCTGCGTCCGGATCTGATGCCCGGCTGGCCTCACAAACTGCCGCGCATCATCAACATGAATGCAATCGGCGATGCGCTGCTGCATCCGGGCGACGCCACCTTCGGGCCGAAGCTCGAAGCGGTGATCGTCTACAACTCGAATCCCGTCGCGGTCGCGCCCGACTCGTCGAAAGTTGCCGCCGGGTTCGCGCGCGAAGATCTGTTCACGGTCGTTCTAGAGCACTTCAAGACAGATACGGTCGATTTCGCCGACATTGTGTTGCCGGCCACGACGCAACTCGAGCATCTCGACGTCCACAAGTCGTACGGCCACACCTATGTGATGGCGAATCTACCGGCAATTCCGCCAGTCGGCGACGCACGGCCGAACACGGAAATCTTTCGGGGCATCGCACGCAGCATGGGGCTCGACGAGCCCGCGCTTTATCACAGCGACGAAGAGGTTGCGCAGACGGCGCTCCGTTGGGACGATCCGGCACTCGACAGCGATTGGGACACGTTGAAGCGTGCCGGCTGGCTGAAGCTCAAGGTGGCGGACGCGCCTTTCGCGAATGGTGGCTTTCGCACACCGTCCGGCAAGTGCGAGTTCTACAGTGCGCGGCTCGAGCAGATGGGCATGGACCCGGTGCCTGATTATCTGCCGCCGTTCGAATCGGCGGAGGCCGCGCCTGAACTCGCCGCTCGCTATCCACTGGCGATGATTTCCCCGCCGGCCCGCCACTTCCTGAACAGCACGTTCGTGAACGTGGACAGCCTGCGCAGTACGGAAGGCCAGCCTCACCTCGATATACACCCGGCCGACGCCGACGCGCGCGGCATCGGGGAGGGCGACATCGTGCGCATCTTCAACGACCGCGGATCGATGCAGGCGGTCGCGAGAGTGACCGATCGTGCGCGCGCGGGACTCGTCGTCGGACTGTCGATCTGGTGGAAGAAGCTGTCGGCGGATGGACGGAATGCGAACGAGGTGACGAGCCAGGCGCTGACCGATCTCGGCAACTCGGCGACGTTTTACGACTGTCTGGTGGAAGTTGAGCGGATTTGACAGAACTTCTTGATACCATCAGACGAATGTATCCGAAAGTTCGAAGTGGGCATCTAACCCTGTTGTCTCAGCATGGACGAGCCGCTACGATGCGTTTTAGCACGACCATTCGAAAATCTGTGAGGAGACGCGCAGTATGAACAAAATTTGGCTGAAATCGTACCCACCCGGCGTTCCAGCCGAAATTGACGCGTCCCCGTATCCTTCCATCCCGGATCTCCTCGACGAAAGCTTCAGGCAGTATCGTGACCGCAAGGCGTTCGTCTGCATGGGCAAGAGCATCACGTACGGCGAACTCGATGCGCTGTCGCGCCAGTTCGGCGCGTGGTTGCAGTCGCGCGGCCTGAAGCGCGGCGCGCGCGTCGCGCTCATGATGCCGAACGTGCTGCAGTACCCGGTGGCGATCGTCGCGGTGCTCCGCGCGGGCTTCACCGTCGTCAACGTCAACCCGCTCTATACGCCGCGCGAGCTCGAACATCAGCTGAAGGACAGCGGAGCGGAGGCGATCGTCATTCTCGAGAATTTCGCGTCGACGCTGCAGGCCGTCATCGCCAATACCGCGGTCAAGCATGTCGTGGTCGCGTCGATGGGCGATCTGCTGGGCATCAAGGGCTGGCTCGTCAATTACGTCGTGCGCAACGTGAAGAAGATGGTGCCGGCGTGGCAGCTTCCGTCGTTCACGCGCTTCAAGGCCGCGCTGTCGGAAGGTGCGCGGCAGACCTTCAAGGCAGAGAAGCTCGGCCCCGACGACGTCGCGTTCCTCCAGTACACGGGCGGTACGACGGGTGTCGCGAAGGGCGCGACGCTGCTGCACCGGAACATCGTGTCGAACGTGCTGCAGGCGGGCGCATGGCATCATCCGGCGCACGAGAAGTACCCCGAGGTGAAACAGTTCGTGACGGTTGTCGCGCTGCCGCTCTATCACGTGTTCGCGCTGACGGTCTGCGGCTTCCTGACGATGCGCACGGGCGGCATGGGCGTCCTGATCCCGAATCCGCGCGACATCGGCGGCATGATCAAGGAGTTGAAGGGGTACCAGATCTCGACGATTCCAGCCGTCAACACGCTGTACAACGCACTGCTGAACCATCCCGAATTCAATCAGCTCGACCTGTCGAAGCTCGTGATCGCCAATGGTGGCGGCATGGCGATCCAGGAAGGCGTCGCGAAGCGCTGGTATGAGAAGACCCATACGGCGATCGTCGAGGGCTACGGCCTGTCGGAGACTTCGCCGGTCGCGACCTGCAACCCGGTGACCGCGACCGAATACAGCGGGACGATCGGCCTGCCGCTGCCGTCGACGGAAGTGGCCATCCGCGATGACGCCGGCAACGACGTCGCGCTTGGCGAGCCGGGCGAGATCTGCATCCGCGGGCCGCAGGTCATGGCCGGCTACTGGAACCGTCCAGACGAAACCGCGAAGGTCATGTTCCCGGACGGTTTCTTCAAGACCGGCGACGTCGGCGTGATGGACGCGCGCGGTTACGTGAAGATCGTCGACCGGAAGAAGGACATGATCCTGGTATCCGGTTTCAACGTGTATCCGAACGAGGTCGAGGACGTGGTGGCGTCGCACCCGGGCGTGTTCGAGGTGGCGGCGGTCGGCGTGCCGGACGAGCACTCGGGCGAAGCCGTGAAGCTGTTCGTCGTGAAGAAGGACCCGGCGCTTACCGACAAGGACATCCTCGCGTACTGCAAGGAGCGGCTCACCGGCTACAAGCGGCCGAAACTCGTCGAGTTCCGCACGGAGCTGCCGAAGACGAATGTCGGCAAGATCCTGCGGCGCGAACTGCGCGACGGACGCGCGTAACACCGAAGTCGAATCAACCAGCCCGGCCAGTGCCGGGCTTTTTTATTTGTGGTGCCGGCATCGAGGATGCCGCGTCGTGGTTCGACGGTCGCAGGAACGGCGCGCGTTCTACCGGGATGCGCCGTGGCCGACGGAGCGGCTCGATCGGGCCGCCGCCGGCCCCGATCCGCATGGCGCGGTACCTCGGTGCGTGCCACCCGCCGGCAGCGGCGGCTTCACGTCGATGAGACGTCGCGAACGGTTCGCCGCTCACCGCTTCGCAGCCGCAAAAGAAAAAGGCGCCCGAAGGCGCCTTCAATATGCTGCGGCTTGTCAGTCAAGCTGATTAGAACTTGTGACGGATGCCGACGCGCGCTGCAACCTGGTTGCTGGTGCTCGACGGATCGAGACCGTTGATCGACGCCGTTGCCGGAATGACCTCGCCCTTCGAGTTCAGCGCGTTGCCCGACGCATGCTGGTACACGCCGATCACGTAGACGTCCGTGCGCTTGGACAGGAAGTAGTCGACGCCCAGCGAGCCTTGGTGGTACTTGGCTGCCGAGTTGCCGTCGATCTTGCTGCCTTGCGTGTAGTCGTACGCCGCGCCGACGATCAGCGCCGGGGTCAACTGATACTTGAAGTTGATTTCGCCGTTGTTGAACGTCGCGGTCTGGTTCACGAACGGACCGACCGAGAAGCCCTTGAACTTCGTGTTCGAGTACGTCGCGCCGATCGTTGCTGCGCCGAACGTGTACGCACCGCCCGCACCGATGACCTGGTACGTGTTCGCGCTGTTCGCATATGCGCCGTAGACCGGCGACGACACGGCCGTCGCTGCAGCCGACGCGCCGGTGTTGAACATGCCGCCGAAGTTCGCCGGCGTGCGTGCGTTCAAGTAGCCGACACCCAACACCAGCGGGCCGTTGTTGTAACCGGCGCCGAGCGACCAGACCTGGTTCTTCGAGAACTGGCCGGCTTGACCGCCGAAGCTGTACAGGCCGCCGAACGAGAAGCCGCCGTAGGTCGGGCTCGTGTACTTGACCGCGTTGTTCACGCGATATGCGTTGTTGAAGTTGTCGAGGTCGCCCGGGTGAGCAGCGATGTAGCCGCCCCACTGGTCGCCTGCCTCGAGCGGGCCGACGAAGTCGACGACGGAGTCGTACTGGCGACCCAGCGTGACCGTACCGTACTGGCTCGACAGGCCGACGTAAGCCTGGCGGCCGAACATCAGGCCGCCCTGGCCCAGCTTGCCGGAGTTGACGTCGAAACCGTTTTCGAGCACGAAGATCGCCTTCAGGCCGCTGCCCAGATCTTCGGTGCCGCGCAGGCCGAAGCGGCTGCCTTGCATCACGCCGCTTGCCAGACCGTACAGGTGGCCGCCCTTGGCGTTGTTGTTGAAGATGAAGCCTTCATCGATGATGCCGTAGAGCGTCACGCTGCTTTGCGCATGGGCTGCGCCAGCAAACGCGCCCAGCGCGACGAGCGCGAGAAGCGACTTTTTCATTAACGGATCTCCAAGAAACACTGAATTTTTTTGGCGGGGCGGATAGTTATGTTGTGTTGACGGGCCCCGTCAACTTCGCAAGAAGTTGCACGTAATGTAGCAAAGCCGATTTTTCCGACAAAGCGAAATGCCGTGGCGCAAGGCTGCCATGTTTCCTTTATGCAACAATGGTTAAAATCACGGGTTAACCGCAATTTCCGCTGAATAATCAAGTCGGTTACGCAGCGGAGCACGTGCCTTTGCCGCCCGCGGCAGCACACGCAGCCAGGAGAACAGGATGGTGTTGGATGAACTGATCAGCGAATTCGATCGCGGCCTGCGATCGCTGACCGGCATTAGCCGGATGAGCCGCCCGGTGCCCGCGCCGGCGGAGCCGCCGGCCGGCGAACTGACGCCCGCGGAGCGCACGCACGCCGCCGGGCTGATGCGCGTGAACCATGTCGGCGAGGTCTGCGCGCAGGCGCTTTATCAGGCGCAGAAGCTGACCGCGCGCTCGTCGTCGTCGAAGGCGATGTTCGAGGAAGCCGCGCGCGAGGAGGAGGATCATCTCGCGTGGACCGCGCATCGGCTGAAGGAACTCGATTCGCGTCCGAGCCTGCTCAACCCGCTGTGGTACGCTGGCGCGCTCGCGATCGGCGTCGTCGCCGGCACGCTGGGCGACAAGGTCAGCCTCGGCTTCATGGCGGAGACGGAGCGCCAGGTCGAGAGCCATCTCGACGGGCACCTGTCCGAGCTGCCGGCGACCGACACGGCGTCGCGTGCGATCGTCGAGCAGATGCGGCTCGACGAGGTGAAGCACGGCAAGGCCGCGACCGACGCCGGCGGGATCGAGCTGCCGCTGCCCGCGCGGATGCTGATGCGCGCCGCGTCGAAAGTCATGACGAGCACTGCATACTATCTCTGACATTCGGGCCGGGGCGGCGCGCGACGCCGTCCTGGTTCGCCGTTCCCGATACCGCCCGTTTTTTCCGCGTTTTCCCGCCCCCGAAAGCCCCGTCCGCACGCCAGTCTGGCCCGCCTTTCTCACGTATCACCTTCACAAGTTGCACTAGCTCATTCATTTATAACGGTTTTTGGTATGAGGGGCCGCATGAGCATGCGCGCGTAAGTCCTTGTTCTAACTAACAAAATTCGTCAAAAAACCGGGCCGCTCCCTTGACCGTGCCAAACCCTTCCACTAAAGTGGGAGACAGTGTGAGAAAGTGTATTTTTGTGTGATTTAGCGGGCCATTCGGGCTAAATTCTTGAGCATTGAGCGGGTGCTTCGGTGCCCTGAACGGGAGAGCGGAAAGTGTTCCAAGGGGCGTCGGCGCTGACGCTCGATGCGAAAGGGCGGATGTCGGTGCCGGCTCGCTATCGCGAAGCGCTGCAAGGACAGGCAGAAGGACGGGTGACTGTGACCAAGCACCCGGACGGCTGCCTGTTGCTGTTTCCGCGCCCCGAATGGGAAGTATTCCGCGCCAAGATCGCCGCGCTGCCGATGGACGCGCATTGGTGGCGGCGAATTTTTCTCGGCAATGCGATGGATGTCGATCTCGACAGCGCAGGCCGGATTCTCGTATCGCCCGAGCTGCGGATGGCGGCCGGACTGGAAAAGGAAGTCATGTTGTTGGGAATGGGTAGTCACTTCGAGCTGTGGGATTCGCAGACCTACATCGCGAAGGAGCAGGCAGCGATGGCGCAGGGCATGCCCGACGCGCTGAAGAACTTCACGTTCTGATTGCGGTGACGGAGACGCCCGCGATGGGAAACGAATTGCAGCATCGGACCGTACTGTTGGACGAAGCGGTCGATTCGCTCGTGACGCGGCCGGACGGCATTTATGTCGACGGCACGTTCGGGCGCGGCGGTCATAGCCGCGCGGTGCTCGCGCGGCTGGCGCCGGGCGGCCGGCTGATCGCGTTCGACAAGGATCCGAGGGCGATCGAGACGGCGCAGCGTATCGAGGATGCGCGCTTCTCGATCGTGCATGACAGCTTTGCATCGATGCGCGACGCGCTTGCGGCGCGCGGTGTCGAGAAGGTGTCGGGTGTGTTGCTGGACCTGGGCGTGTCCTCGCCGCAGGTGGACGATCCGGCGCGCGGCTTCAGCTTTCGCGCGGATGGCCCGCTGGACATGCGAATGGATCCGACGCGCGGCGAGTCGGCGGCCGAGTGGCTCGCGCGGGCTTCGGTGCAGGAATTGACGGAGGTGATACGAGATTATGGGGAAGAACGGTTTGCTTTTCAGATTGCAAAGGCGCTTGTTGCTCGCCGGGCAGAGTCCGACCGTCTTGGGCCTCTCGACACCACGGGCGAGCTTGCCCAAATCGTGGGTAACGTCGTCAAAACCCGTGAGAAGGGCAAGGATCCGGCAACCCGCACCTTTCAGGCTATACGGATTCACGTCAATCAAGAGCTTGCGGACCTGCAAGTCGTACTAGACGCGGCATTGTCGTTGCTGGAGCAAGGGGGGCGGCTGGTGGTCATCAGCTTTCATTCACTCGAGGACCGGATCGTCAAGCGATTCATGCAGGCGCACGCGAGTGCGCCCGCGGTCGATCGTCGCCTGCCGATCCGCGCCGTCGACCTCCCGAGCCCGCCGCTCAAGATCATCAGCCGTCAGTTCCCGAGCGAGGCGGAAGTCGCCGCGAATCCGCGCGCCCGGTCGGCCGTGATGCGCATCGCGGAGCGCGTCACGCCATGAGCCGCTTCAACATCTTCCTGCTGATCATCGTGATGGGCTGCGCGCTGTCGGTCGTCAACTCGACGAACCAGCAGCGCCAGATCTTCATTCAGCTGCAGCGCGCGCAGTCGCAGGAGCGTCAGCTCCAGCAGGACTACGCGCAGCTTCAATATCAGCAGAGCGCGCTGTCCAAGACGTCCCGCATCGAGCAGCTCGCGAACGATTCGCTGAAGATGCAGCCGATCACGACGGGTCGCACCCAGTACCTGACACTGCCGTCGGGCGCCGCGAAGGCGACCGACGCGCCGATTCCCGCGTCGGCCGATACGGCCACCAAGGGCAACGGAGGCGCGCGATGAAGCCGTCGCAAAAGCGCCAGGACGTGAAGTTCTCGTCGAGCCCCGTGCTCGGCGTGCACCTGCCGATGTGGCGCTCGAAACTCGTCGTGTTCCTGCTGTTCATGGCGTTCGTCGCGCTCGCCGCGCGGGCATTCTGGATCCAGGGCCCCGGCAACGCGTTCTATCAGAAGCAGGGCGAGAGCCGCTACCAGCGCACGATCGAGCTGCCGGCCACGCGCGGCAAGATCCTCGACCGTAACGGGCTCGTGCTCGCGACGAGTCTGCCCGTGCGCGCGATCTGGGCGATTCCGGACGCCGTGCCGGACGATCTCGACGCCGGCAAGGTCAACCAGCTCGGCAAGCTCCTCGGCATGACGCCGAAGGAACTGCGCGTGAAGCTGTCGCAGGACAAGGGTTTCGTCTACGTAAAGCGCCAGGTGCCGATCGACGTCGCGGACAAGGTCGCCGCGCTCGACATTCCCGGTATCTATCAGCGCAACGAATACAAGCGCTTCTATCCGGAAGGCGAGATCACCGCTCACCTGATCGGCTTCACGAACGTCGAGGACGAAGGGCAGGAAGGCGTCGAACTCGGCGACCAGAAGATGCTGTCCGGCACGTCCGGCGTGCGCCGCGTGATCAAGGACCGGATGGGGCACATCGTCGAGGATGTCGCCGAACAGATCCCGCCGCACAACGGGACGGACGTCGACCTGTCGATCGACAGCAAGATCCAGTACATCGCGTATGCGAACCTGAAGGCCGCCGTCGAGAAGTTCAAGGCGAAGGCCGGCGCGGCGATGGTCGTCGACGTGCGCACCGGTGAGGTGCTCGCGCTCGTCAACTACCCGACGTACAACCCGAACGACCGCTCGCGCATGACGGGCGAGCAGTTGCGCAACCGGATCATGACCGACGTGTTCGAACCGGGTTCGATCATGAAGCCGTTTACGGTGTCGCTCGCGCTCGACCTGCACCGCGTGACGCCGAACACGCTCGTCGAGACGGGCAACGGGCATTTCGTGCTCGACGGCGCTCCGATCACCGACGACGCAGGTTTCGGCACGCTGACGGTCGGCGGCGTGATCCAGAAGTCGAGCAACATCGGTGCGACGAAGATCGCGATGACGATGCGGCCCGAGGAAATGTGGAATATGTATACGAGCATCGGCCTCGGCCAGGCGCCGAAGGTCGGGTTTCCGGGCGCGGTGGCCGGCCGCCTGCGTCCGTGGAAGAGCTGGCGCCGCATCGAGCAGGCGACGATGTCGTACGGCTACGGCCTGTCGGTGTCGCTGTTCCAGCTTGCGCGCGCCTACACGGCGATCGCGCATGACGGCGAGCTGATGCCCGTGACCATTTTCAAGACCGACCCCAATCAGCCGATCGTGGGCACGCAGGTGTTCAACCCGACCACCGCGCGCGAAGTGCGCGCGATGCTCGAAACGGTGGTGGCGCCGGGCGGCACGTCGCCGGATGCGGCCGTGCCGGGTTATCGGGTCGGCGGCAAGAGCGGTACCGCGTACAAGCATGAAGGTCACGGCTACACGCGCAAGTACCGCGCGTCGTTCGTCGGCATGGCGCCGATGCCGAATCCGCGCGTCGTGATCGCGGTGTCGGTCGACGAGCCGACCGCCGGCAGCCACTTCGGCGGCCAGGTGTCGGGCCCCGTATTCTCGGCGATCGCGGGCGATACGATGCGCGCGCTGAACGTGCCGCCGAACATGCCGATCAAGCAGCTCGTCGTGTCCGACGACGCGCCTGGCGCGCCCGCCGGGACGGGCCCGCAAAAGCTCGCCGCGGGCGGCGGCGCGAAGCATATGATCGTATCCAGCACGACACGTAATTCACCAGGAGTTGTTCGATGAGCGCCGCTCGCAGTTCCCATCCGGCGCATCAGCAGATCGCGGCCGCGCTTGCGTGGCTGCGCCAGCATGTGGCCCCCGCGGCGCAACTGCATGCCGACACGCGCAGCCTGAAGGCAGGCGACGTGTTCCTCGGCTATGCGGTCGACGGGGCAGACAATCGCGCCTTCATTTCCGATGCCGTCGCGCACGGCGCGGCCGCCGTGCTGTATCAGCCGGAAGGTCTCGAAGCCGCGCCGGCCGTGCCCGTCGCACTCGCGGTGCCGGCGCTCGACCAGCTGGCCGGCGAGATCGCCAGCGGCTGGTACGGCGACCCGAGCGACAGCCTGCTCGCCATCGGCGTGACCGGCACCAACGGCAAGACGTCCTGCACGCAATGGATCGCGGCCGCGCTGACGGCGCTGCACCAGCCGTGCGCGCTGATCGGCACGCTCGGCAGCGGCATGCCGGGGCAGCTGGTGCCGACCGGCTTCACGACACCTGACGCGCCGCAGCTGCAGCGCAGCCTCGCGCAACTGCACGACGCGGGCGCGAAGGCCGTCGCGATGGAAGTGTCTTCGCACGCGCTGCATCAGGGCCGCGTGAACGGCACGGCATTCGACATCGCCGTCTTCACGAACCTCACGCAGGATCACCTCGACTATCACGGCACGTTCGACGCGTACGAAGCCGCGAAGTCGAAGCTGTTCGCGTGGCGCGGTCTGCGCGCGGCGGTCGTCAATCGCGACGACGAAGCCGGCCGCCGCCTGCTCGAGAAGCTGGTCGGCCGCGTGCGCACGATCGCATACGGGGTCGGCGACGTGCAGGCGGCCGACGCCGATCGCGAGCTGGTCGCGCTCGACGTGCGCGCGACCGCCACGGGCACGGCTTTCCGCCTGCGCTCGTCGTGGGGCGACGCGGACGTCGAGGTCGGCACGCTCGGCACGTTCAACGTCAGCAACCTGCTCGCGGTGCTCGGCTCGCTGCTCGCGGCCGACGTGCCGTTCGATGCGGCCGTCGCGGAGATTGCGCGGCTCGAGTCCGTCAACGGGCGCATGCAGCGCCTTGGCGGCCGGCTGCAGAACGACGAACCGCTGGTCGTGATCGACTACGCGCACACGCCCGATGCGCTCGACAAGACGCTCGATGCATTGCGCCCGATCGCGGCGGCGCGCGGCGGGCGGCTCGTCTGCATGTTCGGCTGCGGCGGCGATCGCGACGCGACGAAGCGCCCGCTGATGGGCGCGATCGCCGAGCGGCTCGCCGACGAAGTCGTCGTCACGAGCGACAATCCGCGCAGCGAGGATCCGCAGCGCATCATCGACCAGGTCATCGCGGGGATGACCGCGCCCGATCGCGCACGCCGCATCGAGGATCGCGCGAGCGCGATCCTGCAGGCCGTGCGCGGTGCCGCCCGCGAGGACGTCGTCGTGCTGGCCGGCAAGGGGCACGAGGCGACGCAGGAAATCATGGGCAAGAAGCGCGCGTTCTCCGATCAGGATCACGCGCGGCTCGCGCTCGCGGCACGCGCGACGCACGGCAAGGGAGGCGGCCAATGACGATGCTCAGTCTCGGCGAAGCCGCGCGCCTGATTCCCGGCGCGACCGTCCACGGCGATCCGGACACCACCTTCGAGCGCGTGTCGACGGACAGCCGCACGGTCGGCCCGGGCGACCTGTTCGTCGCGCTGAAGGGCGAGCGCTTCGACGCGCACGACTTCCTCGGCGACGTGGCCGCGCGCGGCGCGGCCGCGGCGCTCGTCGCGCATGCGCCGGCGGGCCTGGCGATGCCGGTCGTCGAGGGCGGTGAAACGCGTGCCGCGCTCGGCGCGCTCGCGCACGGCTGGCGCAAGCGCTTCGCGGTGCCGCTCGTCGCGGTGACGGGCAGCAACGGCAAGACGACCGTCAAGGAAATGATCGCGTCGATCTTCACGGCGGCCGTCGGCGCAGACGCGCGGCTGGCGACGGCCGGCAACCTGAACAACGACATCGGCGTGCCGCTGACGCTGCTGCGCCTGTCGGACGCGCATCGCGTCGCGGTGATCGAGCTCGGGATGAATCACCCGGGCGAGACCGAAGTTCTCGCGCGCCTCGCGGCGCCGACCGTCGCGCTCGTCAACAATGCGCAGCGCGAACACCAGGAATTCATGGCGACGGTCGAGGCGGTCGCGCTCGAACACGCGGCCGTGATCCACGCGCTGACGCCGGACGGCGTCGCGGTGTTTCCGGCCGACGACGCGTACGCCGGTATCTGGCGTGTCGCGGCGACCGGCAACCGGATTCTCGATTTCGCGCTGCACGACGCCGAACGGCAGATCGAAGCGCAGGTCACGGGCCGTCTGCACGGCGGCGAGCTTGCGATCGACACGCCGTCCGGCTCGGTGACGGTGCGGCTGCGCGCGCTCGGCGAGCACAACGCACGCAACGCATTGGCGGCCACGGCCGCGACGCTCGCGGCCGGTATCGAGCTGGCCGCGATCAAGCAGGGCCTCGAATCGTTCGAGCCGGTCAAGGGCCGTTTGCAGGTCCGGCGAGCGGATGTCGGCAGCCTCGCGGGCGCGACGGTCGTCGACGACACCTACAACGCGAACCCCGATTCGATGCGCGCGGCGATCGACGTGCTGGCCGCACAACCGGCGCCGCGCGTGCTGGTGATCGGCGACATGGGCGAGGTGGGCGACGAAGGCCCGGCATTTCACCGGGAGATCGGCGCGTATGCGCGCGAGCGCGGCATCGATGCGCTGTTCGCGCTCGGCGATGCGTCGCGCGATGCATGTACCGCGTACGGCGACACGGCCCGCCATTTCGGCGACGTCGGCGCGCTGGTGACGGCGCTGCTCGCGGCGGGCTACGGCGCGCAGGCGACGGTGCTCGTGAAGGGCTCGCGGTACATGAAGATGGAGCGCGTGGTCGACGCGCTGACGAAACAACCCGCGGCGGGCACGGTGCCCGCTGCACACTGAGTAGAAGGAAGGAAGCATGCTGCTGGCGCTGGCGCAATGGCTGCAAGGAGACGCAAGCTTTTTGCGCTTGTTCACGTACCTGACGTTCCGTGCGGTGATGGCTACCATCACCGCGCTCGGGATCGGGCTCGTGTGCGGACCGTGGGTGATCCGCAAGCTGACGCAAATGAAGGTCGGGCAGGCCGTGCGCAAGGACGGCCCGCAGAGCCATCTCGTCAAGTCCGGCACGCCGACGATGGGCGGCGTGCTGATCCTGATCGGCATCGCGGTCGCGACGCTGCTGTGGGGCGACCTGACGAACCGTTTCATCTGGATCGTGATGCTCGTCACGTTCGGCTTCGGCGTCATTGGCTGGGTCGACGACTACCGCAAGGTCGTCTACAAGGACCCGCGCGGGATGTCGTCGCGCGAGAAGTATTTCTGGCAGTCGGTGATCGGGTTGTTCGCGGCGGTCTACCTCGCATTCAGCGTGTCCGAGGCGAACAACGTGCGTGTGTTCGACCTGTTCATGGCGTGGGTGCGCAGCGGCCTGTCGATGGGGCTGCCCGCGCGGGCCGACCTGATGTTGCCGTTCCTGAAGTCGATCAGCTACCCGCTGGGCGTCTGGGGCTTCATCGTGCTGACCTACTTCGTGATCGTCGGCGCGAGCAACGCGGTGAACCTGACCGACGGCCTCGACGGTCTCGTGATCATGCCGGTCGTGCTGGTCGGTGCGTCGCTCGGCGTGTTCGCGTACGTGATGGGCAGCTCGGTCTATTCGAAATATCTGCTGTTCCCGCACATCCCGGGCGCCGGTGAATTGCTGATCTTCTGCTCCGCGATGGGCGGGGCAGGGCTCGCGTTCCTCTGGTACAACACGCACCCCGCGCAGGTGTTCATGGGCGACGTCGGCGCGCTGGCGCTTGGCGGCGCGCTCGGCACGGTCGCGGTGATCGTGCGCCAGGAAATCGTGCTGTTCATCATGGGCGGCATCTTCGTCGCGGAAACGCTGTCGGTGATGCTGCAGGTGTCGTGGTTCAAGTACACGAAGAAGCGTTACGGCGAAGGGCGGCGCCTGCTGAAGATGGCACCGCTGCATCACCATTTCGAATTGTCCGGCTGGAAGGAAACGCAGGTGGTGGTGCGTTTCTGGATCATCACGCTGATGCTGTGCCTGTTCGGTCTGTCCACCCTCAAGTTGCGGTAAAGGAAAGGTAACAAGGATGTCTGGCGAGATGTTTGGAGATCGGCAGCGGCCGATGGTGCTCGTACTGGGGCTCGGGGAATCGGGTCTCGCGATCGCGCGATGGTGCGCGAGGCACGGGTGCCGGCTGCGAATTGCCGATACCCGCGAGGCGCCGCCGAACCTTGCCGCGCTGCAGGCCGAAGGCATCGATGCGGAGTTCGTCGGCGGGCCGTTCACGCCTGCACTGCTCGACGGCGGCATCGAGATCGTCGGGCTGAGCCCCGGCCTGTCGCCGCTCGAACCGGCACTGGCGGCGCTGATCGCGGCCGCGAACGAGCGCGCGATCGCCGTGTGGGGCGAACTGGAATTCTTCGCGCAGGCGCTGCGCGCGCTCGGCACGAGCGGCTACCAGCCGAAGGTGCTCGCGATCACCGGCACCAACGGCAAGACCACGACGACGAGCCTCACGGGCCTGCTGTGCCAGCGTTCGGGCAAGAAGGTCGCCGTCGCCGGCAACATCAGCCCGGCGATGCTCGACCGGCTCGCGGGCGCGATCGACGATACCGCGTTGCCCGACGTCTGGGTGCTCGAACTGTCGAGTTTCCAGCTCGAGACGGCACGCACGTTCGCACCGGACGCGGCCGCGATCCTCAACATCACGCAGGATCACCTCGACTGGCATGGCAGCTTCGACGCCTATGCGGCCGCGAAGGGCCGGATCTTCGGCGCGACGACCACGCGCGTGCTCAACCGCGACGATGCGGCCGTGATGAAGTTCGCGCCGGCCGCCGGCGCGGCCGATGCGGCGCGCACGGTCACGTTCGGCCTGAACGAACCGACGCAGGACGGCGACTATGGCCTGTCGCGCGACAACGGCATTGCGTGGCTGGTCGAAGCGGTCGACCGCGACGCGCCGGACGAGACGACGACGAGCCGTCGCCGCAAGCGCGACGGCACGCATACGCCCGACATCGCGCAGAAGCGCCTGATGCCGGCCGACGCGCTGCGCATCCGCGGGCTGCACAACGCGGCGAACGCGCTGGCCGCGTTCGCGCTTGCACGCGCGATCGATCTGCCGGCCGCGCCGTTGCTGCACGCGCTGCGCGAATACCGCGGCGAGGCGCATCGCGTCGAAGTGATCGCGACGATCGACGACGTGGACTACGTCGACGACAGCAAGGGAACGAACGTCGGCGCGACGGTGGCCGCGCTCGACGGGCTCGCGCAGAAGACCGTGCTGATCGCCGGCGGCGACGGCAAGGGTCAGGATTTCGCGCCGCTGGTCGCGCCGGTCGCGCGCTGGTGCCGTGCGGTGATGCTGATCGGCCGCGATGCGCCGGCGATTCGCGACACGCTCGCCGAAACCGGCGTGCCGCTCGCCGACCACGCGACGCTCGAAGGCGCGGTGCATGCCGCCGCCGACCTCGCCGAGCCGGGCGATGCGGTGCTGCTGTCGCCCGCGTGCGCGAGCCTCGACATGTTCAGGAACTACGCCCATCGCGCGGATGTGTTCCGCGCGGCGGTGGATGAAATCGCCATCGACAAAGGAGCGACGCCATGAGCTGGTCCGATCGCCTCGTCTCCCGTTTCAACGACCGGCGCGACACCGGCGGCAATGCTGCCGGCGGCCGCGTCGCGTCGGCCACGCGCGCCGCGACCGGCGGCCTCGCGAGCGTCGTCAATGGCGTGCGGCCGAGCCGCTCGCGGATGCTCGATTTCGACTACTCGCTGCTGTGGGTCGCGATCGCGCTGCTCGGGCTCGGCGTGGTGATGGTGTACTCGGCGTCGATCGCGATGCCCGATTCGCCGAAATACGCGTCGTATCACGACTATGCGTTCCTGATGCGCCACTGCGTGTCGCTTGGCGTCGCGTTCATCGCGGCGGTGATCGCGTTCCGCGTGCCCGTGTCGACCTGGGACAAATACGCGCCGCATCTCTTCCTGATCGCACTGGTCGGCCTCGTGATCGTGCTGATCCCGCACGTCGGCAAGGGGGTGAACGGTGCGCGCCGCTGGATTCCGCTCGGCATCACCAACATGCAGCCGTCGGAAATCATGAAGCTCGCGGTGACGATCTACGCGGCGAACTACACGGTGCGCAAGCAGGAATACATGCAGAGCTTCGCGAAGGGCTTCCTGCCGATGGCGTTCGCGGTCGGTCTCGTCGGCGCGCTGCTGCTGCTCGAGCCGGACATGGGCGCGTTCATGGTGGTCGCCGCGATCGCGATGGGCGTGCTGTTCCTCGGCGGCGTGAACGGCAAGCTGTTCGGCGGCCTGGTCGCGACGGCGGTTGGCACCTTCACGATGCTCGTATGGCTGTCGCCGTGGCGTCGCGAGCGGATCTTCGCGTACCTCGATCCGTGGGACGAACGCTATGCGCAGGGCAAGGCGTACCAGCTCACGCACTCGCTGATCGCGT
Organism: Burkholderia sp. RF2-non_BP3; assembly: GCF_001522185.1. NCBI lineage: Bacteria > Pseudomonadati > Pseudomonadota > Betaproteobacteria > Burkholderiales > Burkholderiaceae > Burkholderia > Burkholderia sp. RF2-non_BP3. The sequence goes on along the minus strand of NZ_LOSU01000032.1, from coordinate 276,066 downwards.
TCGGCCGCGGCGAGTGGTTCGGCGTCGGCCTCGGCGGCAGCGTCGAGAAGCTGAACTACCTGCCCGAAGCGCATACCGACTTCATCCTCGCGGTGATCGGCGAGGAACTCGGCTTCGTCGGCGTGCTGGTCGTGATCCTGCTGTTTTACTGGATCGTACGCCGCGCGTTCGAGATCGGCCGTCAGGCGCTCGCGCTCGACCGCACGTTCGCGGGCCTGATGGCGAAGGGCATCGGCATCTGGTTCGGCGCGCAGACGTTCATCAACATGGGCGTGAACCTCGGCCTGCTGCCGACCAAGGGCCTGACGCTGCCGCTCGTGAGCTACGGCGGCTCGGGCATCCTGCTGAACTGTGTCGCGCTTGCGGTGCTGTTGCGGGTCGACTATGAAAATCGCGTATTGATGCGGGGAGGGAAGGTATGACCGCGTCGCGACGCACGCTGATGGTGATGGCAGGCGGCACCGGGGGCCACGTGTTCCCGGGGCTCGCCGTCGCGCACCGGATGGAAGCGGCGGGCTGGCGCGTCGTGTGGCTCGGCAATCCGGCCGGGATGGAAGCGACGCTCGTGCCGAAGCACGGCATTCCGATGGAATACGTGCGCTTCGGCGGACTGCGCGGCAAGGGCCTGAAGACCAAGCTGACGCTGCCGTTCAACCTGCTGCGCGCGTGCTGGCAGAGTCTCGGCGCGCTGCGCCGCGTGCGGCCGGACGTCGTGCTCGGGATGGGCGGCTACATCACGTTCCCGGCGGGCGTGATGACCGCGCTGTCGGGCCGCCCGCTCGTGCTGCACGAACAGAATTCGATCGCCGGTCTCGCGAACAAGGTGCTCGCGAAATTCGCGAAGCGCGTGCTCGTCGCGTTCCCTGGCGCACTGCCGCACGCGGAATGGACCGGCAACCCGATTCGCGCGGAACTTGCGCGCACGGAAACGCCCAAAGCACGCTATGCGTCGCGCAGCGGCCCGCTGAACGTGCTGGTCGTCGGCGGCAGTCTCGGCGCCGCCGCGCTGAACGAAGTCGTGCCGCGCGCGCTGGCGCTGCTGGCGCCGGGCGAGCGCCCGCGCATCGTGCACCAGGCCGGCGCGAAGCACATCGACGCGCTGAAGGCGAATTACGAAGCGGCCGGATTCACCGGCGGCGACGACGTGCGGCTCGTGCCGTTCATCGACGACATGGCCACCGCGTACGCGGCGGCGGATCTCGTGATCTGCCGCTCCGGCGCGATGACGGTGTCGGAAATCGCGGCGGTGGGCGTGGCGGCGCTGTTCGTGCCGTTCCCGTACGCGGTCGACGACCACCAGACGACCAACGCCGCGTTCCTCGCCGATGCGGGCGCGGCGGTGCTGGTGCAACAACGCGACCTGTCGGCGGAACTGCTTGCCGACTGGCTGCGCGGCCAGTCGCGGGCGTCGCTCGCGGACATGGCGGAGCGTTCGCGCTCGCTGGCGAAGCCCGAGGCCACCGACGAAGTCGCGCGCGTCTGCGCGAAGGTGGCCGGCGCGAACCTGGAACAACTGCAATGAAACACATCGTCAAACACATTCATTTCGTCGGGATCGGCGGCGCGGGCATGAGCGGCATCGCCGAAGTGCTCGTCAACCTCGGCTACGAGGTCAGCGGCTCCGACCTGTCGCGCAACGCGGTGACCGATCGCCTCGCGGCGCTCGGCGCGCGGATCGCGATCGGGCACGACGCGGCGAACATCGAGGGCGCGAACGCGGTCGTCGTGTCGACGGCCGTGCGCTCGGACAACCCCGAAGTGCTCGCCGCGCGCCACCAGCGCGTGCCGATCGTGCAGCGCGCGGTGATGCTCGCGGAGCTGATGCGCCTGAAGCAGGGGATCGCGATCGCCGGCACGCACGGCAAGACCACGACGACGAGCCTCGTCGCGAGCGTGCTCGCGGCGGGCGGGCTGGATCCGACCTTCGTGATCGGCGGCCGGCTGATCAGCGCCGGCGCGAACGCGCGGCTCGGCACGGGCGACTTCATCGTCGCCGAGGCCGACGAGTCGGACGCGTCGTTCCTGAACCTGTATCCGGTGATCGAAGTCATCACGAACATCGACGCCGATCACATGGACACCTACGGCCACGATTTCGCGCGGCTCAAGCAGGCGTTCATCGAATTCACGCAGCGTCTGCCGTTCTACGGCAGCGCGGTGGTGTGCGTCGACGATCCGAACGTGCGGCAGATCATCCCGTTCATTTCGAAGCCGGTCGTGCGCTACGGGCTGTCGCCGGACGCGCAGGTGCGTGCGGAAGACATCGACGCGCGCGACGGCCGCATGCACTTCACGGTGATCCGCGAAGGCCGTGCGCCGCTCGCGGTGGTGCTGAACCTGCCGGGCCTGCACAACGTGCAGAACGCGCTCGCGGCGATCGCGATCGCGACCGATCTCGGCGTGGCGGACGACGCGATCCAGCTGGCGCTGGCGGAATTCAACGGCGTCGGCCGACGCTTCCAGCGCTACGGCGAGGTGCCGAGCGCGGACGGCGGCCACTACACGCTGATCGACGACTACGGCCATCACCCCGTCGAGATGGCCGCGACGATCGCGGCCGCGCGCGGCGCGTTCCCGGGCCGCCGCCTCGTGCTGGCGTTCCAGCCGCACCGCTACACGCGCACGCGCGATTGCTTCGACGACTTCGTCAACGTGCTGTCGACGGTCGACGCGCTGGTGCTGACGGAAGTCTATGCCGCGGGCGAAGCGGCGATCGCGACGGCCAACGGCGACGCGCTGTCGCGTGCGCTGCGCGCGGTGGGCAAGGTTGACCCGGTGTTCGTCGCGACGGTCGACGACGTGCCGGACGCACTGGCCAAGGTCGCGCAGAACGGCGACGTGGTGATCACGATGGGCGCGGGTTCGATCGGCGGCGTGCCGGCGAAGCTCGTGCAACACACACAACAGAAGGCATGACATGAGCGGGATCGATCCGAAACGTTTCGGCAAGGTGGCGGTGTTGTTCGGCGGCGAATCCGCCGAGCGCGAGGTGTCGCTCACCTCGGGCCGTCTCGTGCTGCAGGGCCTGCGTGACGCGGGCGTTGACGCGCATCCGTTCGACCCGGCCGAGCGGCCGTTGTCGGCGCTGAAGGACGAAGGCTTTGTGCGCGCGTTCAACGCGCTGCACGGCGGCTACGGCGAGAACGGCCAGATCCAGGGCGCGCTCGATTTCTACGGAATCCGCTACACGGGCAGCGGCGTGCTCGGCTCGGCGCTCGGCCTCGACAAGTTCCGCACGAAGCTCGTGTGGCAGCAGACGGGCGTGCCGACGCCGCCGTTCGAGACGGTGATGCGCGGCGACGACTACGCGGCGCGCGCGGCGGACATCGTCGCGAAGCTCGGCCTGCCGCTGTTCGTGAAGCCGGCGAGCGAAGGCTCGAGCGTCGCGGTGCTGAAGGTGAAGACGGCCGACGCGTTGCCCGCCGCACTGTCGGAAGCGGCGACGCACGACAAGATCGTGATCGTCGAGAAGAGCATCGAAGGCGGCGGCGAATACACCGCGTGCATCGCCGGCGATCTCGACCTGCCGCTCATCAAGATCGTGCCGGCCGGCGAGTTCTACGACTACCACGCGAAGTATGTCGCCGACGATACGCAGTACCTGATTCCGTGCGGGCTGCCCGCGGAACAGGAAACGGAACTGAAGCGCATCGCGCGCCGCGCGTTCGACGTGCTCGGCTGCACCGACTGGGGTCGGGCGGACTTCATGCTCGATGCCGCCGGCAACGCGTATTTCCTGGAAGTGAACACGGCCCCCGGGATGACCGACCACTCGCTGCCGCCGAAGGCCGCGCGGTCGATCGGCATCAGCTATTCGGAGCTGGTCGTGAAGGTGCTGTCGCTTACGCTCAACGACTGACGCAGGAACGGAACGACGTATGTGGAACAACGTTCGCCAACTCAACCTTGCCGCCAGCGCGCTGTACGCGCTGTTGCTGCTCGTGTTGGCGGCGGCCGGCTGCTACTGGCTGATCCAGCGTCCGACGTTCGCGCTGCGCGAAATCCGGATCGACGGCGACACCGAGCACATCAACACGCCGACGGTGCGTGCGGGCGTGGTCGGCCGGCTGAAGGGCAATTTCTTCACGGTCGATCTCGATACGGCGCGTGCCGCGTTCGAGCAGATGCCGTGGGTGCGCCACGCGAGCGTGCGCCGGGTGTGGCCGAATGCGCTGGCTGTCACGCTCGAGGAGTACAAACCGCTCGGGACCTGGGGCAGCGCGCAGCTCGTGAGCGTCGACGGCGAGCTGTTCACCGCGAACCAGGGCGAACTGGATCAGGAACTGCCGGCGTTCGACGGCCCGGAGGGCAGTGCGAAGGAAGTCGTCACGCGGTATCGCGACTTCACGAACTGGTTTGCGCCGCTGAAGGCGGCGCCGGAAGAAGTGACGCTGTCGGCGCGCTACGCGTGGACGGTGAAGCTGTCGAACGGCATGCAGGTCGAGCTGGGCAAGGAGCGCACCAGCGAGACCCTGCATGACCGGAGCCAGCGCCTCGTCGCCGCGTGGTCGGCCGTCACGGAGCGTTGGGGCAACGACATCGAGTACGCGGACCTGCGTTATCCGAACGGATTCGCGATTCGTGCGGCAGGCATGCGGTTCCTGACCGATACCGACAAGCGCAAGAAGTAACGAGAGATCACACGCAAGAGCACTTTATGAGCAAAGACTACAAGGATCTGCTGGTTTCCCTCGACATCGGCACGTCGAAGGTGGTGGCCATCGTCGCCGAGCTGAAGGGCGAAGGCCATTACGAGGTGATCGGCCTCGGCCAGAGCGAATCGAAGGGTCTGAAGAAGGGCGTGGTGGTCAATATCGAGGCCACCGTGCAGTCGATCCAGCGCGCGCTCGAGGAAGCCGAGCTGATGGCCGACTGCAAGATCACCAACGTGTTCACGGGGATTGCCGGCAGCCATATCCGCAGCTTCAACTCGAGCGGGATGGTCGCGATCAAGGACAAGGAAGTCACGCAGACGGACGTCGCGCGCGTGATCGAGACCGCGAAGGCGATCAACATCCCGACCGACCAGCAGGTGCTGCACATCCTCACGCAGGAATTCATCATCGACGGCCAGGAAGACGTGCGCGAGCCGATCGGGATGAGCGGCATCCGCCTCGAGGTGAAGGTGCACATCGTGACGGGCGCGGTCAGTGCCGCGCAGAACATCGTCAAGTGCGTGCGTCGCTGCGGGCTGGAAGTGAACGACCTGATCCTGCAGCCGCTCGCGTCGTCGCTGGCCGTGCTGACGGAAGACGAAAAGGATCTCGGCGTGGTGCTGGTCGACATCGGCGGCGGCACGACCGACATCGCGATCTTCGCCGAAGGCGCGATCCGCCATACCGCGGTGATTCCGATCGCCGGCGACCAGATCACGAGCGACATCGCGATGGCGCTGCGCACGCCGACGCCGGATGCGGAAGACATCAAGGTCGGCTACGGGATCGCGAAGCAGGCGCTCGCCGATCCGGACGAGATGGTCGAAGTGCCGGGCCTCGGCGAACGCGGCCCGCGCACGCTGTCGCGCCAGGCGCTCGCGGCCGTGATCGAGCCGCGCGTCGAGGAACTGTTCTCGCTCGTGCAGCAGGTCGTGCGCGAGTCGGGTTACGAAGAACTGCTGAGCTCCGGCGTGGTCATTACCGGCGGGGCTTCGATGATGCCGGGCATGGTCGAGCTCGGCGAAGACATTTTCCTGAAACCGGTGCGCATCGGCGCGCCGGAATACGCAGGCGGCCTCGCCGACGTGGTGCGCAATCCGCGCTACTCGACGGCGATGGGCCTGCTCGTCGAAGGCAGTGCTCAGCGCATGCGCGGCCGCAAGGTCGCCGTGCAGTCCGGCAACGCGGGGCAGATCTTCTCGCGGATGAAGGAATGGTTCCTGAGCAACTTCTGACGAACCGAATCGAAATTCGCGCCGGTGCCGGCGGCTGGCGCGCGACAGGGGGTTGCCCGATCTCCTGCCGAATAACGGCCGAGTAGTTTTATTTTCTTGACGGAGGCAACAATGGAATTCGAAATGCTGGAAACCGAAACCAACGGCACCATCATCAAGGTGGTCGGCGTTGGCGGCGCTGGCGGCAATGCCGTTCAGCACATGATCAACCGTGGCGTGCAGGGCGTCGACTTCATCGTGATGAACACCGATGCACAGGCGTTGTCGCGCGCGCGCGCACCGTCCGTGATCCAGCTCGGCAACACCGGCCTCGGCGCCGGCGCGAAGCCGGAAATGGGCAAGGCGGCGGCGGAAGAGGCGCGCGAGCGCATCGCCGACGCGCTGCGTGGCGCGCACATGGTGTTCATCACGGCCGGCATGGGTGGCGGTACGGGCACGGGCGCGGCGCCGGTGGTCGCGCAGATCGCGAAGGAGATGGGCATCCTGACGGTGGGTGTCGTCAGCAAGCCGTTCGAATTCGAAGGCGGCAAGCGCATGCGCGTCGCGGAAGCAGGCTCGCAGCAACTGGAGGATCACGTCGACTCGCTGATCGTCGTCCTGAACGACAAGCTGTTCGACGTGATGGGCGATGACGCCGAGATGGACAAGTGCTTCCAGTGCGCGGACGACGTGTTGAACAACGCGGTTGCAGGCATTGCCGAAATCATCAATGTCGATGGCCTCGTGAACGTCGACTTCGAAGACGTGAAGACGGTGATGGGCGAGCAGGGCAAGGCGATGATGGGCACGGCGACGGTCGCCGGCGTCGATCGCGCACGCCTCGCGGCGGAACAGGCCGTGGCGAGCCCGCTGCTCGAAGGCGTCGATCTGTCGGGCGCGCGCGGCGTGCTGGTCAACATCACGTCGAGCCGTTCGCTGCGCCTGTCGGAAACGCGCGAAGTGATGAACACGATCAAGAGCTACGCGGCGGAAGACGCCACGGTGATCTTCGGTGCGGTGTACGACGACGCAATGGGCGATGCACTGCGCGTGACGGTCGTGGCGACGGGTCTGGGCCGTGCGGCGAAGAAGCAGCAATCGGCTCCGATGACGCTGCTGCGCACGGGTACCGACAACCAGCCGGTCAGCGCGGTCTCGCACGGCTATGCGCAACCGCAGCACGTCAGCACGGCCGACTATGGCGCGCTCGATACGCCGGCGGTGTGGCGCAACTCGCGCGAAACCGCGGCATCGCACGTGCAGGCGCTGCAGGAGAAGGGTGTCGACACGTACGACATCCCGGCTTTCCTGCGCAAGCAGGCTGACTGACGACGCACACACAGGCGAAGCCGCGGCGCGATCGACGAGATTGCCGCGGTAACGCCGGCGTGACGGATGCCACGGACCACGACAGGCCGCGTCGAATGCGACGCCGGGCCGGGAAACGTGCCCTCTTCGCGTGAGCGGAGCGGGATGGGACGTGCTGTCCGCAATACGCCGAAAAACCGTATCGCTATGAGGGACCAGCCATGATTCAAGTGGGCGACGCGCTGCCCGACGCGCAACTGTTCGAGTTCATCGACGACGCGCGCGAAGGCTGCACGCTGGGGCCGAATGCCTGCAGCGTGCGCGATCAGGTTGCGGGAAAGCGGGTGGTGATCTTCGGATTGCCGGGCGCTTTCACGCCGACCTGTTCGGCGCAGCATGTGCCGGGCTATGTCGAGCACGCCGAGCAACTGCGCTCGGCGGGCATCGACGAGCTCTGGTGCGTGTCCGTCAACGACGCATTCGTGATGGGCGCATGGGGACGTGATCTGCACACCGCGGGCAAGGTGCGCATGATGGCGGACGGCAGCGCTGCTTTCACTCATGCGCTGGGGCTGACGCAGGATTTGTCCGCGCGTGGCATGGGAATCCGTTCCCTGCGCTACGCGATGGTGGTCGACGACGGTGTGGTCAAGACGCTGGCCGTCGAAGCGCCGGGCAAGTTCGAAGTGAGCGATGCGGCGAGTGTGCTCGCGACGTTGACGTCCTGATCGTGCGGTGCGCCGTTGCCTGCCGGCAACGCTGCTCACCGGCCTCAGGGCAGTTGTAACACGGGCCGATGACCGGAAACGCCTCCGTTCCGGGCATCGGCCCGTCCCGTATCGGCGCGGGTAAACAGTCGAAACAGATTGATACGCAGTTTCAAACAGCGTTGAATAGGGAATTACGCTATAATCCCACCTATCGAATATAACTCCTGATTGATATTCTCAATCAAGATGAAGAACATCATGCTGAAGCAGCGCACCATCAAATCGATCGTGAAGACCGTGGGCATCGGTCTCCACTCGGGCCGCAAGGTCGAACTGACGCTCCGCCCGGCCGCGCCGGGCACGGGGATCGTTTTCTCGCGCGTCGACCTGCCCACGCCTGTCGACATTCCGGCATCCGCGATGTCGATCGGCGACACGCGGCTCGCGTCGGTGCTGCAGAAGGATGGTGCGCGCGTGTCGACCGTCGAGCACCTGATGTCGGCGTGTGCCGGCCTCGGCATCGACAACCTCTATGTCGACGTGACGGCCGAGGAAATCCCGATCATGGACGGCAGCGCCGCGTCCTTCGTGTTCCTGATCCAGTCCGCGGGCATCGAGGAGCAGAACGCGCCGAAGCGCTTCATCCAGGTGAAGAAACCGGTCGAAATCCGCGACGGCGACAAGTTCGCGCGTCTCGATCCGTATTTCGGCTTCAAGCTGAAGTTCACGATCGACTTCCGTCACCCGGCCGTCGACAAGACCGGCCAGGAACTCGAGGTCGACTTCGCGAACACGTCGTACGTGCGCGAGATCGCGCGTGCGCGCACGTTCGGTTTTGCCCATGAAGTCGAAATGATGCGCGAGCTGGGTCTCGCACGCGGCGGCAGCATGGACAACGCGATCGTGCTCGACGAATACCGGATCCTGAACAACGACGGGCTGCGCTACGACGACGAATTCGTGAAGCACAAGATGCTCGACGCGATCGGCGACCTGTACGTGGTCGGCCATCCGCTGCTGGCGTCGTACACCGCATACAAGTCGGGTCACGGGCTGAACAACGCGCTGCTGCGCGAACTGCTCGCGCACGAGGACGCGTACGAGATCGTCACGTTCGACGATCCGCAAGCCGCGCCGAGCGGCTTCGCGTTCGACACGCAGACGGCCTTCGCCTGATCGGCGTTCGGCACCCGCAATAAAAAAGCGACCTTCGGGTCGCTTTTTTGTTGGGCGTCAGGCCCGCGGGGGCGGCGCGCACTCAGCGCGACGACTTCGCACCGTGCCGCGCGGCCATTCGCGCGAGTGCAGCCTGCAATGGCGACGGCTCGAGGTGATCGGCGAGGTCGCGCAACGTGGTGGCGCCGACGGTCGTCATGCGTGCCTGCTTCACATGCGGGGGTTCCGGCGCGTCCTTCGGACGCACGCGCACGCGCAGCGCCGAGACCGGCCAGCCGCGCTTCTGAAGATCGGCGAGCAGGCGCGGCTCGACCTGCCGCAGCCGGGCGGCGAGCGCATTGTGCGCGGCAAAGAGGGTCAGGGTGCCGTCCTTGATGGAGCCCGGTTCGACGTGATTCGCGAGATAGTCGGGCAGCAGCGCGGCCAGGTCGCGCTGCAGCGACGCGACCTGTTCGACGCCGGCGCGCAGCGCCGCGAACGCGTCGGTGCGGTTGAGCACTTCGGACACGGGTTGCGGGCGATACGCGGCGAGCGGGCCGAAACGCTTGGAAAATCGGTTCATCGAGGCATTCTTCGGGCGCGCACGGGCGCGGACGTTGACGCCGATTGTACCCGCGCCGGCTCGCGCACGGGCGGCTTTCGGGCCATGCGCCCGATTGCCTGCACGGGTTTGGCGTGCGGCGCGAGTCCGGCCGGGACACCGGCGCATGCTTCCTCGCGTGCTAAAATTCCTCGTTTGATTCCACTAATTCGCTAAGCCGCCGAGGCTCGGGCGTCGGGGCGCGCAACGCGCGCCGGGCGCCGGTGCTGCGACGCAGGATCCGATCCGATGACAACCGGTTTTCTCCAGAAAATTTTTGGCAGCCGCAACCAGCGGCTCGTCAAGCAATACCAAAAGACCGTCGCGACGATCAATGCGCTCGAAACGCAGATCGAGAAGCTGACGGACGACCAGTTGCGCGGCAAGACGGATGAGTTCCGCCAGCGGATCGCGGGCGGCGAGTCGCTCGACAAGCTGCTGCCCGAGGCGTTCGCGGTCTGCCGGGAGGCGAGCCGCCGCGTGCTGAAGATGCGCCACTTCGACGTGCAGATGATCGGCGGCATGGTGCTCCACTACGGCAAGATCGCGGAAATGCGCACCGGCGAGGGCAAGACGCTCGTCGCGACGCTGCCCGTCTACCTGAATGCGCTGGCCGGCCGTGGCGTGCACGTCGTGACGGTCAACGACTACCTCGCGCAGCGCGACGCCGAATGGATGGCGCGCCTCTACAACTTCCTCGGTCTGTCGGTCGGCATCAACCTGTCCGGCATGGAGCACGACCAGAAGCAGCAAGCTTACGCGGCGGACATCACCTACGGCACGAACAACGAATTCGGCTTCGACTACCTGCGCGACAACATGGTCTACGAGACCGACGCGCGCGTGCAGCGGGCACTGAACTTCGCGGTCGTCGACGAAGTGGACTCGATCCTGATCGACGAGGCGCGTACGCCGCTGATCATCTCCGGCCAGGCGGAAGATCACACCGAACTGTACGTGCGGATGAACGCGCTGCCGCCGCTGCTCGAGCGCCAGATCGGCGAGGAGAAGGCCGACGGCACGGGCGTCGAGAAGCCGGGCGACTACACGCTCGACGAGAAGGCGCGCCAGGTGTTCCTGACGGAGTCGGGCCACGAGAAGGCCGAGCGGCTGCTCGCCGAGTGGGGCCTGATCGGCGAGGGCGAAAGCCTGTACGCACCGCAGAACATCACGCTGATGCACCACGTGTACGCCGCGCTGCGCGCGCACACGCTGTTCCACAAGGACCAGCACTACGTCGTGCAGAACGGCGAAGTGGTGATCGTCGACGAATTCACGGGCCGCCTGATGGCGGGCCGCCGCTGGTCCGACGGCCTGCATCAGGCGGTCGAGGCGAAGGAACACGTGAAGATCCAGAGCGAGAACCAGACGCTCGCCTCGATCACGTTCCAGAACTACTTCCGCATGTACGCGAAGCTCGCGGGCATGACCGGTACGGCCGACACCGAAGCGTACGAATTCAACGAGATCTACGGCCTCGAGACGGTCGTGATCCCGACCAACCGCCCGCCGAAGCGGATCGACAAGCAGGACCAGATCTACAAGACGGCCAAGGAGCGCTACGACGCGGTGATCCGCGACATTCGCGACTGCTACGAGCGCGGCCAGCCGGTGCTGGTCGGCACGACGTCGATCGAGAACTCGGAGCTGCTGTCGCACCTGCTGAAGCAGGCCGGCCTGCCGCACGAGGTGCTGAACGCGAAGCAGCACGAGCGTGAAGCCGCGATCGTCGCGGAAGCCGGTCGGCCGAACCGCATCACGATCGCGACCAACATGGCCGGTCGCGGTACCGACATCGTGCTCGGCGGCAACGCCGAGAAGCAGGCTGCGTTCATCGACGCCGACGACGCGATCCCCGCCGACGAAAAAGCGCGCCGCATCAAGCAGCTGCACGACGAGTGGGAAACGCTGCACGAGCAGGTGAAGGCCGCGGGCGGCCTGCACATCATCGGCACCGAGCGCCACGAATCGCGCCGGATCGACAACCAGCTGCGCGGCCGTGCGGGCCGCCAGGGCGACCCGGGCTCGTCGCGCTTCTACCTGTCGCTCGACGATCCGCTGCTGCGCATCTTCGCGGGCGACCGCGTGCGCTCGATCATGGATCGCCTGAAGATGCCGGAAGGCGAGGCGATCGAGGCCGGCATCGTCACGCGTTCGATCGAGTCCGCGCAGCGCAAGGTCGAAGCGCGCAACTTCGACATCCGCAAGCAGCTGCTCGAATACGACGACGTGTCGAACGACCAGCGCAAGGTGATCTATCAGCAGCGCAATGAACTGCTCGAAGCCCACGACATCACCGAGACGATCTCGGCGATGCGTCATGGCGTGATCGCCGAAGTCGTCCACCAGTTCGTGCCGCAAGGCAGCATCGAGGAACAGTGGGACGTGCCCGAGCTCGAGGAAGCGCTGCGCAACGACTGGCAGCTCGACCTCGCGATCCAGGAAATGGTAAACGAGTCGTCGTCGATCACGGCCGAGGAGATTCTCGAAGCGGTGACGACCGCCGCCGACGAGCAGTACGAGACGAAGGTCGCGATGGTCGGCCGCGAATCGTTCAGCGCGTTCGAGCGCTCGGTGATGCTGCAGACGGTCGACCGCCTGTGGCGCGAGCACCTCGCGGCGCTCGACCACCTGCGCCAGGGCATCCACCTGCGCGGCTATGCGCAGAAGAACCCGAAGCAGGAATACAAGCGCGAAGCGTTCGAGCTGTTCGCCGCGATGCTCGAGGCGATCAAGCAGGAAGTCACGCGCATCGTGATGAACGTGCAGATCCAGTCGCCGGAGCAGCTCGAGGAAGCCGCCGAGCAGATCGAGGAGCGCGGCGGTCATCTCGAAAACGTCGAGTATCAGCATGCCGACTACGCGGAATCCGGCGCGCCGGTCGCGAACGTCGCAGCCGCCACCGCGGCCACGGCGACGGCCGACATGGTCGGTAGCGCGATGACCCACAGCGGCCCCGGCGGCGAGATGCCGAAGGTCGGCCGCAACGACCCGTGCCCGTGCGGCAGCGGCAAGAAGTACAAGCAATGTCACGGGAAGCTGTCATGATCGGCGGCGGCGAGCATTCGCGTGCCGCTTCGTTCGCAGCTTCGAGTCAGTGATGTGAGTTGCGGCGGCCCGCGCATGCGGCCGCCGGTTCTTCCAATCGATGCCGGCGCATGCCGGCATTTTCCATCCGGCAGGTGTGCCCCATGGCTGTCAATTTTCCGTCGATCGATCCCGCCCAACTCCATCCCGTCGCCGGCGTCACGCTCGGCTGGGCGGAAGCGAACATCCGCAAGCCGAATCGCAAGGACGTGCTGGTCATCTCCGTCGACGAAGGGGCGACGGTCGCCGGCGTGTTCACCGAGAATCGCTTCTGCGCCGCGCCGGTGACGGTGTGCCGCGAGCACCTGGCAAAGGTGCGTGCCGGCGGTGCGGGCATCCGCGCGCTCGTCGTGAACACGGGCAATGCGAATGCGGGCACCGGCGAGCCGGGCCTCGCGAACACGCGCGAGACCTGCTCGGAACTCGCGCGCCTCGCGGGCATCGACGCTGCACAGGTGCTGCCGTTCTCGACCGGCGTGATTCTCGAGCCGCTGCCGATCGACCGCCTGAAGGCCGGGCTGCCGGCAGCGCTCGCAAACCGCAAGGCCGCGAACTGGTACGACGCCGCGCAGGCGATCATGACGACCGACACGCTGCCGAAGGCCACGTCGCGCCAGGTGACGATCGACGGCCACACGGTCACGCTGACGGGCATCAGCAAGGGTGCGGGCATGATCAAGCCGAACATGGCGACGATGCTGGGCTTCCTCGCGTTCGATGCGAACGTGGCGCAGCCGGTGCTCGACACGCTCGTGAAGGAAGTGGCCGACCGCTCGTTCAACTGCATCACGATCGACGGCGACACGTCGACGAACGACTCGTTCATCCTGATCGCGTCGGGCAAGAGCACGCTGCCCGTGATCACGTCGACCGACTCGCCGGCCTATGCGGCGCTGCGCGACGCGGTCACGCAGGTCGCCCAGGTGCTGTCGCAGCTGATCGTGCGCGATGGCGAAGGCGCGACGAAATTCATGACGGTGCAGGTCGAAGGCGGCAAGAGCGTCGCCGAGTGCCGCCAGATCGCGTATGCGATCGGGCACTCGCCGCTTGTGAAGACGGCTTTCTATGCATCCGACCCCAACCTTGGCCGGATCCTCGCGGCGATCGGCTACGCGGGCGTCACGGATCTCGACGTGGGCAAGATCGATCTCTATCTCGACGACGTGCTCGTCGCGAAGGCCGGCGGCCGCAATCCGGCTTACCAGGAGGAGGACGGCCAGCGCGTGATGAAGCAGAGCGAAATCACGATCCGCGTGCTGCTCGGCCGCGGCGACGCGCAGGCAACGGTCTGGACGTGCGATCTTTCGCACGATTACGTGAGCATCAACGCGGATTACCGCTCCTGATCGGGAGCGCTCGAACGACATGGACAAGCTCGAACAGTTTCTGACGCGCGCGGAAGCGCTGCTCGGCCGCCTCGAGGGGATGCTTCCGCCCGCGCCGGCGGCCATCGACTGGAACGCCGCCACCGCGTTCCGCTGGCGCAAGCGCCAGGGGCGCGGCTATCTGCAGCCGGTGCCGGCAGCATCGTCGATTACGCTCGACGATCTGCACAACATCGATCGACAGAAAGGGCTGATCGAGCAGAACACGCGACAGTTCGTCCAGTGCAAGCCGGCGAACAACGTGCTGCTGACCGGTGCGCGCGGCACCGGCAAGTCGTCCCTGATCAAGGCCTGCCTGAACGCGTATGCGAAGGACGGCCTGCGCCTGATCGAAGTCGACAAGGACGACCTGCACGATCTCGGCGACATCGTCGACCTGATCGCGCAGCGTCCGGAGCGGTTCATCGTGTTCTGCGACGACCTGTCGTTCGAGGAGGGCGAGTCGGGCTACAAGGCGCTGAAGGTCGCGCTCGACGGCTCGATCGCCGCGCAGTCCGACAACGTGCTGATCTACGCGACGTCGAACCGCCGCCATCTGCTGCCCGAGTACATGAGCGACAACGAGTCGTACAAGCATCTGCCGGACGGCGAGATCCACCCCGGTGAAGTCGTCGAGGAAAAGATCTCGCTGTCGGAGCGCTTCGGGCTGTGGGTCAGCTTCTACCCGTTCAAGCAGGACGACTACCTCGACATCGTCGCGCATTGGCTGCGCCATTTCGGCTGCGCGGACGCCGAGATCGAGACGGCGCGCGGCGACGCGCTCGTCTGGGCGCTCGAGCGCGGTTCGCGTTCGGGTCGCGTCGCATGGCAATTCGCGCGCGACTGGTCGGGTCGCAAGGAGCAGGCATGAGTGCGGATTTCGCAGCAGGCGGCGTGCGCGCGCCTGATGGACGCAAGGTGACGGAGGTCGCGGTCGGCGTGATGGTGCAGGCGGACGGTCGTTACCTGCTCGCGCAGCGGCTGCAGGGCAAGCCGTACGAGGGCTACTGGGAGTTTCCCGGCGGCAAGCTGGAGGCCGGGGAGAGCGTGGAGGACGCGCTGGCGCGCGAATTGCACGAGGAACTCGGCATCGAAGTCACAGCCAGCCACCGCTGGCATACGCTCGAGCACGATTATCCGCACGCGTACGTGCGGCTCTATTTCTGCAAGGTGACGGGCTGGACGGGCGAGCCGCACAGCAAGGAAGGGCAGGCGTTCGTGTGGCAGCAGCTGCCGGTCGAGGTCGCGCCGCTGTTGCCGGCGGCGCTGCCGGTGCTGGAGCTGCTCGAGAAGGAGGCGGCGTCGCAATGACGCCGTGGCGGCTCGCCTGAAAGGCGGGCCACATCGCAGGACGGGCGGCGTCGCGCGCCGCTCAGCTGTCGCGGCGGCCGTCGGTGCCGTCTTCCTCCGACGACGGACCCTCGTCGGAGGACCCGCCGATCCGGTACTTTTCTGCGGCCCATGCGCCGAGGTCGAGCTGCTTGCAGCGGGCCGAACAGAAGGGACGGAACTTGTTTTCAGGCGTCCAGCGCACTTCTGCGCCGCACGAAGGACATTTCACAACGGTAGTCATACGAGAGCGTCGAACCGGCACGCGGCCGTTACAGATTGCACAGGGTCAGGTGGAATGGCACGTCGATGTCAACCGCACGCGGCCGCACGTCGCCGTCCTGCATGGTGAACCGCACCCACAGCATGTATTTGTTGGCGCTCGCTTCGGGAATCACGCGCAGCTCCGGGGGCACGCGCACCTGCATCAGCTGGTAGGTGCGCCCCGACAGCATCTGCTGGTAGCTGCCCTGCATCGCCATCACTTTCGAGGCCTGGCCCGATTCACGCGCGAGCCGCAGCACGATCGCAGCGGCGTCGCGCAACGGCAGCAGCGGCAGGATCCATTTCGCGATGTCCTGGCGCCGCTGTTCCGCGGGCCATTGCTGCCACGCATAGTACGACGGCAGGTCAAACTTGCACGTGCCGCCGGGAATCACCGCGCGGCTGCGGATGCTGGCGAGCCACTCGTTGTCGATCAGATGCTGCCCGGTCTTGCCCTGCATCTGCCCAAGATTGGCGAGCGTCTGCTCGATTTCACCGAGCACGGCCTCGAGCGCATTCTGTTCGATGCCCGGATTGCCGCGAAAGGGGGCGAGCGTCTGGCGTTGACGTTCGAGCTCCTTCATCAGATCCGATTTCAGGTCCGCGCGGCCCGTGACCTCGGCGATTTCGAACAGCGTCGTCAGCGCGACGTGATGTTCACGCGGGTCCTCCTGAGCCAAAAAGAACGCGAAGCGCTCGAACAGGTCTTCGAGGCGCAACAGCGTGCGAATTCGCTCGTTGAACGGATACTCGTAAAGAATCAAGCGCGCTCGCCTCTAGGGTAGGGATTGAAACAATGCAGGACATTCTAATGCTCACTGTCTACCCTAGCAACGCACCAATTTCGTACACCATCACGATCGCGCGCGGCGATCAGTGCGCGGCGGCCGCGAATGCGAGATAACGTTGGTGCAGTGCATCGACCTGTGCGGCGAGAGCTGCGGGCGTCGTCGCATCGTTGACGATCACGTCGTCGGCCGCAGCGAGACGCGCTTCGCGCGTTGCTTGTCTTGCGATGATCGCTTCGACCTGTTCGCGCGTGAAATCATTGCGCCGCATCACACGTGCGATCTGCGTCTCGACCGGGCAGTCGACGACCAGCACGCGATCGCTGCGCGCCTTCCAGTTACCTGACTCGACGAGCAGCGGCACGACGAAGATCACGTAAGGGCCCTGCGCTTCGCGGGCCTCGCGCTCGGTCTCGGCGCGGATCAGCGGATGCGTGATCGCTTCGAGGCGCCGGCGCGCGTCGTCGTCGCTGAAAATGAGTGCGCGCATCTTTGCACGGTCGAGCGAGCCGTCGGCCGCGACGAAGTCCGGTCCGAATGCATGTTCGATCGCCGGCATCGCGAGGCCGGCCGGTGCGGTGATGCGGTGCGCGATCAGGTCGGTATCGACGATCGATGCACCGCGTGCGGCGAACATGTCGGCGACGGTCGTCTTGCCGCTGCCGATGCCGCCGGTGAGTCCTATTGCAAACATGTGAGCCTCCGCCGTGCCGTCACGAGGCAGCGAAGCGCCTCCCCGCGACGCAGCGAACATGGCGGCCGCCGGCGGTGCGTCATGTCAGCCGCCGAGTGCCGAATAGAAAGGGGTGCCGAAAAACAGCGTCGCGACGCCGCCTGCCGCGAGGAACGGGCCGAACGGAATCGGCTCCTCGAAGCGCATGCGTCCGCGCCAAGTCGCGACGAGCCCGACGAGCGCGCCCGTCACCGCGGCGAACAGCACGACCTGCGGCAGCGCGGCCCAGCCCATCCATGCGCCGAGCGCGGCGAGCAGCTTCAGGTCGCCGAAGCCGATGCCCTCGATGCCGCGCAACCATTTGAACAGCCAGTAGATCGACCACAGGAACAGGTAGCCGGCCATCGCGCCGACCACGGCCGAACGCAGCGACGTGAACGTGCCGCCGAGGTTCAGTGCGAGCCCGGCCCAAAGCAACGGCAGCGTCATCGAATCGGGCAGGTACCCGGTCCGGATATCGATCGCGCTCATTGCCAGCAGTGCCGCGCACAATCCGAACGCGGCGAGTGCGGCGACGGTGGGGCCGAACGCGGCGAGCGAACCGGCGGCGAGCAGCGCACCGGCGAGCTCGACGAGCGGATAGCGTACGCCGATCGCATGGCCGCACTGACGGCAGCGCCCGCGCAACAGCAAGTAGCTGACGAGCGGGATGTTCTCCCACGCACGCAGCACGTGACCGCAATGCGGGCAGGCGCTGCGCGGGCGCCACAGGTCGTAGCGCGGCGGATAGCCGTCGTCCGGCGGCGTGCTTGCACTGCCGGTCGCTTCGGCGATCTCGGCCTGCCAGGCGCGCTGCATCATCACCGGGATCCGGTGCACGACGACGTTCACGAAGCTGCCGACGCACAGGCCGAGCACGACGGCGAACGCATACTGCACCGCGGGCGGCAGCATCGCCAGCGCGAGCAACGTGCTGTCGGGCGAGTCGAATACGGTTATGAGGGGCGCGGACGTCATGGGGCTCGGGTTCGGGCATGAAAGGCGACAGAATCGGTTGCGATGCTACACCACGTTGCCCAGCTGAAGGATGGGCAGATACATCGCGATCACGAGGCCGCCGACGAATGCGCCCAGCACGATCACGATCAGCGGCTCGCCGAGCGCGGCGAGCGCATCGAGGCGCGCGTCGAGCTGACGCTCGCATAGCGCGGCGATATCGGCGAGCATCGTGTCGAGCGCACCGGTTTCCTCGGCGACGGCGATCGGCTGCACGACGTCGTCCGGGAAGCATCCCGCCGCGTGCATCGCATCGGCCAGACGCGCGCCGCGCAGCACGCGCGTCGCGATCTGTACGGTGGCCTGTTCGAAGACCGGATGGCCGGCGGTGCGCTCGAGCGTGGCGAACGCGTCGGCGAGCGGGACGCCCGCGCCGAGCAGCGTTGCAAGCGAGCGGCACCAGCGCGCGGTCGCGAAGCGTATGAGCGCGGTGCCGACGAGCGGCAGATTCAACAGATGCCGCGCGACCGTATAGCGCAGCGAAGGCGAGCGCCGCAGCGCGTGGCGCGCGACGAGTCCGGCGCCGGCTGCGCCCGCAACCAACGTGCCACCCCAGGCCGATGTCGCGGACGAGAGGGCGAGCAGGGCGCGGGTTGGTGCCGGCAGCGCCGCGCCGAAACCGTCGAAAATCTGTCGGAACGTCGGCACGACCCACACCATCAGCGCGGCCGAGATCGCGAGCGCGAACACGATGACGGCGACCGGGTATGCGAGTGCGGCACGCAGCTTGCGCCATTGCGCGTCGGCGCGTTCCCGGTGCTCCGCGACGCGGGTCAGTACGGTACCGAGCGCACCCGATGCCTCGCCCACCTCGATCAACTGGCGATACAGCGTGCCGAACTGGGACGGATAGCGTGCGAGCGCGGCGGCGAAGCGTTGCCCGCCGATGATCTCGCGCGCGAGACCGGCGGCGATGCGCGGCAACCCGTCGCGTGTACGGGTGCGGGCGAGCATCTCGAGCGACGGTGCAAGCGGTAGTCCGGCTTGCAGCAGGCTCGCGAGCTGACGCGTGAAGCGCGTGACCTCTCGTGCGCCGGCCGCGGGTGGTCGGGCCGCGCCGCGGACGTCGAGCGACAGCACCGCGACGCCGTCGCGCGCGAGTGCTGCTCGTGCGGCGGCTGCATCGAAGGCGATGACGTTCCCGCGGCATGGCGTGCCGTCGCGACGACGGCCGCGCCACGCGAAGCAGGTTTCCTTTGGCGGTGCATGCATGGCGATCATGCGTCGGGCGTCGCGGCCAGCGCTTCCGCGATGCTCGTCGTGCCGTCGCGGACGTGCGCGAGTGCCGCGTCGCGCAGACTGCATACGCCCTCGGACGCCGCGCATTGCGCGAGCGTGCCGACGCTTGCGCGTGCGACGATGTGCTCCGCCATTGCCGGTGAAACCGGCATCGTCTGATGCAGGCCGATCCGGCCGCGATAACCGATGCCGTGACAGGTGGCGCAGCCGTGCGCGACGAACGGGCGCCATCCGGATTCCAGCGCTGCCGAATCGCAGCCTGCTTCGCGCAGCGCGCGTGCCGATGCGTCCGAGCGCACGCGGCAGACGGTGCAGAGGCGCCGAACGAGGCGTTGTGCGGTGACGAGGCGCAACGCGGCCGCCAGGTTGTATGGTGCGACGCCGATGTCGAGCAGGCGCGCGACGGCTGTCGGCGCGTCGTTCGTGTGCAGCGTCGACAGCACGAGGTGCCCGGTCTGCGCGGCCTTGATCGCGACGTCGGCCGTCTCCGCATCGCGAATCTCGCCGACCATGATGACGTCCGGGTCCTGCCGCAGCAGCGCGCGCAGCGCAGTGGCGAAAGTGAGCCCGGCTTTTTCGGCCACGCCGACCTGGTTGATGCCGTCGAGCTGAATCTCGGCTGGATCCTCGACCGTGCACACGTTGTGCGCATCGCGGTCGAGCATCTGCAGCGCGCAATAGAGCGACAGCGTCTTGCCGCTTCCGGTCGGCCCGGTGACGAGCACGAGACCGTGCGGCGCGCGAATCGCGGCCTCCATCGCCGCGGCCTGCCGCGCGTCGAAGCCGAGGCGCGCGAGCGTGAGGTCGGGCGGCAACATTTCCAGGCGGCGCAACACGAGCTTCTCGCCGAACAGCGTGGGCAGCGAGCTGACACGGTAGTCGCCTCGCATGCCGCCGTCGACCGCGATGCGCAGCCGGCCGTCTTGCGGAAGCCGGCGCTCGGCGATGTCCATGCGGGCGAGCACCTTGATGCGGGTCACGAGTGCGTCGCGCAGATGAGCTGGCGGCCGCGCGTGTTCATGCAGGACGCCGTCGATGCGCAGGCGGATGCGCCAGCCTCCTTCGAACGGCTCGACGTGGATGTCGGACGCGTTGCGCACGCGGGCGGCGTGCAACGTGTCGGTCAGCAGCCGTACGGCGGGCGAGTCGTCGAGTTGCGCCGCATCGAGCGGCCGGGGCGTTTCAGCGGGCGATGCGTCGAGGGAGGCAGGCGGCCGCTGCGTGCGCGGCGGCGCCCCGGGAGGTGGGAAGTGCATGTGAGCCGGCGCTCGGCCGCCAGTTGATCGTGACCAGCAAATGGTCGCGTATCGCGAGCGGCGCCGACAGTCGGCCGTTCGGCTAGCGCGCGGCGCGTGCGCGCGTGCCGCGCGGCTTGAAGAGCTTGACGGTGCGCACGGCCTGATCGTCGCTGCGCATGACCTCGAGCATCACGTCACGGATTTTCAGGCACACGTCGCCTTCGGGAATTTCCTCGAGGATTTCGAGGATCAGGCCGTTCAGCGTCTTCGGTCCGTCGGTTGGCAATTGCAGGTGCAACCAGCGGTTCAGTTCGCGCAGCGGCATGCTGGCGGCGACGATGCATTCGCCGTTCTGGTCCCAGCCGCCCGCGCGTTCGCCGCGCGGCATCGACGTCGTGAATTCGCCGATCAGTTCCTCGATGATGTCCTCGGGCGTGACGAGCCCCTCGAGTTCGCCGTACTCGTTGACGACGAGCGCGGTTCGCTGCCGGCTTTCCTGAAAATACTGGAGCTGCTGGACGACCGGCGTGCCCGACGGCACGTAGTACGGCTCGGCGAGCAGCGTGCGCAACGTTTCGCGGTCGAAATCCTGGTTGTGCAGTGCGGTGAGTGTCTTCCGGACGTGCAGCACGCCGAGCACCTTGTCGATGTCGCCTTCGTAGACGACCAGGCGGTTGTGATAGCAGGTCTCGAGCTGATGCAGGATGTCGTCGAGCGGCGCGTAGAAGTTGAGCGATTCGATTTGCCGACGCGGCACCATCACGTCGTCGACCGTGATGTTCTCGAGGTCGAACAGGTTGAGCAGGATGCTGCGGTGCTTCGTCGGCATGAAGCTGCTCGATTCGAGCACGATCGCGCGCAGCTCGTCGGCCGACATCCGCTGATCGCGGCCCTTCTTCGTGTTGATACGCAGCACCCAGAGCACGCCGTTCGCGAGCGCGTTGACGAACCAGACGACCGGCTTGAACACGCGCATCAGCGGCGCGATCACGAGACTGGCGGGCAGCGCGATGCGCTCGGGAAAGGTTGCGCCGACGATCTTCGGCGCGATTTCCGCGAACACGATGATCAGGAACGCGACGATGCCGGTCGCGATCGACAGCGCGAGGTTGTTACGGCCGAACGTATGCAGCGCGAGCGAGGTCGTCAGAACCGGGATGATCGTGTTGAACAGATTGTTGCCGATCAGGATCACGCTGAGCAGCAGGTCGGTGCGCGTGAGAAGACCCTGCGTGGTTTTCGCGCCGAGCACGCCCTGGCCGGCGAGGTGTTTCAGCCGATGGCGGTTGAGCGCCATCATCGCGGTCTCGGAAATGGAAAAGAAGCTGGAGCAGAGGAGAAGCAGGAAGACGGCGCCGATTTGCGCCCATAAGGGAATTTGGTCCACGCGTCAGAAGGGCAGTGAAGGACAGGGATGGAGGGAATATAGCAGAGGCCGGCGGCCGGGATGTGTCGCACGCGGCATCGGGCCCGTGCGACCGGGCAAAACGAAGGCAAAAAAAAACCGTGCACATGGTGCACGGTTTTTTCAAATCTGGTCGGGGTGAGAGGATTCGAACCTCCGGCCTCTACGTCCCGAACGTAGCGCTCTACCAGGCTAAGCTACACCCCGATTTTTTGCTCTTCCGACTCTGGCGCCTTCGTGAAGATCGCTGCGTCGTCTCAAGCAAGAACGTAACTATAACGATGTTTTTTCTAAAAGGGAATACCTTGTTGAAGAAATTTTTCGAGGCAAGGTATCGCGTTCCCTTCGCGGCGCGTTTACGACTGCCGCGACGTCGAGTACGAGCACAGCCCGAGCAGGCTTTCCTTGTAGATCGAATCCGGGAACGCGGCGATCGCGGCCGCAGCGGCCTGTGCTTCCTGGCGCGCGCATTCGAGCGTATGGTCCAGCGCGCCCGAACGCGTGATCGCGTCGAAAATCGTATCGAAGCGATCGGTGCCGCCTTGTTCGATCGCCTCGCGCGCGAGCGCCGATTGTTCGGGCGTGCCGCGTTCGATCAGATAGATGAGCGGGAGCGTCGGTTTGCCTTCGCGCAGATCGTCGCCGGCATTCTTGCCCATCGCTTCGGCCGTGCCCGCGTAGTCGAGCCAGTCGTCCATGATCTGGAATGCGGTGCCGATCCGGCGGCCGTATTCGGCCGCGGCGGCTTCGGTCGGCGCATCGGCGCCGGCGAGCACCGCGCCCAGGCGGGCCGATGCCTCGAACAGCTTCGCCGTCTTGTAGCGGATCACCTGCATGTAGCGCGACTCGTCGACGTCCGCGTCGTGCATGTTCAGAAGCTGCAGCACTTCGCCCTCGGAGATGATCGTCGTCGCTTCCGACAGGATTTCCATCACGCGCATCTTGCCGACGCCGACCATCATCTCGAACGAGCGCGAATAGAGGTAGTCGCCGACCAGCACGCTCGCCGCATTGCCGAACAGCGCGTTCGCCGTCTGGCGGCCGCGCCGCAGTTCGGATTCGTCGACGACGTCGTCATGCAGCAGCGTGGCCGTGTGGATGAACTCGACGACGGCGGCCAGCACGTGCCGCTGGTGCGACGTCTCGCCGAGCGCACCGGCGACGAGCAACAACAGGGCCGGACGCAGCCGCTTGCCGCCCGCGCCGATGATGTACTCGGCGATCTGGTTGATCAGCAGCACGTCGGACGCGAGGCTTTGCCGGATAACGCGATTCACCTGCTCCATGTCGCTGGCGATCGGGGCGAGCAGGTGGGCGGCGCTGAGGGTGGGGGAGGCGGTGGACGACGACATGATGATCGAAATGGGTGATGCCGCGGATTATAAGTCGAATCCGCGATATCCCGGTCTGTCGGACGTGCCGGCACCGTGATTTTGGCCGTCCGGCCAGGGCTTGCGCGCGGCAATCGTGGATCGGCTTTGACTTGGGTGCTAACCCCATGTATAATCACGTGTTTTCCGCGCGTGGTGTGCGGAAAAATTGGATCCAGAGTGAGGTTCTCAATGTACGCGGTCATAAAAACCGGCGGCAAGCAGTACAAGGTTGCCGTTGGCGAAAAACTCAAAGTAGAACAGATACCGGCTGACATTGACGCTGAAATCACGCTCGACCAGGTTCTCGCAGTGGGCGAAGGCGAATCGATTAAGTTCGGTACGCCGCTGGTCAGTGGGGCTTCCGTCAAGGCCACCGTTGTGTCGCACGGTCGTCATGCCAAGGTCACCATCTTCAAGATGCGTCGCCGGAAGCACTACCAAAAGCACGGCGGCCACCGCCAGAACTACACTGAGCTGCGCATCGACGCGATCAACGCGTAAGCGCCTCGGTAAAGGAGCAATCAGATGGCACACAAAAAGGCAGGCGGCTCTTCCCGGAACGGCCGCGACTCCGAGTCGAAACGTCTCGGCGTGAAAGTGTACGGCGGCCAGGCGATCAACGCTGGCGGCATCATCGTGCGTCAGCGCGGTACGCGCATGCACGCTGGCGAGAACGTCGGCATGGGCAAGGATCACACCCTGTTCGCGCTGGTCGACGGTCACGTCAAGTTCGCGACCAAGGGCGCGGACAAGAAGCATCTGGTCATCGTCGTCCCGGCGGCTGCCTAAGTTCAGGCACCCACGGGCTTCGTAGCCGAAAGGCCCCGCAGTCTTCGCGGGGCCTTTTTTTATTTGGCCGCCGGGCGCATGTGCGCACCGGCGGCTGTCGCGAAACGGCGGGCAATCGGCCGAACGGCAGATTGTTCAAGCGCGCCGGCGCGCGGCACAATAGCGGAAATACTGGTCGGAGTGACGAATGAAGTTCATTGACGAAGCACGAATCGAAGTCATCGCCGGCGACGGAGGCGATGGCAGCGCGTCGATGCGCCGCGAGAAATTCGTCCCGTTCGGCGGGCCGGATGGCGGCGACGGCGGCCGGGGCGGCAACGTCTACGCGATCGCCGACCGCAACATCAACACGCTGATCGACTACCGTTACGCGAAGAAGCACTTGGCGCGCAATGGCGAAAACGGTCGCGGATCCGATTGCTACGGCAAGGGCGGTGACGACGTCACGCTGCGCATGCCGGTCGGCACGGTCGTGACGGACATGGACACGGGCGAATTGATCGCCGACCTCACCGAGCACGATCAGCAGGTGATGCTCGCGAAGGGCGGCGCAGGCGGCCTCGGCAACCTGCATTTCAAGTCGAGCACGAACCGCGCGCCGCGCCAGAAAACCGACGGCAAGCCGGGCGAACGGCGCATGCTGAGGCTCGAACTGAAGGTACTCGCCGACGTCGGTCTGCTCGGCATGCCGAACGCCGGCAAGTCGACCTTCATCTCGTCGGTGTCGAACGCGAAGCCGAAGATCGCCGACTATCCGTTCACGACACTCGCGCCGAACCTCGGCGTCGTGCGCGTCGGCCCGAGCAAGAGCTTCGTGATCGCCGACATCCCGGGGCTGATCGAGGGCGCAGCCGAAGGTGCGGGCCTCGGCCACCAGTTCCTGCGACACCTGCAGCGCACCGGTGTGCTGCTGCATCTCGTCGATTTGGCTCCGTTCGACGAAAGCGTCGATCCGGTCGCGGAAGCAACCGCGATCGTCGGCGAACTGCGCAAGTACGACGAGGCGCTCTACGAGAAGCCGCGTTGGCTCGTCCTCAACAAGCTCGACATGGTGCCGGAAGACGAGCGCGAGGCGCGCGTCGCCGATTTCCTCGACCGTTTCGGCTGGGACGGCCCGGTGTTCGAGATTTCGGCGCTCACGGGTCAGGGCTGCGAAGCGCTGTGCTACGCGATCTACGACTACCTCGCCGAGCATTCGGACGCGCATCGCGCGGCGGAAGAGGAAGATCTGGCCGCGGACGTGCGCTTCCGCGATGCGCCGCCCGCCGATGGCGGCGCGACGCCCGGCGACGACGCCTGAGCGGGGCCGGAACGCACCGGGCGTCGCGCCTGGTGCCGGAATTTAATCGCGCCCTGTCGGGCCGGCATCAGATACAGGAGACAGCGCACGATGCGTTCGATCATCGCGGATTCGAAGCGATTGGTGGTGAAGGTGGGCTCGAGCCTCGTAACCAACGACGGTAAGGGGCTCGATCATGCTGCGATCGGCCGCTGGGCGGCCCAGATCGCCGCGCTGCGCGCGCAGGGGAAGGAAGTGGTGCTCGTCAGTTCGGGCGCGATCGCTGAAGGGATGCAGCGGCTCGGCTGGAGCAAGCGTCCGCGCGAGATCGACGAGTTGCAGGCCGCCGCAGCGGTTGGCCAGATGGGGCTCGCGCAAGTCTACGAAAGCCGCTTTACCGAGCACGATATCCGCACCGCGCAGATCCTGCTGACACATGCCGACCTTGCCGATCGCGAACGCTACCTGAATGCGCGCTCGACGCTGCTTACGCTGCTGCGGCTCGGCGTCGTGCCGATCATCAACGAGAACGACACGGTCGTCACCGACGAAATCAAGTTTGGCGACAACGACACGCTCGGCGCGCTGGTCGCGAACCTGATCGAAGGCGATGCGCTGATCATCCTGACCGATCAGTCCGGGCTCTTCACCGCCGATCCGCGCAAGGATCCGAACGCGACGCTGGTCGCGGAAGCCAGTGCGGGCGCACCGGAACTCGAGGCGATGGCGGGCGGAGCCGGCTCGAGCCTCGGCCGCGGCGGAATGCTGACGAAGATCCTCGCGGCGAAGCGCGCAGCGCACAGCGGCGCGAACACCGTGATCGCGAGCGGCCGCGAAGCCGACGTGCTGGTGCGACTGGCGGCGGGCGAGGCGATCGGCACGCAGCTGATCGCGCGCACCGCGCGGATGGCTGCGCGCAAGCAATGGATGGCCGATCATCTGCAGGTACGCGGGCACGTCGTGATCGACGCCGGCGCGGTCGAAAAGCTGACGGCTGGCGGCAAGAGCCTGCTGCCGATCGGCGTGATCGGCGTGCAGGGCGCATTCGCGCGCGGCGAGGTGATCGCATGTGTCGGCCCCGACGGACGCGAAGTGGCGCGCGGTCTCACGAACTACAGCAGCGCGGAAACGAAGCTGATTCACCGCAAGCCGAGCGGCGAGATCGAGGCGGTGCTTGGCTACATGCTGGAACCGGAACTGATTCACCGCGACAACCTCGTGCTCGTGTAATCACTCGGCCAAGGCGTCGCGAGACACTAAAAAAGCCCGCGTTATGCGGGCTTTTTGTTGCGACTGGCGAGAGGCAGGGCCGGGCCGGCGCCCTGCGTCACATCTTCAGCGCAGCTGGCTCATCGCGGTGCGGTGGAACCGGATGTTCTCGAGAATCTGCTGGGTCGTGCCCTGCGGCATCTTGTTCGAGCAGAAGTAGTCCTGGTACAGCGCCGAGTGGTACGCGTTCAGCTCGCCGTTCTCGATGCGACGCCAGTCGTTCTCGACCGTACGGTCCCAGCCGTCGTGATCCGAATTCAGGCCTGCATACTGACGCCATTCGTAGGTGTCGCAGCGGATGCCTTCGTAGTTCACGTTGCGTGCGCCGGCCGGGCTCGTGATGACGACCGCATAGCGCACGACGCCGTCGGTGCCGACCGCGAGCGACTTCGCATCGACGGAGAACTTGAGCGGCGTGTTCTGCGATACGTTGAACGGCAGCAGGTCGCCCGCTTGCGGAAGCGGCGGCAGCGTGTCGACCGGGTTTTCCTTCCAGTTGCCCTGGCGGTCCAGCAGGTACACGAACTCGCTGTCATCCTTGTTGGTCGGCGTCTTCGAATTCGCGCAACCGGCCAGCGTGGCCGCGGCGACAATCGATGCGAGCGCGAGAGCAATCGCTTTCAATATGCATTCCTCGTAAAAAAAGGGCGCGACACAAGGTCGCGCCCGGTCATGCAGTCCGACTCGTCATTTGCCGATGATCTCGCGGGGCGGCATCTCGTCGAGCGTGCTCGCCTCCACTTCGATCTCCGAACAGACCACCGATGTGTCGACAATCGTCAGCGTCTGCTGGACCTGCGCACCGATGACGCGCGGATAGCGCGACGGACGCGGCCCACGCGGCTTTTCGGCTCGCTGCGCCGGGCGGCGCAGGAAGCGCGACAGTTCCGTCAGCGCCAACTGATAGACATCCCGCTTGAACTCGATCACCGCATCGAGCGGCACCCAGTACTCGTTCCAGCGCCACGCATCGAACTCCGGGTGATCGGTCGCGCGCAAGCAAATGTCGCAATCGCGTCCGACCATCCGCAGCAGGAACCAGATCTGCTTCTGGCCGCGGTAATGGCCGCGTACTTCGCGTTTGATGAACTTGTCAGGCACCTCGTAACGCAACCAGTCGCGGGTGCGGCCGATTATCTTGACGTGTTCCGGGTGCAGTCCGGTCTCCTCGTGCAGTTCCCGGTACATCGCCTGCATGGGGGTCTCGCCGTACTTGATCCCACCTTGAGGAAACTGCCAGGAATGCTCGCGGAGCCGCTTGCCCCAAAACACCTCGTTGCGCGCGTTCAAGAGGATGATGCCGACGTTCGGGCGAAAGCCTTCACGATCCAGCATACAACCACCTTCGAATCCTTTAAAATTGCTTTGATTATAAACAGATAACGGGCGCTGCGCACCGTGACGGAGCGAATCCGCGCGGGGTGCACCGGCTGAATTGTCCCTGATTAGTCTGCTACGTCATCTGCGCCATCGTCGTTCGTCGCGCGCAGCTTTTTCACCTTGAAACTTTTTCGGGCGCCCCGCCTGGGGGCGCCGTATTTGGAACCGTCCGCATGAAAGCTTCCCGTTTCTTTATCGGCACCCTCAAAGAAGCACCGGCCGACGCAGAGATCGTCAGCCACAAGCTGATGGTGCGCGCCGGCATGATCCGTCGCGTCGCCGGCGGCATCTACAACTACCTGCCGGTCGGCCTGCGTTCGATTCGCAAGGTCGAGGCGATCGTGCGCGAGGAAATGAACCGGGCAGGCGCCATCGAGCTGCTGATGCCGGCCGTGCAACCGGCCGAGCTGTGGCAGGAATCGGGGCGCTGGGAACAGTACGGCCCGGAACTGCTGCGCTTCAAGGACCGCAAGGACAACGACTTCGTGATCGGGCCGACGCACGAGGAGGTCGTCACCGACATCGCGCGCAACCAGATCAAGAGCTACCGGCAGATGCCGGTGAACTTCTATCAGATCCAGACGAAGTTCCGCGACGAGATTCGTCCGCGCTTCGGCGTGATGCGCGGCCGCGAATTCATCATGAAGGACGCGTATTCGTTCGACAAGGACGCGGCCGGCCTGAACGAGTCGTATCGCAAGATGTATGACGCATACGTGCGCATCTTCACGCGCCTCGGCCTCGAGTTCCGCGCGGTCGCGGCCGACAGCGGCTCGATCGGCGGCAACTTCTCGCACGAGTTCCACGTGATCGCCGATACCGGCGAAGACGCGATCGCCTACTGCCCGACGTCCGACTTCGCGGCGAACGTCGAAGCGGCCGAAGCGCTGCCGCTGACGCCCGCGCGCGCCGCACCGGCCGAAGCGATGGAGAAGGTTTCGACGCCCGGCAAGGCGAAGTGTGAGGCCGTCGCCGAACTGCTGGCGATCCCGCTCGAGCGCACGATCAAGTCGATCGTGCTTGCCACCGACAACGAAGGCGCCGAGCCGACCATCTGGCTCGTGATGCTGCGCGGCGACCACGATCTGAACGAGATCAAGGTGTCGAAGCTGCCGGGGCTGAAGAACCACCGCTTCGCGACCGAGCAGGAAATCGTCGAGTGGTTCGGCACGCCGCCGGGCTATCTCGGCCCGGTCGGCACGAAGAAGCCGGTGAAGGTGATCGCCGATCGCACGGCCGCGAACATGAGCGATTTCGTCGTCGGCGCGAACGAGGTCGACTATCACATCGCGGGCGTGAACTGGGGCCGCGACCTGCCGGAGCCGGACGTCGCCGACGTGCGCAACGTGAAGAAAGGCGATCCGTCGCCGGACGGCAAGGGCGAGATCGACATCTGCCGCGGCATCGAAGTCGGCCACGTGTTCCAGCTCGGCACCAAGTACTCGGAAGCGATGGGCGCGACGTTCCTCGACGAATCGGGCAAGCCGCAGCCGATGCTGATGGGCTGCTACGGCGTCGGCGTCACGCGCATTCTCGGCGCGGCGATCGAACAGAACTTCGACGACCGCGGCATCATCTGGCCCGAGTCGATCGCTCCGTTCGAGGTCGTGCTGTGCCCGATGGGCTACGATCGCAGCGACATGGTTCGCGAGGCGGCCGACAAGCTGTACGCGGAACTGGCCGCTGCCGGCATCGACGTGATCCTCGACGATCGCGGCGAGCGCCCGGGCGTAATGTTCGCCGACTGGGAACTGATCGGCGTGCCGCATCGCCTGGTGATCGGCGAGCGTGGCCTGAAGGAGGGCAAGATCGAGTATCAGGGCCGCCGCGACGCCGAAGCGACGCTGCTGCCGGCCGACGCGGCCGCGGCGACGGTGACGGAGAAGATCCGCGCCGCGCTCGCGCGCTAAGCGCTGCAACCGGGGGACACGGTGGAATACACCTTCCTGTCGGCCACCGTGCTCCTCGTGCTGATCACGGATCCGCTCGGCAACATTCCGCTGTTCATCAC
This sequence comes from Burkholderia sp. RF2-non_BP3, assembly GCF_001522185.1. NCBI lineage: Bacteria > Pseudomonadati > Pseudomonadota > Betaproteobacteria > Burkholderiales > Burkholderiaceae > Burkholderia > Burkholderia sp. RF2-non_BP3. The sequence goes on along the minus strand of NZ_LOSU01000032.1, from coordinate 245,879 downwards.
GGCGATGCGGGACGTGCCGCGCGAGCGGCGCGTGAAGCTGATTCTGCGTGAAGTGGGGATCGCGTTCGTGATCCTGCTGTTCTTCATGGTGGTCGGCGATCGTTTCCTGCGGATGATGAGCCTCACCGACCTGTCGCTGCGGCTCGGCGGCGGGATCGTGCTGTTCCTGATCGCGCTGCGGATGATCTTCCCGCATCCGGACGGCGCGCTCGGCAGCGATCCGCGCGCAGGCGGCGAGCCGTTCATCGTGCCGCTCGCTATTCCGGCGCTTGCCGGGCCGTCCGCGCTCGCGACGGTAATGCTGCTCACGTCGCAGGCGCCGGGCAAGATGTTCGAGTGGGTCGGCGCGCTGACGGTCACGATGATCGTCTGCGCGATCACGCTGGTGCTGGCTGAAAGGATTCAGGCGTGGCTCGGCGAGCGGACCGTCGCCGCGTTCGAGCGGCTGATGGGCCTCGTGCTTGTCGCGATCTCGGTCGAGATGCTGCTGGCCGGCATTCGCGCGTTCGTGCACCAGTTGCAGCCGTAGCGCGGGCGTTGCGGTCGATGAAAAAAAGCGGCGCTCCGGGAAACCGGAGCGCCGCTTTCCATTTATATGGCGGGCAGGGCGGCGATCACACGTTCGCGGTCAGCGCGCGGATCGTCGGCAGATTGCGCCAGTAGCCCTTTGCGTCCATCCCGCAGCCGAACACGTAGCGGTCCGGCACCGAGAAGCCGCAAAAGTCGGGGTGCAGCGGTTTCGCCTTCGTAAGCGTCTTCTCGCACAGCACGGCGGACATGAAGCGCTTCGCGCCCATGTCGAGGATGCGGTCGCGGATCGCCGCCATCGTCTCGCCTTCGTCGAGGATGTCGTCGAGCACGAGCACGATCCGGTCCTTCACCGATTCGCGCGGCGCGACGCGCCAGTGCATCTCCGGGCTGCCCTGCGTCGTGTTGCGGTAGCGGGTCAGGTGGATGTAGTCGAATTCCAGCGGGAAATCGAGATGCGGCAGCAGCATCCCGGTAAACACCGCGGCGCCGCCCATCACCGAGAGCACGAGCGGGAACGCGTCGCCGATGTCGGCGCGGATCGCGTCGGCCATCCGGGCGATCGATGCGTTGACGGCATCGGCCGAGACGATCTCTTCGGAGTGGTCGAAAATGTGGAGGGCTTCTTCGCGGTTCATGTGTTCTGGCGGGCAGTCGGTATACAAATAAGGATGAAGCAGAACGGCCGGCGCGCGCTACGGCAAAAACCCGCGCGCCGACCGACGGGCGGAATCAGCGCATGCCGGGCATCATGCCCTTCAGGCCGCGCATCATCTTCTGCATGTTGCCGCCCTTCAGCTTCTTCATCATCGTACGCATCTGGTCGTACTGGTTCAGCATCCGGTTGACTTCCTGCACCGGCACGCCCGCGCCGGCTGCAATGCGGCGCTTGCGCGTCGCCTTGATGATTTCGGGTTTCGCGCGCTCGGCGGGCGTCATCGAGCTGATGATCCCTTCCATGCGGCGGATCTGCTTCTCGGCCTGGCCCATGTCGGCGCCGGCCGCCGCCTGCTGGAACTGCGCGGGCAGCTTGTCCATCAGCGACGACAGGCCGCCCATGTTCTTCATCTGCGAGATCTGCGCGCGGAAATCGTTCAGGTCGAAGTCGCCGCCTTTCTTCACCTTGTCGGCGAGCTTCTGCGCGGCCTGCACGTCGACGCCGCGCTGAGCCTCCTCGACGAGCGCGAGGATGTCGCCCATGCCGAGGATCCGGTTCGCCATCCGGTCCGGGTGGAACACCTCGAGGCCGTCGAGCTTCTCGGCGACGCCGACGAACTTGATCGGCTTGCCCGTGATGTGGCGCACCGACAGCGCGGCACCGCCGCGCGAATCGCCGTCGAGCTTGGTTAGCACGACGCCGGTGAGCGGCAGCGTGTCGTTGAACGCCTTCGCGGTGTTGACCGCGTCCTGACCGAGCATCGCGTCGACGACGAACAGCGTTTCGGCCGGCTTCAGCGTGCCGTGCAGCGCGGCGATTTCCTGCATCATCGCCTCGTCGATACCGAGGCGGCCGGCCGTGTCGACGATCAGCACGTCATGGTAGTGGCGCTTCGCCCAGTCGACGGCCGCGAGTGCGATGTCGACGGGCTTCTGGTCCGGCGTCGACGGGAAGAAATCGGCGCCGACCTGTTCGCTCACCGTTTTCAGCTGCATGATGGCGGCCGGGCGATACACGTCGCACGACACCGTCAGCACCTTCTTCTTGTACTTCTCGCGCAGCAGCTTCGCGAGCTTGCCGGCGGTCGTCGTCTTGCCGGCGCCCTGCAGGCCGGCCATCAGGATCACGGCGGGCGGCGTGACGGCGAGGTTCAGCTCGGCGGCCTTGCCTTCGTAGTCGCCGCCGATCACGGCGGTCAGTTCCTTCTGGACCACGCCGACGAGCGCCTGACCCGGCGACAGGCTGCTGATCACTTCCTCGCCGAGCGCCTTTTCCTTGACCTTGGCGATGAATTCGCGAACGACGGGCAGCGCGACGTCGGCTTCCAGCAGCGCGAGACGCACCTCGCGGAGCATCTCCTGGGTGTTCGCCTCGGTGAGCCGGGCCTCGCCGCGCAGCGTCTTGACGACGCGCGCCATCCGTTGAGTGAGATTGTCGAGCATGGGGAGCGATGGACAGTGGGGCCCGAAGGCGCAACGGAACCGAACAAAGGGAGCCGTCGCGGGAAGGGGGCCTAGTGTAAACTTCGAACATGGATATTGTACTGTATGCCCTCACCGCATTCCTGTACGGCGGCCTCGCCGTCGCAGGCTGGCGCACGCACCGCCAGGGCGCGACCTCGCTCGTCGCGAGCGTGCCGGCCGTGCCGGTTCCGGCGTCCGCCGCGTCGGGGATGAGCGGGGCCGGCCGCGCACTGCTGTTCGCGGCGCTCGTCGCGCACGGCGTGCTGCTGCACATGACGATTTTTCCGCACGACGCGATGGTCTTCGGCTTCGCGTTCGCGCTGTCCGCGATGTTCTGGCTCGGCGCCGGCATCTACTGGATCGAGAGCTTCTTCTTCCCGCTCGACAGCCTGCGCCTGCTGGTGCTGCCGCTCGCGTGCGGCGCGTCGCTGCTGCCGCTTGTGTTCGGCGGCGTGCGGGTGCTGCCTTATGCCGCAGCGCCGCTGTTCAAGATGCACTTCCTGATCGCGAACATCGCGTACGGCCTTTTCGCGATCGCCGCGCTGCACGCGGTCCTGATGCTGATGGTCGAGCGGCGCCTGCAGTCGCTGAGGAGCGGCGGGCGCGACGGCTCGACCGGCTGGATCGCGAGCTGGCTCGAAACGCTGCCGCCGCTGCTCACGCTCGAGAAGCTGCTGTTCCGCCTGATCGGCGCCGGCTTCGTGCTGCTGACGCTGACGCTCGCGTCGGGGATCCTGTTCAGCGAGCAGGTCGATGCGCGCGCGCTGCGGCTCGATCACAAGACCGTGTTCGCGGTGCTGTCGTGGCTGATGTTCGGCGGCCTGCTGGTCGCCCACAAGACGTCGGGCTGGCGTGGGCGCGGCGCCGCGCGCTGGGTGCTCGTGTCGTTCGCCGCGCTGCTGCTCGCGTATGTCGGCAGCCGGTTCGTTTTCGAGGTGCTGCTGCACCGCTCCGTGGTTTGAACGCAGGTTTCCGATGCGACAGATTCTTCTCCTGATCCTTCTCTTCTTCGCGGGTTCGTGGCTCACGCGCAAGCTGCGCCAGGCGCAGGAGCACGCGCAGGCGCGCAACGGCCGCGGTGGCGGCTTCGACGGCGCGCCCGGTTCCGGCAGCGCCGGGACGGCACGCCCGAACGGCGATGCGCGCTCGCTGCCCGAACCGATGGTGCGCTGTGCCGAATGCGGCGTGCATACGCCGAAGGGCGACGCCGTCGCCGCGGGCGGCGAATACTTCTGCAGCACCGAGCACGCGCAGCGCCACGGCGCACACGCGAGCGGCCGCGACGCCCGATGAGCGACGCAGCGCTGCTGTCGGTCGACGCGCACGGCTGGGTGCGCGAAGCGCGCCACGCGCCGTCGCCGAATTTCGAGGCGCGGCCCGCGGGCGCGGTGCCGACGCTCGTCGTCGTCCACAACATCAGCCTGCCGCCCGGCGAGTTCGGCGGCGACGCGATCGAGGCGCTGTTCCTGAATCGCCTCGATTGCGATGCGCACCCTTATTACCAGAGCCACCTGCGCGGCGTGCGCGTGTCCGCGCATTTCCTGATCCGTCGCGACGGTGAGCTCGTGCAGTTCGTGTCGTGCGACGAGCGTGCATGGCATGCGGGCGCGTCCGAGTTCTTCGGCCGGCCGCGCTGCAACGACTTCTCGATCGGCATCGAGCTCGAAGGCGCGGACGACGTGCCGTTCGACGCGGCGCAGTACGCGACGCTCGGCGTGCTCGCGCGCACGCTTGCCGCGCGCTATCCGATCGATGCGGTGGCCGGGCATTCCGACGTCGCGCCGGGCCGCAAGACCGACCCGGGACCGCACTTCGATTGGCAACGCTTCGCAGGCGATGCCGGCTTTTCCGCCGAATACTTTCCTTTCCGTCAGCACTGAGCGCAGGGTTTTTTGACCGGGGAAAGTTTTTTCTCCGACCAATGCCTTGTCGTGTCTGCGCGCGAGCGATGTCAAGACCTCCATCGCAAATTATCCGTTTTGACCTCGTCCGAATGTCCACTATACTTGGTGCCAGTTGAGCAGTTCTGTACTAGATATAGTGTGTGTCGCAGGGGAAACCCGAGCGGCACCGGCCGGCGGGCAACGCCGGCGGACAGGGTTCTCAGGGCGGCGCGCCAGGCCGGGCGGTCCGGGCGTCGCGATCAAGCGCAGCGAACTTCGACGGGGCAGGGTATACATGACGAAGCACACGACCGGAACGGTTGTCGCGCATCGACCGAACCGGCTTCCCCGACGCATCGCTCGCCTCTTACCGCTCGCGCACGCCATTGCGCAGCGTTCGTTTTAATCCGCGGTTCTCTCCGCACCATCCAACACCAGGAGCTTTGCACATGCAAACCACCGACAACGCGACGTCCCAGTACGAGAGCGCCTCGAGCCGTCCGCTCGGCGGGACCGAACAGGGCGCACAGGCGCTCGCGCCGCAGGCCACGTTCGCCGACTACAAGGTGATCCGCCGCAACGGCAGCGTGGTGTCGTTCGAGCCTTCGAAGATCGCGATTGCGGTGACCAAGGCTTTCCTGGCCGTCAACGGCGGGCAGGGCGCGGCATCGGCGCGCGTACGCGAACTCGTCGAGCAGCTGACGCACAACGTCGTGCGCGCGCTCGTGCGCAGCCGTCCGAACGGCGGTACGTTCCATATCGAAGATATCCAGGACCAGGTCGAACTCGCGCTGATGCGCGGCGGCGAGCACAACGTCGCGCGTGCGTACGTGCTGTATCGCGAGAAGCGTCACCTCGAGCGTCAGCATGCGGGCGAGGAAGCAGCGGCCGCGGGCGGCGAGGCGAGCACCGGCATCAACGTCGTCGACAACGGCGTCACGCGTCCGCTCGACCTGAACGCGCTGCGTGCGTTGATCGTGTCGGCGTGCGACGGCCTCGGCGCTGCGGTTAACCCTGACCCGATCGTCGCGGAAACGGTGAAGAACCTGTACGACGGCGTGCCGATGAGCCAGGTCTACGACTCGGCGATCCTCGCTGCGCGCACGATGATCGAAAAGGATCCGGCATACAGCCAGGTCACGGCCCGCATCCTGCTGCACACGATCCGTCGCGAGATCCTCGGCGAGGAAGTGGTCCAGGCCGAAATGTCGGCCCGCTACGCCGAATACTTCCCGCAGTTCCTGAAGCGCGGCGTCGACGCCGGCCTGCTCGACGACAAGCTGCTGCAGTTCGACCTGAAGCGTCTGGGCGAAGCGCTCGACGCGAACCGCGATCTGCAATTCGGCTACCTCGGCCTGCAGACGCTGTACGACCGCTACTTCCTGCACGTCGACGGCGCCCGCATCGAAATGCCGCAGGCATTCTTCATGCGCGTCGCGATGGGCCTGTCGCTGAACGAGATCGACCGCGAAACGCGCGCGATCGAGTTCTACAACGTGCTGTCGAGCTTCGACTTCATGAGCTCGACGCCGACGCTGTTCAACTCGGGCACCCACCGCTCGCAGCTGTCGTCGTGCTACCTGACGACGGTCGCGGACGACCTCGACGGCATCTATGAAGCGCTGAAGGAAAACGCGCTGCTGTCGAAGTTCGCCGGCGGCCTCGGCAACGACTGGACCCGCGTGCGCGCACTCGGCTCGCATATCAAGGGCACGAACGGCAAGTCGCAAGGCGTGGTCCCGTTCCTGAAGGTCGTCAACGACACGGCCGTCGCGGTCAACCAGGGCGGCAAGCGCAAGGGCGCGGTGTGCGCGTACCTGGAATCGTGGCACCTCGACATCGAGGAATTCCTCGAGCTGCGCAAGAACACGGGCGACGACCGCCGCCGTACGCACGACATGAACACGGCGAACTGGATTCCCGACCTGTTCATGAAGCGCGTGATGGAAGGCGCCGACTGGACGCTGTTCTCGCCGTCGACCTGCCCGGATCTGCACGACAAGTTCGGCGCGGAGTTCGAGAAGGCTTACACGGCTTACGAAGACAAGGTAGCGCGCGGCGAGATCAAGCTGTTCAAGAAGATCCCGGCGCAGCAACTCTGGCGCAAGATGCTCGGCATGCTGTTCGAAACCGGCCACCCGTGGATCACGTTCAAGGATCCGTGCAACGTGCGCTCGCCGCAACAGCACGTCGGTGTCGTCCATTCGTCGAACCTGTGCACGGAAATCACGCTGAACACGAGCGACACCGAAATCGCGGTGTGCAACCTGGGCTCGGTGAACCTCGTCGCCCACCTGGTGAAGCAGGCCGACGGCAGCTACGCGCTCGACCACGACAAGCTGAAGCGCACGATCAGCGTCGCGATGCGCATGCTCGACAACGTGATCGACATCAACTACTACGCGGTGCCGAAGGCGCGTAACTCGAACCTGAAGCACCGTCCGGTCGGCATGGGCATCATGGGCTTCCAGGACTGCCTGCACCTGCTGCGCACGCCGTACGCGTCGGAAGCGGCCGTCGAGTTCGCCGATCGTTCGATGGAAGCGGTCTGCTACTACGCGTACTACGCGTCGACCGAGCTGGCCGAGGAACGCGGCCGCTACTCGAGCTACCGCGGCTCGCTGTGGGATCGCGGCATCCTCCCGCAGGACACGCTGAAGCTGCTGACGGAAGCGCGCGGCGGCTACGTCGAGGTCGACACGTCCGAGTCGCTCGACTGGACGACGCTGCGTTCGCGGATCGCCGCGCACGGCATGCGCAACTCGAACTGCGTCGCGATCGCGCCGACGGCGACGATCTCGAACATCATCGGCGTGTCGGCATGCATCGAGCCGACCTTCCAGAACCTGTACGTGAAGTCGAACCTGTCGGGCGAATTCACGGTGGTCAACGAGTACCTCGTTCGCGACCTGAAGGAACGCGGCCTGTGGGACGAAGTGATGGTCGCCGACCTGAAGTACTTCGACGGCATGCTGTCGCGCATCGACCGCATCCCGGCCGACCTGCGCGCGATCTACGCGACCGCGTTCGAAGTCGACCCGACGTGGCTGGTCGAAGCGGCGTCGCGTCGTCAGAAGTGGATCGACCAGGCGCAGTCGCTGAACATCTACATGGGCGGCGCGTCGGGCAAGAAGCTCGACGAGGTCTACAAGCTCGCATGGCTGCGCGGTCTGAAGACGACCTACTACCTCCGCACGATGGCGGCGACGCACGTCGAGAAGTCGACGGTCGCACACGGCGCGCTGAACGCAGTGCCGACGAGCGGCGGCTCGAGCAGCGGCGGCGCGCAAGGCGCGGCAGGCGGCTTCGGTGCGGCGGGCGGCGATGCATCGTCGGGCGCGATCAATGCTGCACCGGCGCTGGCGCCGGTCGAAGCAGACGGTCCGGTGTGCACGATGCGTCCGGGCGATCCGGGCTTCGACGAGTGCGAAGCCTGCCAGTAACGCGGCGCGCATGACCTGAAGAAGGTTCGGGCGGCGCGCACGGCAACCGATCGAGGTTGAAGTGTGCGCCGCTCTCTACTAAAAAAATGATAAGGAATCTGTAACGCGGCACTTGCGTTGCAGGCAGTGACAAGCGATCGAAACATCCCCGACGACGTCGCGTTTCGATCAGCGTTCGATGCGTCGAGCGCACCTCGCGATACATGCGTGACACGCGTCGCGCTCTGCATGAACGACGATGCGTTGCTCAAAGTGTTGTATCGAGGTCGCAACGCGAATCGAAAAAAGGATTTTTCGTGAGCGAACCCTTTTATCGCTCAGGAAAAGATGGTACAAACCGTTCTAAATTGATGGTGAGAATTTATGCTCAACTGGGATGACGAGAAGACTGCCGTAACCCCCGCGAGCGGAGCGCAGCAAAACGCGATGCGCACCTCCGCAGGGATGGCTGTCGGACTGCAGGCTGCAACGCCTGCCGCCCATCAGGTCCGCGACATTTTCGAAGGCGATCTTGCGGTGCCGCCGCAAGCATCGGCTGTTCCCGCTGGCGGTTCGGAAGCGCGGGTCAATGTCGCCGACAAACGCATCATCAACGGCCAGACTGACGTCAATCAGCTGGTGCCGTTCAAGTACAAGTGGGCGTGGGAAAAGTATCTGGCGGGTTGCGCGAACCACTGGATGCCGCAGGAAATCAACATGTCCCGCGACATCGCACTGTGGAAGGACCCGAACGGTCTGACCGAGGACGAGCGCCGCATCGTCAAGCGCAACCTCGGCTTCTTCGTGACGGCCGATTCGCTCGCCGCGAACAACATCGTGCTCGGCACGTACCGCCACATCACGGCGCCCGAATGCCGGCAGTTCCTGCTGCGCCAGGCGTTCGAGGAAGCGATCCACACGCACGCGTATCAATACATTGTCGAATCGCTCGGTCTCGACGAAGGCGAGATCTTCAACGCGTACCACGAGGTCACGTCGATCCGCGCGAAGGACGAATTCCTGATCCCGTTCATCCACACGCTGACGGACCCGGCCTTCAAGACCGGCACGCTCGAAGCGGATCAGAAGCTGCTGAAGTCGCTGATCGTGTTCGCCTGCATCATGGAAGGCCTGTTCTTCTATGTCGGCTTCACGCAGATCCTCGCACTCGGCCGCCAGAACAAGATGACGGGTGCTGCAGAGCAATATCAGTACATCCTGCGTGACGAGTCGATGCACTGCAATTTCGGCATCGACCTGATCAACCAGATCAAGCTCGAGAACCCGCATCTCTGGACCGCGGAATTCCGCGCCGAGATCCGCGAGCTGTTCAAGCAGGCTGTCGAACTCGAATACCGCTACGCCGAGGACACGATGCCGCGCGGCGTGCTGGGTTTGAACGCGTCGATGTTCAAGAGCTATCTGCGCTTCATCAGCAACCGTCGTTGCCAGCAGATCGGCCTCGATCCGCTGTTCCCGAACGAGGAAAACCCGTTCCCGTGGATGAGCGAGATGATCGACCTGAAGAAGGAACGCAACTTCTTCGAGACGCGTGTGATCGAGTATCAGACGGGCGGTGCGCTGTCCTGGGAATAACCCGCAGCAGCGAACCCGTCACATGATGGAGCAGCCGGCGGCCTCTCGGTCCCGGCCCAAGGTTTAGGAGCAAGAACGCCTGATGCAAAGCATGCCCGGTGCCTTATCGGCCCAACGACATGATCGGCACTTTGCGAACCCTTCAGTGGGATGGGCAAACTTCCCTCCGGAAAAAGCGGGCGGCCGTGTGGCGGTCCGCTTGATCAAGCGATTAGGGGTAGCGGCGCGAGGTGCGCCGGCTACCGACTTGATTTGGCGCGCGAGGCCATGGGGTCACGCGCGCCATACCGTATTCATTAGCGTAAGCGCGTGGTATCCGCGTACGCCGATGAATAGCCCGCTTCGAAGCGCACGTCCTGAACAGCGTCCGCGGGAAGCGGGTTTTGACGAAGGGTGTAGTTTGAACTGACTCTCATCTGAACCTGAAGGAGAACAACATGGCTACTGCCAAGAAAAAACCGGCTGCTAAGAAGGTTGCTGCCAAGAAGACCGTTGCGAAGAAGGCTGCTGCTCCGGCGAAGAAGGCCGCTGCGGTGAAGAAGGTTGCTGCGAAGAAGGTCGCGGTGAAGAAGGTTGCCGCGAAGAAGGCAGCACCGGCGAAGAAGGCCGCTGCGAAGAAGGTCGCGGCAAAGAAGGTCGCAACGAAGAAGGTTGCAGCCAAGAAGGTCGCTGCGAAGAAAGTCGCGGTGAAGAAGGTTGCCGCGAAGAAGGCAGCACCGGCGAAGAAGGCCGCAGCGAAGAAGGTTGCAGCCAAGAAGGTCGCAGTGAAGAAGGTTGCTGCGAAGAAGGCCGCACCGGCGAAGAAGGCTGCTGCGAAGAAGGCAGCGCCGGCGAAGAAGGCTGCCGCGAAGAAGGCTGCGCCTGCGAAGAAGGCCGCTGCGAAGAAGGCTGCTCCTGCCAAGAAGGCTGCGCCTGCGAAGAAGGCTGCCGCTGCACCGAAGGCTGCCGCACCGAAGGCCGCTGCCCCGGCGAAGAAGGCTGCTGCTCCGAAGAAGGCCGTCGTGAAGAAGGCTGCACCGGCAACCACCGCGTCGACCGCATCGGTCGCGCCGGCATCGGGCGTGAAGACCGCGCTCAACCCGGCAGCGGCATGGCCGTTCCCGACCGGCAGCCGTCCGTAATCGCGGCTGACCCGTACCACCCGGACACTCACGTGGTGTCCGCGGGTTGAGTAGCGCTACTCAATCGGTCCCGCCATCTGGCTCAGGTGGCGGGATTTTTTTCGTCCGTATTCGTCGATGCGTCGACCGGCTGTCGGGCACGGACGAAAAAAAACGCATGTGCAGCTTCGCACATGCGTTCGACCGCGGCTTGCGCCGCATGCTGAGGATGCTCGTTAGTGCGTGACGCGCGTGACGCCGCCGCTCGACAGCAGTCGCACACGCTCGCCGGCGCGGAACACTTCGCCGCTCGCCGCCTGCGTGATCGAGCGCAGGTCGCCGTTGTCGAGGCGCACGGTGATTTCGACACCGTTCGCCGTGCTGAGGTTTTCGCCGACCGCGTTGCCCGCGACGGCGCCGACGAGACCGCCCGCGATGGCCGTCAGGATCGACCCCTTGCCGCCGCCGATCGCGCTGCCCGCGACCGCGCCGAGCGCACCGCCACCCAGCGTGCCGATCGCGCTGCCGCCGCCGTCGGACTGGATGCGCACGGCACGGACGCTTTCGACCGTGCCCATGCGGACGGTCTGTTCGCGCTGCGCCTGACCGACGCTATAGACATCTGCCGAGCCCGGCGCCGTGAAGCAGCCCGCGAGCGTCAGCGTGGCCGTCAGCATGGCGGCGAGCGTGAGGGTTTTCTTGGTCATCATTTTTGATCTCCCACAATATTCATTTGAGACTGTACCCGAAGGCAGCCTCGAAACGCGCGTCGATTTCGGCGCGCGTCAGTGCGTAAGTTTGAGGCCCCTGGTGAGCGATCTTGATCGAGCCCATCAGGCTCGCGAGGCGGCCCGTGGTCGCCCAGTCGAGGCCATTCTCGATGCCGTACAGCAGGCCGCCACGGAAGGCGTCGCCGCAGCCGGTCGGATCGACGACACGCTCGGCTTGCACGACCGGAATCTGTTCTTCGCCGTTTTTGTGAAGAATAGTGGAGCCGTGCTCGCCGCGCGTGATGATCAACGCCTGAACTCGGCTGGCGATTTCCTGTTCGGACCAGCCCGTCTTGTCGCTGACGAGTTTGCCCTCGTAGTCGTTGACCGCCACGAAGGTCGCGAGTTCAATGATGCGGCGCAGCGTCGCACCATCGAACAGCGGCAGGCCCTGGCCCGGATCGAAGATGAACGGGACGCCGGCCTTTGCGAATTGCTCGGCGTGCTGGACCATCCCGTCGAAGCCGTCCGGCGCGACGATGCCGAGCTTCACGCCCGACACTTCGTCCGCGCGGTTCAGGTGCGACTGCATCATCGCGCCCGGGTGGAATGCGGTGATCTGGTTGTTCTCGAGATCGGTCGTGATCATCGCCTGCGCGGTGTGCGTTTCGGGCACCACGCGCACGCTGGCCCTGGACAGGCCGAGGCTGTCGAGACGCTCGAGATAACGATCGGCGTCGTTCGCGCCGACCGTCGCCATGATGCGCGCGTCGCCGCCGAGCATGTGCAGCGCGTAAGCGATGTTCCCCGCGCAACCGCCGAATTCGCGACGCATCGTCGGCACGAGGAAGCTCACGTTCAGAAGGTGAACCTGGTCGGGCAGGATGTGCTCGCGAAACCGGCCTTCGAAGGTCATGATGTTGTCGTAGGCGAGCGAGCCGCAAATCAGCGTAGTCAAGGCGTGCGTTCCTGTAGAGAGCAAAAGGAAGCGGCCGCCCGGCCGGCGCGCCGAGGCCGTCGGGCCTCGCGCGGCAGCGCCGGGCGGCAGCGGGTTACTTCAGTGCGGCGAGCGCTGCGTCGTAGTTCGGCTCGTCCTTGATCTCGCCGACGAGTTCCGCGTGGATCACCTTGTCCTGCGCGTCGAGCACGACGACCGCGCGGGCCGTCAGGCCGTTCAGCGGGCCGCTCGTCACGTCGACGCCGTACGCGTTCGCGAACGCGCGGGCGCCGCGGAACGTCGAAGCCGTCACGACGTTCGCGAGGCCTTCCGTCGTGCAGAAGCGCGTGGCGGCGAACGGCAGGTCGCCGGATACGACGATCACGACCGTGTTGTCGAGCGACGACGCGGCTTCGTTGAACTTGCGGGTCGACGTTGCGCAGGTCGGCGTGTCGAGGCTCGGGACGATGTTCAGCACCTTGCGCTTGCCGGCGAAGCTGGCGAGCGACAGATCGGCGAGGTCCTTGCCGACCAGCTTGAAGTCGGGGGCTTGCGAGCCGACGGCCGGGAACGTGCCGGCGAGATCGATCGGGTTGCCACCCAGCGTAACTTTGCTCATGTTCGTGCTCCGAAATAGCGCGCCGCTGCGGCGCGCGGGTTGAGACGGCGCGCATGCGCGCGCCGCGGGGCGTCACGGATAGAAGATCTGGACGCGGAAATTCGAGGCGGGCGCGCCGTTCGTGTCGAGACGGACGACCATCGTCCGCGTCGTGCCGGGCGGCAGCCCGGCGTCGATCGGCGTGCCCGGGCGGACGTAGTCGCGCGGCGCGAGCACGCGGCGCACGGTCACATGATTCGTGTCGTCGAGCAGCGTCAGCTCGAGCGACGGGTAGGCGAGTGCGACGCGGTAGCGGTTCGTCAGCGGCACCTTCAACTCCAGCACGCGCGGGCCGTCGAGCTGGCGCAGGTCGGCCGCGTCGAGCCGCAGCCCGTCGATCGCGCGTGGCGGCGTGACCGTGCAGCCGAGCGGCGCGCACGCCTGCCGGAACCAGCCCTGCGTGACCGGCCAGTCGATCATCACGGTTTCGCGCTGCCACCACGCGAGTTGCGCGACGAGCAGCACCGCGAGCGCGGCGGCGACGAGTCCGCCGAAAAAGCCGCCGAGCATCCCGCGTCGCTGCGGCGCGCGCGTCTCGCGGGTCACGGCGAAGTGCGGGCGATCGTCGTCGGCCAGTGCGGCGGGGAAGGGCGCGGCCGGTTGGACGGCCGCTTCGCCGGCGGCCGCGGCCGGTGCGGGGGCGCGCTCGTCGGCGTCGGCGCCGGGTTCAGGGACGGCTTGCGCCGGCGTGAATGCGAAGCGCGGTTCGCGCGGTGCGCGTTCGTCGTCGGGTACGGAGAAGTGCGCGTTGCCGACAGGTTCGTCCGCGTCGGCGGTTGACGGCGTGTGCGCGACGAAGCGCGGTTCGCGCAGGTCGGGTTCGGCGGGTGGCGTGGCCCGCGATGCGCCGGATGAGTCGGTTTCGTGGCGCGCCCAATCCGGCTCGGCCGACGCGACAGCGTGCAGTTCGGCCGGAGCCGATGCGATCGGGGCAGGCGTGCCGGACAGGTGGACGACGCCGGCGTCCATGGCCGGCAGCGCGAGCGGTACCAGCGGCTCGGTGCGCACGGTCTGCACGGTGTGCTGCAGGGATGGGTCGACGCCGGCATCGAGCCACGGCGCCCACATGTCCCAGCCTTCGGGCTGGTAGTCGGAACCGGACGTCGGCTCGACCGGTGCGTCGGTGGCGAAGAGCCGCGCGGGCGCGGCTTCGTGTTGCGGTACGGCGGCGGCCGGCCCGGCCGGTGCCGCTTCGGTCAGCGCAGGCTCGGGAACGAGCGACTGCGACGCGTTGAAGACCTGATGGCAGTGTCCGCAGCGCACGAGCCCGTCATGCAGCGAGAGCTGTTCCTGCTGCAGCCGGAAGACGGTTTCGCAATGAGGGCAGCGCGTCGCAAGAAGCATGTCGAGCCGGGCGGCCTGCTGGCCAGAGTGAAGGACAGCGCTATTCTAATGGCTTTCCCGCCGCGTTCCGGCGAGGCATACCCAACCTTCGTGTTCGCGCCAGACCGAGATGTCGACGTAGCGCGCATAGACGGCCGCGACTTCGTCCGCCTGGCGCGCGAGCACGCCCGACAGCGCGATGCGCCCGCCCGGTTTCACCTTCGATGCGAGCATCGACGCCATCAGTTTCAGCGGGTTCGACAGGATGTTGGCGACGACGATGTCGAATTCACCGGCCGGGCATGCGTCGGGCAGCCCGTACGTGACTTCCGCGTGGTTGCGTTCGCTGTTCTGCCGCGCCGATTCGACCGCTTGAGGATCGATGTCGATGCCGACCACGGGGTTCGCCCCGCATTTCTTCGCGAGGATCGCGAGAATGCCCGAGCCGCAACCGTAGTCGAGCACGGACTGGCCGGGCTTCACCGACTGTTCGAGCCACTCCATGCACAGGCGCGTGGTCGGGTGGCTGCCCGTGCCGAACGCGAGGCCGGGGTCGAGTTCGAGGATCAGCGCGTCGGGGTCGGGTGCGTCGTGCCACGACGGCACGACCCAGATCCGCTCGCCGATCGGAATCGGCTCGAATTGCGACTGCGTGAGCCGCACCCAGTCCTGTTCCTCGACTTCGCGTACGTCGAACTTCGGCGTCTCGGCGACGCCGATCTCGTTCGCGGCCGCCGCGAGCAGCACGGCCGGATCGTGATCGGGCGACAGCAGCGCGATCACGCGCGAGTGCTGCCATGCGGTGCGTTCGGGAACGAGGCCCGGCTCGCCGAAGAGCGGCTGTTCGTCGGGCGTGTCGGCGTCGGCGTCCTCGACGGACACCGACAGCGCGCCCAGGTCGAGCAGCGCGTCGGACAGCGCCTCCGCATGCTCACGGGCCAGTTCGACGACGAGTTCGCGATAGCTCATGCTTACGCTTCTTCCGGTGCGACCTGCTGCTTCTGGGCGAGCCGGTGTTCGAGATAGTGGATGCTGGTGCCGCCTTCGACGAACTTCGAGTCGATCATCAGCTCGCGGTGCAGCGGGATGTTGGTCTGGATGCCTTCGACGACCATCTCCGACAGCGCGATGCGCATCCGGCGGATCGCCTGGTCGCGCGTCGCGCCGTAGGTGATCAGCTTGCCGATCATCGAATCATAGTTCGGCGGCACGAAATAGCCATTGTAGGCGTGCGAGTCGACGCGCACGCCGGGGCCGCCCGGCGTATGCCACGACGTGATCCGACCCGGCGACGGCGTGAACTTGAACGGATCTTCCGCGTTGATCCGGCATTCGATCGCATGTCCGCGGAACTGGATGTCGCGCTGGCGCAGCGCGATCTTCTCGCCGGCCGCGATGCGGATCTGTTCCTGGACGATGTCGACGCCCGTGATCATCTCCGACACCGGGTGCTCGACCTGCACGCGCGTGTTCATCTCGATGAAGTAGAACTCGTTGTTCTCGTACAGGAATTCGAACGTGCCCGCGCCGAGATAGCCCATCTTCTTGCACGCGTCCGCGCAGCGGTCGCCGATGCGCTCGATCAGGCGGCGCGGAATGCCGGGTGCCGGCGCTTCCTCGATCACCTTCTGGTGACGGCGCTGCATCGAGCAGTCGCGCTCGCCGAGCCAGATCGCATTCTTGTGCGCGTCCGACAGCACCTGGATTTCGATGTGGCGCGGGTTCTCGAGGAACTTCTCCATGTACACCTGCGGGTTGCCGAACGCACGGCCGGCTTCCTCGCGGGTCATGTTGACCGCATTGACCAGCGCGGCCTCGGTGTGCACGACGCGCATCCCGCGCCCGCCGCCGCCGCCCGCTGCCTTGATGATGACCGGATAGCCGATCGCGCGGGCAATCTTCACGATCTCCTTCGGATCGTCCGGCAACGCGCCTTCCGAACCCGGCACGCACGGCACGCCGGTCTTGATCATGGTCTGCTTCGCGGTGACCTTGTCGCCCATCAGGCGGATCGTTTCCGGACGCGGGCCGATGAACGTGAAGCCCGACTGCTCGACGCGTTCCGCGAAGTCGGCGTTCTCCGACAGGAAGCCGTAGCCGGGGTGGATCGCCTCGGCATCGGTGACTTCCGCGGCGCTGATCAGCGCCGGCATGTTCAGGTAGCTCAGGTTCGACGGGGCCGGGCCGATACAAACGGCTTCGTCCGCGAGGCGGACGTACTTGGCTTCCTTGTCGGCTTCCGAGTAGACGACCACCGTCTTGACGCCGAGCTCGCGGCACGCGCGCTGGATGCGCAGCGCGATTTCACCGCGGTTGGCAATGAGGATTTTTTCAAACATAGCGAGTATTCGTCTCTTCGAGGGGCGCGCGAACGGCGCCTGGCGAGCATCGGCGGTGCGCGGCCGGACAGGCCGCGCGGCGGGCTTAGCCGATCACGAAAAGCGGCTGGCCGTATTCGACGGCCTGGCCGTTCTCGACGAGGATTTCCTTGATCACGCCGGCCTTGTCCGACTCGATCTCGTTGAGCAGCTTCATCGCTTCGATGATGCAGATGGTCTGGCCTTCCTTGACCGTGTCACCGACCTGGGTGAACGGGTCCGCGCCCGGCGACGGTGCGCGATAGAACGTGCCGACCATCGGCGACGTCACGACGTGGCCTTGCGGCACGGCGGGCGCGGCAGCGGCGCCTGCGGCCGGCGCGGCAGCCGCGCCTTCGGTCGGCAGCGCGACCGCCGGGGCCGGTGCGCTGACCTGCGGGGCAAATCCGCCCGTCGGCTGGACATAGACCGGCGGCGCGTTCTTGACGATACGCACCTTGCCTTCGCCTTCCGTCACTTCCAGCTCGGAGATGCCGGATTCGGAGACGAGGTCGATCAGAGTTTTCAGCTTACGAAGATCCATCGGGAATTCCCCTTTCAATACGTGAAAGCGCCGGTGGGACCGGCGCTGAATCTAGATCGCGAAATCAGCCGCGCGACGTGCCTTGCAGCTTGTCGAGCGCGTACTCGAGCGCGTACAGATAACCTTTCCAGCCGAGCCCGCAGATCACGCCTTCGGCCTGGTCGGAAAAGTAGGAGTGGTGCCTGAACGCTTCGCGGCGGTGCACGTTCGACAGATGAACCTCGACGAACGGGATGCCAACACCGGCGATCGCGTCCCGGATCGCGACGCTCGTGTGCGTATACGCGGCGGGATTGATCAGGATGAAATCGGTCTGTTCCTCCCGCGCGGCCTGGATGCGGTCGACGAGCGCGCCTTCATGGTTGCTCTGGAACGACGACAGTTCGGCGCCGGCTTCCTGCGCCCGCGCGGCAAGCGCCTGATCGATCTGCGCGAGCGTGACGCGGCCGTACACCTCCGGTTCCCGGGTGCCGAGAAGGTTCAGGTTGGGGCCGTGCAGCACCAGCAATCGTGTCATGGTCGCTTCTATTTCTGCGGAATTGCGCGAACTTTAGCGCTATTTAGAGAAATTTGTCTAGTTTTGCCGAACGGCCGCGCGCGCCGGACCTGCAAGAATTACCGGTGCGGCCGCAAAGTATCAGCGAATTCCCGTGAAATTGCGCCGATCGACGCATAAATCGCCGCCAACGCGCAGGCAGCCGTTCAGGGCGATCACAACGCGTCGAGGGTCTTTTTCAGCTCGGCCGGTTGGATTTGTCCCAATTTTGTCTCGCGAATCTTGCCGGTTTCGTCGATGACGACCGTAAACGGCAGCGCGCCGGCGGTATTTCCAAAATTGCGGGCCAGATCAGCGCCCGCATAACCGCTGACGAAAACCGGATAGTCGACCTTCACCTTCTGCAGAAAGTTCTTCACGTTCTGGTCGGAATCGACGCCGATCCCGATGAAACGAATGCCCTTCTGCTTGTATTGGTGCGACAGCGCGACGAGTTCCGGCATCTCTTCGACGCACGGGCCGCACCACGACGCCCAGAAATTGACCACGACCTTCTGGCCCTTGAAGGAAGCGAGCGTCGCCGGCTTGCCGTCGACGCCGGTCAGCGACGCGGCCCACAGCTGGTCGACCGGGCTGCCTTTCGCTGTGGAGGCGGCGACGGCGACGCCGTCATCGGCGCCGCCGCCGCGGAACCAATGGCCGGCGGCGAGCCCGCCGGCGACGGCGGCGGCCGCGACCACCGCGAGCGCCAACATGCGTTTCATCATCATCGTTGAATCATTCCGGTTCGGAAGGGGCGTTGCTGGCCTCGAGCAGCGCGCGCAACACGGTGGCGTCGGCGCGGGCGACCCGGCCGCGGGCGTCGGCCTTGACCGCGCCGCGCAGGTCGTCGCTCGCGTAGAGCGCGACGTGAATGCCGATCGCGTCCACGTCGCGCCGCGGGCGCCACAGGAAGCTGAGCGTCTCGACGTCGGCGCGACCGGCGAAATGCCGCGTTTCGGACACGTCGTACTGAACGTTCTGGTTCAGCAGGTAGATCGCGACGTCCTTCGGGTTGTCGGTGAATATCTGCAAATGGATGTCCGAATGCGCGTTCGCGGTGCCGTTCAGCACCGCGCCCGTCACGTACGGATTGAACTCGGCGAGCCGGCGCATCCAGTCGAGCGCGATCTCGCGCAGGCGGCGCAGTTCGTCCGGCTGCGTGTCGCCCTGGAACAGGGCGAGGTACTCGCGCAGTTCTTCCTCGATCAGGTCGTTATCCGGCAGCCATTCGCCGGCAACGCGCGTATCGCCGAACAGCTGGCGCGCGGCCTTGCGTTTCGCGCCGGCGTAATCGAGGCCGTCTTCCGCGATCAGGCGGGCGGCGGACTGGGCAATTTCCTCGCGGGCGCGCCGCGGGTCGACAAGAGGTTTGCGAGACATGATCCGGCAATCATACTCGATCGCCGCCGCGGCCGAACGCGGTGCGGCCGGGTGCCGCCCGCCGCGCCGCGCGGCGTTCGGATCCATCGTTCGGGCCGCCGGGCAGGGCGGGCCGTCAGTTACAATGACGGTCTTTGTGTCGCGGCGAAAGTCGTTGGCCGGGCGGCCTGTCCGGCGTGCCGCAGACCTTCCTTTCCGAATCGACGGCGCCCGGCGGCGCGAAAGCATTCATCTATGCACATCCACATTCTTGGCATCTGCGGCACCTTCATGGGCGGTCTCGCCGTGCTCGCGCGCGAGGCGGGCCACACGGTGACGGGTTGCGACGCGGGCGTCTATCCGCCGATGAGCACGCAGCTCGAAGCCCAGGGCATCACGCTGATCGAGGGCTACGGCGCCGAGCAGATCGACCTGAAGCCCGACCTGTTCGTGATCGGCAACGTCGTCACGCGCGGCAACCCGCTGATGGAGGCGATCCTCGATCGCGGCCTGCCGTATGTATCGGGCCCGCAATGGCTCGGCGAGCACGTGCTGGCCGGCAAATGGGTGCTGGCGGTCGCGGGCACGCACGGCAAGACGACCACGTCGTCGATGCTCGCGTGGCTGCTGGAAGATGCAGGCCTGAACCCGGGCTTCCTGATCGGCGGCGTGCCGCTGAACTTCGGCGTGTCGGCGCGGCTGACCGATTCGAGTTTCTTCGTGATCGAGGCCGACGAATACGACACGGCGTTCTTCGACAAGCGCTCGAAGTTCGTCCACTACCGGCCGCGCACCGCGGTGCTCAACAATCTCGAATTCGATCACGCCGACATCTTCCCGGATCTCGCCGCGATCGAAACGCAATTCCATCACCTCGTGCGCACCGTGCCGGGCGTCGGCCGGATCGTGACCAACGGCCGCTCGGACGCGCTGGAGCGCGTGCTCGCGCGCGGCTGCTGGAGCGAGGTCGAGCGCTTCGGCGTCGACGGCGGCTGGCAGGCGCTGCCTGCCGAGGACGGCGTGCCGGTCGACGAGCGTTTCGCGGTGTATTTGCAGGCCGAGCGCGTCGGTGAGGTCGCGTGGCAGGTGCAGGGCGACCACAACCGGATGAACGCGCTCGCGGCGATCGCCGCCGCGCGCCACGTCGGCGTACCGCCCGCGCAGGCCGCCGAATCCCTCGCATCGTTCCGCAACGTGAAGCGGCGCATGGAAGTGCGCGGCAGCGTGGACGGCGTGACCGTCTACGACGACTTCGCGCACCATCCGACCGCGATCGAAACGACGATCGCCGGTCTTCGTGCGCGCATCGGCCGTCAAAGTTCCCGCATTCTCGCCGTGCTCGAGCCGCGTTCGAACACGATGAAGCTCGGCGTGATGAAGGCGCAACTGCCGGCAAGCCTCGCCGACGCCGACCTGGTGTTCGGCTACGGTGCCCCGACCGGGCGCGACGCGCTCGGCTGGAACCTCGCCGACGCGCTCGCGCCGCTCGGCGACAAGGCCCGCGCGTTCGACGATCTCCACCTGCTGGTGAAGTCGGTCGTCGAGGCCGCGCGCCCGGGCGACCACGTGCTCGTGATGAGCAATGGCGGCTTCGGCGGCGTGCACCAGAAGCTGCTCGACGCGCTCGGGAGCCGCGCGTGATCCTGTACCTGCACGGATTCCGGTCGTCGCCGGAGTCGCAGAAGTCGCGGCTCCTCGCCGCGCGCATGGCCGAACTCGGCCGCACGCACGAGTGGCGCTGCCCGTCGCTGTCGGTGTCGCCGCTCGAGGCGATCGCCGTCGCGGAAGCCGAGGTGGCCGGTGCGCGCGACGTGACGGTGATCGGCAGCTCGCTCGGCGGCTACTACGCGACCTGGCTCGCCGAAAAGCACGGCTGGAAGGCGGTGGTGCTGAATCCGGCGATCGTGCCGCAACGCGATCTCGAGCAGTATCTGGGCGAACAGCCGCTGTGGCACGGCGGCGGGTCGATCGTCGTCGAACGCCATCACCTGCACGAGCTCGATGCGCTGCGCGTGCCGGCGATTTCGCGGCCCGAACGCTACTATCTGTTCGCGGCGACGGGCGACGAAGTGCTGGACTATCGCGAGATGCTCGCCCATTACCCGGGCGCGAAAACGCGCGTGATCGAAGGCAGCGATCATGGAATCAGCGAATTTGCCGACTATGTCGACGACGTTCTCGCCTTTTGCGACGAAAGAACGTCATGAACCCGGCGTCATGCCGATCGAATTCCCATCATCATGCGGCGCCGCCGATGCGGCGCCCGGCAGTCTGAACGAGAGTACTGAGTGAACGTTTTCTTCGAGGAATCGGGCAGTTTCAAGGCGGGCAGCGTGCTGTCGCGCCAGGGCGACGCATTTCAGGTCGAGTTGCCCGGCGGGCGGCGTGCGAAGGTCCGTGCAAAGGACGTGCTGATCGAATTCGAGAAGCCGGCCGCGAGCGAGCTGATGCAAGAAGCCGATACGGCCGCGCAACAGATCGACCTGGACTTCCTGTGGGAATGCGCGCCGGCCGAGGAATTCGCATATACGGCGCTCGCCTCGGAATATTTCGGCGCGACCTACGGCCCGGTCGAGCGCGCGGCGCTGGTGCTGCGGCTGCACGGCTCGCCCGTCTACTTCCGACGCAAGGGGCGCGGCCAGTATCAGCGCGCGCCGGAAGAGCAGCTCAAGATGGCGCTCGCGTCGCTCGAGCGCAAGCGCCAGCAGGCGCTCGTCCAGGCGCAGTATGAAGAGGAACTGAAGGCCGGCAAGCTGCCGGAGGCATTCGCGGGCAAGGTGCTCGGGCTGCTGACGCGGCCGGACAAGAACGCGATCGAATACAAGGCGATGGAAGCGGCCGCCGGGGCGCGCGGCGTGTCGCCGGCGCGGCTGATGCTCGACTGCGGCGGCATCGCGTCGCCGCGCGCGCTGCACGAGGCGCGCTTCCTCGCGGAATTCTTCCCGCACGGCACGGGCTTTCCCGCCGTCACGGTCGGCCCGCTGCCGGACGACCTGCCGCGCGCGGACG
Source organism: Burkholderia sp. RF2-non_BP3 (assembly GCF_001522185.1). Taxonomy (NCBI): domain Bacteria; kingdom Pseudomonadati; phylum Pseudomonadota; class Betaproteobacteria; order Burkholderiales; family Burkholderiaceae; genus Burkholderia; species Burkholderia sp. RF2-non_BP3. Next base: position 223,794 of record NZ_LOSU01000032.1, on the reverse strand, counting down.
TCGAGGCGTTCTCGATCGACGACATCACGACGACCGAAATCGACGACGCGTTCTCGGTCGAACACCTGTCCGACGGTCGTGTGCGGGTCGGCGTGCACATCGCGGCGCCGGCGCTCGGCATCGTGCGCGGCGACGCGGTCGACGCGATCGCGCGCGCGCGCCTGTCGACCGTCTACATGCCGGGCGACAAGATCACGATGCTGCCGGACGACGTCGTCGACGTGTTCACGCTGAAGGAAGGCGATTACCGCCCGGCGCTGTCGCTGTACATCATCGTCAACCGCGAGACGCAGGAGATCGTCGCGAACGAGACGCGTGCCGAACTCGTGTTCGTGAAGAACAACCTGCGCCACAACACGCTCGACGAGCTCGTCAACGAAGAGACGCTCGCGGCCGGCACCGGCGACTACCCGCACAAGGACGACATCGCCGTGCTGTGGCCGCTCGCGCAGGCGCTGTTCGAGAAGCGCCAGGTCGCGCGCGCGGGCTACGGCCTGAAGCGCGAAGTGCAGCGCAACACCGACTACAACTTCTACGTCGAAGGCGAGCACGTGACGATCACGCCGCGTCGCCGCGGGTCGCCGCTCGACCTGATCGTGTCGGAGCTCGCGATCCTCGCGAACTCGACGTGGGGCGCGTTCCTGCACGATCACACGGTGCCCGGCATCTATCGCTCGCAGCGCGGTTTCGGCGCGCCGGGCCCGAAGCGCACGCGGATGCAGACGACGGCCGCGCCGCACGAAGGCCTCGGCGTCGCGCAGTACGCGTGGAGCACGTCGCCGCTGCGCCGCTACGTCGACCTCGTGAACCAGTGGCAACTGCTCGCGTGCGTGCAGCACGGCGTCACCGCGAAGCTCGCCGCGCCGTTCAAGCCGAAGGACGCCGACCTGTACGCGGTCGTGCAGGGCTTCGACGACACCTATACCGCCTACGCCGATTACCAGCGCCGGATGGAGTACTTCTGGTGCCTGCGCTGGCTCGCGCAGGAGCAGAAGAAGCAGGTCGTCGCGAGCGTCGTGAAGGGCGACCTGGTGCGCCTCGAGGAAATTCCGCTGCTGCTGCACGTGCCGGGGCTCGGCGTGCATGCGCGCGGCACGCGCGTGCTGCTCGACGTGATGTCGCTCGACGAGCTGACGATCGAGGCGTCGGTGCGGCTGCTGAACGTGCTCGACGCGCCGACCGTGACGAGCGGCGACGCGGCTGACGACGAAGACGAGACCGAAGGCGGCGACGACACGCTGGTCGATGCGGAAGACGCGTCGGCGGAGGCCGAGGCCGAGGCACTGGCCGAAGCGGACGGCGCGGCGGTCGAAGGCGGCGAGGCTGCGAGCGGCAACGGCCAGGAAAGCGAAGAGAGCGAAGAGGGACGCGCATCATGAACGCAGCCGCGTCGACGAGCGGCGCCGACCGCTACGTGGTGTTCGGCAATCCGGTGGCGCACAGCAAGTCGCCGTTCATCCACGCGCAGTTCGCCGCGCAGACGGGCGAGGCGATCGTCTACGAGCACAGGCTCGCGCCGCTCGACGGTTTTGAGGCCGCCGTGCGCGCATTCATCGCCGAAGGCGGGCGCGGCGCGAACGTGACGGTGCCGTTCAAGCTCGACGCGCACGCGCTCGCCGACACGCTGTCGCCGCGCGCGGCGGCGGCGGGCGCGGTCAACACGCTGCGCATCGAAGCCGACGGCCGCATCTACGGCGACAACACGGACGGCGTCGGCCTCGTGCGCGACATCGAATCGAATCTCGGCGTGTCGCTCGCGGGCGCGCGCATCCTGCTGCTCGGCGCGGGCGGTGCGGCGCGTGGCGTCGTGTTGCCGATGCTCGAGCGCGCGCCGCTGTCGATCACGATCGTGAACCGCACCGCGAGCAAGGCCGAGGCGCTCGTCGGTCAGTTCACGCAGGCCGCGCACGATGCGGGCTGCGTGCTGTCGGGCGGCGGCCCGGACACCGTGCGTGCGGAACCGTACGACGTGATCGTCAACGCGACGGCCGGCAGCCTCGACGCGGCGCTGCCGGAGTGCGACGCGGCCGCGTTCGGCGCGGGCACGCTCGCGTACGACATGATGTACGGCGCGCAGCCGACCGTGTTCATGCAGCATGCGGCGTCGCTCGGCGCACGCACGGCCGACGGGCTCGGGATGCTGGTCGAGCAGGCGGCCGAATCGTTCTTCATCTGGCGCGGCGTGCGGCCGGACGGCGCACCGGTGCTGGCCGCGCTGCGCCAGGCGCTCGCGGCGGCCTGACCGGAGCGCGGCAGGTGGTGGCGGTAAGCGGTACGCAGCGCACGCGGACGATCAGCCCGACCCGCTGGATCGTCTATGCGGGTTCGGTGTTCGCGGGCGCGTGGCTCGCGACGCAGCTGTTCTATCTCGTGCAGATCGCGCTGTGGTCGTTCATCAATCCGGGTTCCACCGCGTTCATGCGGACCGACGCGTGGTGGCTGTCGCGCGACAATCCGCCCGCGCGGATCCAGCACCAGTGGGTGCCGTACGACCAGATCTCGCGCAACCTGAAGCGCGCGCTGATCGCGTCGGAGGATTCGACCTTCGCGACCAACAACGGCTACGACGTCGACGCGATCCTGCAGGCGTGGGAGAAGAACAAGGCGCGCGGCCGGATCGTCGCGGGCGGTTCGACGATCACGCAGCAACTCGCGCGCAATCTGTTCCTGTCGCGCGAGAAGAGCTACATCCGCAAGGGGCAGGAGCTGATCATCACGTGGATGCTCGAGACGGTGCTCGACAAGGAGCGAATCTTCGAGATCTACCTGAATTCCGTCGAATGGGGCCGCGGCGTGTACGGTGCCGAGGCCGCCGCCCGCTATTACTACAGGATTCCCGCGAGCCGGCTCGGCGCGTGGCAGTCGGCGCGCCTCGCGGTGATGCTGCCGAAGCCGCGCTGGTTCGACGCGCACCGCGGCTCGGCGTACCAGGCGCAGCGCGCGGCCGTGATCGCCCGCCGGATGGGCGCGGCCGAACTTCCGCAATCGCAGTGAGCGGCGCGCCCGCGCCGTCACATTGTCCGTTCCGTCGCCGGCGCGCCATTGGTGCGCTGCAGCGCATTCATGTCGCCCGCATTTCGGGACATATCCATTAGACGAATTCGTCTATTTCGCTTTACTGAGCAATGCCCGCCCGCGCGGGATTTTGTTTGCTGATATGGCACGAAATCCGCGCGGTTTTAGTGTTTCCGGGTAAACGCGAAAGCAGTTGAAAGGCTGCCGAAAAACAATGGTTCGGCAATCGAAGCATTCCTGAAAGGTGTGCACCGCACCGCGCGTCGCTCGAATATTTCCAAATTTTTCAAAGCCGACCCGCTCACGTATATTGGCCAGCGCCTCGGCTTATCGGCCGCAATCGAGGCGGGGGGCGGCTTACCCGGCTGCTCGACACAAAAAACATTCGAGAGAAGGAAAGCAACGATGCCAGCGAGCAAAGCGAAGCTGTTGTTGGGAGTTGTGTTCTCTTCGCTGATTCTGACGGCCTGCAACGACGACGTGACGTCGTCCTCGGCAGCAGGTACCGACAATTCAGCCGATCCCGCCGCTCAGGTGGACAAGCCGTACAACGATCCCAACAGTTATTCGTCGAGCGCGACCGCGTCGCTCGACGCGTCCGCCGCGGTCGAAAAGGCCGCCGTCACCCATCACCAGATCACGCTGAACGGCAAGACGATTCGCTACACGGCCACCGCCGGCCACCTCGTCGCGCGCAATCCGCAGACGGGCGCGCCCGAAGCATCGTTCTTCTACGTCGCGTACACCGCCGACAACCAGCCCGCGGCGAAACGGCCCGTCACGTTCCTGTACAACGGCGGCCCCGGCTCCGCATCGGTGTGGCTCCATCTCGGCTCGTTCGGTCCGAAGCGGATCCAGACGGGCGACCCGAACGCGAACGCGTCGACGTTCCCGTTCGTCGACAACGCGGAAAGCCTGCTCGATACGACCGACCTCGTGTTCGTCGATGCGATCGGCACCGGCTTCTCGGAGGCGATCGCGCCGAACACGAACCAGACGTTCTGGGGCGTCGACCAGGACGGCGGCGCGTTCCGCGACTTCGTGACGCGCTACATCGCCGTGAACCAGCGCGACACTTCGCCGAAATACCTGTTCGGCGAGTCGTACGGCACACCGCGCACCGACGTGCTCGCGAACCTGCTCGAGACGGCCGGCGTGAAGCTCGACGGCATCGTGCTGCAGTCGTCGATCCTGAACTACAACGCGAACTGCGACATGGCGAGCGACTATGTCGGCAACTCGAACAACGGGGCGAGCCCCGTGAGTTGCGCGGGCTTCGTGCCGTCCTACGGCACCGTCGGCGCGTACTACCAGTTCGACAACCCGAACCCGTCGAGCCTGCCGCAATATGCGGACCAGATGCGCCAGCTGACGGCCGGCAGTTACGTGCCCGCCGTGAACGCGTACCTCGCGAGCCACACGCCGCCCCCGCCGACGCTCGTCACGACGATGGTGAATTCGACCGGCGTGAAGCAGTCGCTGTGGAACGCGGACTTCAACGTCGTCCCGACCTTCTTCGACAACAGCTTCCAGGTGTCGCTGATCCCGGGCACGCTGATCGGCCGCTACGACGCGCGCGTGAACGTGCCGTCGTCGAGCCCGCTCGCGGCGGACGGCGACCCGTCGAGCACGTTCATCACGAAGCCGTTCACCGACACGATCGGCAGCTACCTGCCGAACGTGCTGAAGTACAGCGCGCAGTCGGCGTATTCGCTCAGCAGCAATGCGATCCAGACCTGGGACTGGACGCACGACGGCCTCGCGATGCCCGACACGATTCCCGATCTCGCGGCTGCGCTGACGCTGAATCCGTCGCTGAAGGTGCTGTCGCTGAACGGGTATCACGACATCGCGACGCCGTTCTACCAGACCGAGCTCGACCTCGCGCGGCTCGGCTCGCAACCGAACCTGACGATCAAGGACTATCAGGGTGGACACATGGTCTATCTCGACGATACGTCGCGTCCGCAGGAGAAAGCCGACCTCGTGACTTTCTACAACGCGGCCGCGCACTGATGCGATGTGCGGGCCTGGCGACGCGCGCCCGTGGCGGCGCCGTTCGCCGGCTGTCGACGACCTCATTCCAGACTGGAGCCTGACATGAAGAAACGTTTCATCGTCGTTGCCGCCGCGCTCGCGTGCGCCGGCGTTGCAGCATCCGCATCGGTGTCCGCGTTCGCGCAGGCGAGCGACGCCGCCACCCCGGCGCGCGCGCGCCAGGCGCAGCTCGGCGATCCGTACGTGCCGCCGGCCGCGCGCAAGCCGACCGCCGGCACGCAGACGACGGGCGCCGCGCTGCACGCGCAGGTGGTGCGCAAGCTCGCGCGGCAGTTCGGCGCGGCCGATACGCAGAACACCGGCTCGATCACCGAAGCGCAGGCGCGCGCGGCCGGCCTCGGCTATGTCGCGAATCACTTCCGGCAGATCGACGCGAGCGGTAGCGGTCGCGTGTCGTTCTCCGACGTGCAGCGCTACATGCAGGCGCGCAGCACGAACCAGCAGTAAGCGCGGCGCGCGTGACCAACACGGGGGCGGAACCCGCGACGTGTCGGGTTCCGCCCCCGTGCGCATGGCGCGGCCGTTTCGCGACGGCCGCCGCAGCACTTTGCCGGTTTATCTCATTATCTGGACAACGCATTCAAATATTGGAGGCGAATGCGTGCGCTCCTACAATCCGAAGCACATCGACAGCTTCGGACCCACGCACCGCGCGGCGCCCGACGCATACGGAGACACATTCCATGAAGTTCGCCGGGCGCTTTCCTCGGTGCATCGACCGCCGCGTTGCCGCGACGCCCGACCTCGTTCCGGCGTCGCGACAGCGGCTTCACCGATTCCGCTGAAGAAGCACGTTCCATGACCAAGATGCCCGATTCCCTTGCTCTCGAGGCCCGGCGCGCGACGCCGGACGATGCGCCGCTCACCGACACCATCGGCGCGACCAGCACGCCGCTCGACCTCGCCGCGCAGCAGGCCGGCACGCAGACGCTGTTGCGCGGCCTCGCGATCCTCGAAGCGATCGCGAACGGCGCGCGCGACATGCGTGCGATCGGCGCCGCGCTCGGCACGACGCGCAGCACGACGCACCGTCTCGTCAGCAGCCTCGTGCAGGCGCGCTACCTGCGCCAGGTGCAGGGCGGCTATCTGCTCGGACCGAAGCTGATCGAGCTCGGCACGATCGCGCTCGAGCAGATGCCGCTCACGGCGGTCGCGCGGCCGCACCTCGAGGCGCTCGCCGAAGCGACGCTCGACACGATCCACCTCGGCGTGCGCGACGGCGACGACGTGCTGTACATCGACAAGATCCCCGGCACGCGCGGCCTCGAGATGCGCTCGCGTGTCGGCCACCGGATGCCGCTCGCGTCGACCGGCATCGGCAAGGCGATGATGCTCGACCTCGATCCGGACCTGTGGCGCTCGTTGTTCGAAGCCGCGCGGCGCGCGCTGGCCGGCGTCAACTTCAAGCCGGACAACCGGCCCGAGACGAGCGCGTTCCTGCAGCGCATGGCGCATTACGCGGCCGGCGGCTACACGTTCGACCTCGAGGAAAACGAGGCGTCGATCCGCTGCGTGGCCGCGCCGATCCGCGACGCGTCGGGCGCGATCGTCGCGGCCGTATCGGTCGCGAGCACGATTCCGTACATGCCGCACGACCGGATGGACGAACTGATTCCGCTCGTGCAGCGCGAAGCGCGAGCGATTTCCGCGGAACTGGGCTGGAGCCCGCCGCAGGGTACCCGCAGGATCAAACGATGACCAATTCGACCCGGACCGCTCCGGACGCCTCCTGCGCCGCACCGTCGCTGATCGCGCTCGACTGGGGCACGACGTCGCTGCGCGCGTATCTGTTCGACGCGCACGGTGCGCTGCTCGACACGCGCAGCCGTGCCGCGGGCGTGATGCACGTGCCGGCCGGCGGCGCGCGTGCGTTCGACGTCGTGTTCGAGGAAGCGTGCGGCGACTGGCTCGACCGCGCGCCGGGCGTGCCGGTGCTGGCAGCGGGGATGGTCGGCAGCGCGCAGGGCTGGCGCGAGGCGCCGTACGTCCAGGTGCCGGCCGGCGCCGACGCGCTCGTCGCGGGGCTCGTCACGGTGACGACGTCGCGCGGCACGACGGTGTCGATCGTGCCGGGCGTGATCGCGACGGGCGACTTGCCCGACGTGATGCGCGGCGAAGAAACGCAGATATTCGGCGCACTCGCGAACGATCCCTTGCTTGATGCAGATCGTTCAGGCGTACTGATCGGCTTGCCGGGCACGCATGCGAAATGGGCATGGGTGAAGGACGGGCTCATCGAGCGCTTCCAGACTTTCATGACCGGCGAGCTGTTCGCGGCGCTGCGCGATCACACGATCCTCGGCCGCACGATGCGCGCGAGCGAATCGCCCGACCGCGTGGCATTCGCGCGCGGTGTCGCGGTGGCTCGCGGCGCGCAGCGCGCGGGGCTGCTCGCGACGATCTTCAGCACCCGCACGCTCGGCCTGACCGACCGGCTCGCGCCCGATGCGCAGGGCGATTACCTGTCCGGCCTGCTGATCGGCCATGAGCTGAACGCGCTCGACGCGATGCTCGCGGAACGCGGCGTCGCGCTCGCGAACCAGCCGCTGCTGCTGATCGGCGACGACGGATTGTGCGCGCGCTACGTCGACGCGTTGAGCGTGTTCGGCTGCACGCACGCGCGCGTCGTCGCGCAGGCTACGGAGCGCGGCTTGTGGTGGATCGCGTCGCGCGCCGGGCTCGTGCGCGCGGACGGCGAGCCCGTCTGCGCCGACCAGTGAACCGATTGAAGAGGAACCGTCGATGTCGTCCGACCTTACGCTGCCCGCACCGTACACGCCGCACGCCGCGCTGATGCGCGCGTTCGACGCGTGTCCGCTGATCGCGATCATGCGCGGCATCACGCCCGCCGAAGCGGCCGACCACGGCCTTGCGCTGCACGAAGCGGGCTTCCGGATCGTCGAGGTGCCGCTCAACTCGCCGGATCCGTTCGGCAGCATCGCCGCGCTGCGCCGCGCGCTGCCCGACGACATGATCGTCGGCGCCGGCACCGTGCTGCGCGCCGAGCATGTCGACCGCGTGCAGGACGCGGGCGGCACGCTGATCGTGATGCCGCACAGCGACGCGGCCGTGATCCGCCGTGCACGCGAGCGCGGGCTCGCGAGCGCACCGGGCGTCGCGACGCCGACCGAGGCGTTCGCCGCGCTCGCGAACGGCGCCGACGTGCTGAAGATGTTCCCGGCCGAGCAGCTCGGCGTGGCCGTCGTGAAGGCGTGGCGCGCGGTGATCGACCGCGCGGTGCCGCTGATTCCGGTCGGCGGAATTTCCCCGGACAACATGCAGCCGTTTCTCGCGGCCGGCGCCAACGGCTTCGGGCTCGGTTCGGCGCTGTACCGGCCCGGCCAGTCGGCGAACGAGACCGCGGCGAACGCGCGCGCGTTCCAGGCCGGCCTGCGCGCGGCGCGCGGCGGAGCCGCATGATGGGACGTCTCGCGGGCAAGGTCGCGATGGTGACGGGCGCGGGCCGCGGGATCGGCGCCGCGATCGCGCGGGCGTTCGCGCGCGAGGGTGCGGCCGTCGCGCTCGTCGACCTCGACTTCCCGCAAGCGCAGCGCACGGCCGCGGCGATCGCCGACGACATCGACGGCGCGCGCGTGCTGCCGCTGCTTGCGGACGTCACGCGGCAGGATTCGGTGCGCGACGCGCTCGCGCAGACCGAGGCCGCATTCGGCCCGCTCGACGTGCTGGTGAACAACGCCGGCATCAACGTGTTCGCCGATCCGCTGACGATGACGGACGAAGACTGGCGCCGCTGCTTCGCGGTCGACCTCGACGGCGTGTGGCACGGCTGCCGTGCGGCGCTGCCGGGGATGGTCGAGCGCGGTCGCGGCAGCATCGTGAACATCGCGTCGACGCATGCGTTCCGGATCATCCCGGGCTGCTTTCCGTACCCGGTCGCGAAGCACGGCGTGCTGGGCCTCACGCGTGCGCTGGGCATCGAATACGCGGCGCGCAACGTGCGCGTGAACGCGATCGCGCCCGGCTACATCGAGACGCAGCTCACGCGCGACTGGTGGGATGCGCAGGCCGACCCGGCCGCGGCGCGCGCCGAGACGCTCGCGCTGCAGCCGATGAAGCGGATCGGCAAACCGGAGGAAGTCGCGATGACGGCCGTGTTCCTCGCCTCCGACGAGGCGCCGTTCATCAATGCCGCGTGCATCACCGTCGACGGCGGGCGCGCGGCGCTGTACCACGACTGACGCAACGATTCGACAGACCGCACGTGCGACGGCCGCGCGCACGCTGCGTCGAAACCAACAAGCGGCTGCATTCCGTTCGATGAAGACAAGGAGACACTGGAGATGAAACGCAGAACCTTCGTAACGCTGGCCGCGGTGGCGGCAGTGGTGATCGGCAGCCCGGTCGCGCATGCGGCCGACCCGGTCAAGATCGGCTTCCTGGTGAAGCAGCCGGAAGAGCCGTGGTTCCAGGACGAGTGGAAGTTCGCCGAGATCGCGGCGAAGAACAAGGGCTTCACGCTCGTGAAGATCGGCGCGCCGTCGGGCGAGAAGGTGATGAGCGCGATCGACAACCTGTCCGCGCAGAAGGCGCAGGGCTTCATCATCTGCACGCCCGACGTGAAGCTCGGGCCGGGCATCGTCGCGAAGGCGAAGTCGCACAACCTGAAGATGATGACGGTCGACGACCGCCTCGTCGACGGCGCGGGCAAGCCGATCGATGCGGTGCCGCACATGGGGATCTCCGCGTACAACATCGGCAAGCAGGTCGGCGACGGCATCGCGGCCGAGATCAAGAAGCGCGGCTGGGACATGAAGGACGTCGGCGCGATCGACATCACCTACGAGCAGCTGCCGACCGCGCACGACCGCACGAGCGGCGCGACCGACGCGCTGGTGGCGGCCGGCTTCCCGAAGGCGAACGTGATCGCGGCGCCGCAGGCGAAGACCGACACCGAGAACGCGTTCAACGCGGCGAACATCGCGCTCACCAAGAATCCGCAGTTCAAGCACTGGGTCGCGTACGGCCTGAACGACGAGGCCGTGCTCGGCGCGGTGCGCGCGGCGGAAGGACGCGGCTTCAAGGCGGACAACATGATCGGCATCGGCATCGGCGGTTCCGATTCGGCGCTGAACGAGTTCAAGAAGCCGCAGCCGACGGGCTTCTACGGCACCGTGATCATCAGCCCGAAGCGCCACGGCGAGGAAACCTCGGACCTGATGTACGCGTGGATCACGCAGGGCAAGGCACCGCCGGCGCTGACGCTGACGACGGGCATGCTCGCGACGCGCGACAACGTGTCGAAGGTGCGCGAGGAGATGGGGCTCGCATCGAAGTAAGCGGCCCGCCGGCTGCCGCGGCGATGCGGCGGCCGGCGATCGATGGAACTGGAAGCAGGGAGACGACGTGTCAGCGGCACTGCGTTTTGACAATATCGGCAAGGTATTTCCCGGCGTGCGCGCACTCGACGGCATCTCGTTCGACGTGCACGCGGGCGAGGTGCATGGCCTGATGGGCGAGAACGGCGCGGGCAAGTCGACGCTGCTGAAGATTCTCGGCGGCGAATACCAGCCCGATGCGGGCAGCGTGCTGGTCGACGGCCAGCCCGTGCATTTTTCGAGTGCGGCCGCGTCGATCGCGGCCGGCATTGCGGTGATTCACCAGGAGCTGCAGTACGTGCCCGACCTGACGGTCGCGGAGAACCTGCTGCTCGGCCGCCTGCCGAATGCGCTCGGCTGGGTGAGGAAGGGCGAGGCGAAGCGCCATGTGCGCGAGCGGCTTGCCGCGATGGGCGTCGATCTCGATCCCGACGCGAAACTCGGGCGGCTGTCGATCGCGCAGCGGCAGATGGTCGAGATCTGCAAGGCGCTGATGCGCAACGCGCGCGTGATCGCGCTCGACGAACCGACGAGCTCGCTGTCGCATCGCGAGACCGAGGTGCTGTTCAAGCTCGTCGACGACCTGCGCGCGCAGGGCCGCGCGCTGATCTACATCTCGCACCGGATGGACGAGATCTACCGGCTGTGCGATGCGTGCACGATCTTTCGCGACGGGCGCAAGATCGCGTCGCACGAATCGCTCGCCGACGTGCCGCGCGAGCGGCTGGTCGCCGAGATGGTCGGACGCGAGATCGCGGACATTTATCACTACGCGCCGCGTGCGCTCGGCGACGTGCGGTTTTCGGCCGAAGGCGTCGACGGCCCCGCGTTGCGCGAACCCGCGAGCTTCTCGGTGCGCGCGGGCGAGATCGTCGGCTTCTTCGGGCTGGTCGGCGCGGGGCGCAGCGAACTGATGCGGCTCGTGTATGGCGCGGACCGTCGGCGCGCGGGCGCGCTGACGCTCGACGGCAAGCGCATCGACGTGAAGCGCACCGGCGACGCGATCCGTCACGGCATCGTGCTGTGCCCGGAAGACCGCAAGGAGGAAGGGATCATCGCGATGGCGTCGGTCGCGGAGAACATCAACATCAGCTGCCGCCGCCATTCGCTGCGCGCGGGCCTGTTCATCGACCGCAAGACCGAAAGCGAAACGGCCGACCGCTTCATCCAGCGGCTGAAGATCAAGACGCCGAACCGGCGGCAGAAGATCCGCTTCCTGTCCGGCGGCAACCAGCAGAAGGCGATCCTGTCGCGCTGGCTCGCGGAGCCCGACCTCAAGGTCGTGATCCTCGACGAGCCGACGCGCGGCATCGACGTCGGCGCGAAGCACGAGATCTACGACGTGATCTACCGGCTCGCGGAGCGCGGCTGCGCGATCGTGATGGTGTCGTCGGAACTGCCGGAAGTGCTCGGCGTGTCCGACCGCATCGTCGTGATGCGCGAAGGCCGCATCGCGGGCGAGCTGCCGCGCGAGCAGGCGAACGAGCATGCGGTGCTGAGCCTCGCGCTGCCGCAGACGAGCGTCGTCGAGGCGGCTGACGCAGCGTGAGGTCGCCACGGGCGGCGCACGACATTCGAATCGATCAAGCGCGGCGCGGGCCGCGCGATGCAGGAGCAGGAGATACAACCATGCAAGTCAGGGAAAACCTCGCCAGCGCAGCCGTGAAGCCGTCGGCCGACGCGCTGGTCCCCCAGCAGAGCGACCGCCAGAAGTGGTGGCAGCACCTCACCGAATACAGCCTGATCGCGATCTTCGCGGTGATGTTCTTGACGATGTCGCTGACGGTCGATCACTTCTTCTCGATCGACAACATGCTCGGCCTCGCGCTGTCGATCTCGCAGATCGGGATGGTCGCGTGCACGATGATGTTCTGTCTGGCCTCGCGCGACTTCGACCTGTCGATCGGCTCGACCGTCGCGTTCTCGGGCGTGCTGTGCGCGATGGTGCTGAATGCGACCGACAACACGTTCGTCGCGATCGTCGCGGCGGTCGCGGCCGGGGCGGCGATCGGCTTCGTGAACGGCGCGGTGATCGCGTACCTGCGCATCAACGCGCTGATCACGACGCTCGCGACGATGGAAATCGTGCGCGGGCTCGGCTTCATCGTGTCGAAGGGGCAGGCGGTCGGCGTGTCGTCGGATACGTTCATCGCGCTCGGCGGGCTGTCGCTCTTCGGCGTCTCGCTGCCGATCTGGGTCACGCTCATGTGCTTCATCGTGTTCGGCGTGCTGCTGAACCAGACCGTGTACGGCCGCAACACGCTCGCGATCGGCGGCAATCCCGAGGCGTCGCGCCTCGCGGGGATCAACGTCGAACGCACGCGCGTGTACATCTTCCTGATCCAGGGCGCGGTGACGGCGCTCGCCGGCGTGATCCTCGCATCGCGCATCACGTCGGGCCAGCCGAACGCGGCGCAGGGCTTCGAGCTGAACGTGATCTCCGCGTGCGTGCTCGGCGGCGTGTCGCTGATGGGCGGCCGCGCGACGATCTCGGGCGTCGTGATCGGCGTGCTGATCATGGGCACCGTCGAGAACGTGATGAACCTGTTGAACATCGACGCGTTCTACCAGTATCTGGTGCGCGGCGCGATCCTGCTCGCGGCCGTGCTGCTCGACCAGCTGAAGAACCGCGGCGTTCGCGACTGACCGATTCCACGGAGACGATTCGCATGACCAACGAAACTTCCGCGCAGGATCCGCGCGCCGCGAGCGACGCGCGCTATGCGCGCTACCCGAGCCTGGAGGATCGCGCGGTGCTGATCACGGGCGGCGCGACCGGAATCGGCGCGGCGTTCGTCGAGCACTTTGCGCGGCAGGGCGCGCGCGTGGCGTTCGTCGATCTCGACGCGCACGCGGGCCAGGCGCTTGCGGAAAACCTCGCGCAGGCGCCGGACGTGCGCCACGCGCCGCTGTTCATCCCGTGCGATCTGACCGACATCGACGCGCTGCGCCATGCGATCGACGCGATCCGCGCGCGCATCGGCGCGATCGCGGTGCTCGTGAACAACGCGGCGAACGACACGCGCCACGCGATCGGCGACGTGACGCCCGAATCGTTCGACGCGGGCATCGCGGTGAACCTGCGCCATCAGTTCTTCGCCGCGCAGGCGGTGATCGACGACATGAAGCAGCGCGGCGGCGGCGCGATTGTCAATCTCGGTTCGATCAGCTGGATGCTGAAGAACGGCGGCTACCCCGTCTACGTGATGGCGAAGGCGGCCGTGCAGGGCCTCACGCGCGGGCTCGCGCGCGATCTCGGCCCGTTCGGGATCCGCGTGAATTCGCTGGTGCCCGGCTGGGTGATGACCGACAAGCAGCGCAGGCTGTGGCTCGACGATGCGGGCCGCGCGGCGATCAAGGCCGGCCAGTGCATCGACGCCGAGCTGCTGCCGGACGATCTCGCGCGCATGGCGCTGTTTCTCGCGGCCGACGACAGCCGGATGATCACCGCGCAGGACGTGGTGGTCGACGGCGGCTGGGCCTGATTGCCGACGTTCGTGTTCGCGCGGCACCGCGCGACGACCCGTATCGCTTCATCGACGAAGGAAAGGAGCTCACCATGACCGCCACGTCCTCGCGCGCATCGTCGTCGTCCACGAGCCAGTCGCGCCGCGCGCGCCTGGCTGCCGCCGCGCAGCCGGTCAGCGCCGGCCCGCAGACCGCCGCGTTCGCGCAGGGCGTCGGCGCCGCGCATGCGGCGGCCGTCACGCTGTCGAACGCGTCGCTGCGGCTCGACGTGCTGCCGCACCTGGGCGGCGGCATCGCGCGCTTCGACTGGCGCGGCGACCACGGCGCGCTGGTGCCGGTGTTCCGGCGGTGCGAGCACCCGGAAACGGCGACGGATCCGAACGCGCTCGCGTGCTATCCGCTGCTGCCGTACTCGAACCGGATCGGCAACGGCCGCTTCGAATGCGACGGACGCAGCGTCGCGGTGCCGCGCAACCGCCGCGACGAGCCGCTGCCGATTCACGGCGACGGCTGGCTCGCACCGTGGCAGGTGGACGACGCGACCGACACGACGCTGCAGCTGTCGCTCGATCGCGCGAGCGGCGCGCCGTACGCGTTTCGCGCGATCCAGTCGTTCGCGCTCGACGACACGACGCTGTCGATCGCGCTGACGATCGAAAACGCGGGGCGTGCACGGCTGCCGTTCGGGCTCGGCCTGCATCCGTTCCTCGTGCGCGACGACGCGACCGAGCTGGCCGCGGCCGCGGGCGGCCTGTGGCTGTCGGGCACGGATTTTCTGCCGGTGCGGCACGTGAGCGTGCCGCCGGCCTGGCAGTTCGGCGTCGCGTATCCGTTGCCGGCGACGCTCGTCAATCATGCGTTCACCGGCTGGGGCGGCCACGCGACGGTAAGCTGGCCGCGCCGCGGGCTGTTGCTGACGATCGCGGCCGACGCCGATGCGTACGTGCTCTATACGCCGCCCGGCGAGCATTTCTTCTGCTTCGAGCCGGTCGATCATCCGATCAATGCGGTGAACCTGCCGGGCGGCGCGGCCGCGCACGGGATGACGCTGCTCGCGCCGGGCGAGCGGCTCACGCGGCGTTTCGCGTTCACCGTCGAACGGTCCGATGCGCGCATCGACGCCGCCGCGCGCGAAGGACGCCGGCGACGCGGGTAAAATACGCGGTCTACCAACGGTTTGCCGCGAGTATCCGCCATGTCTTCCCCGCTTACTTTCATCGAATCGCTGCGCGCCGCGTGGCAGCGCACGAATTCGCTGCTGTGCGTCGGCCTCGATCCCGAGCCGTCGCGCTTTCCCGTGCAGTTCGACGGCCAGCCCGACGCGATCTTCGAATTCTGCCGGCAGATCGTCGACGCGACCGCGCAGTATGCGAGCGCGTTCAAACCGCAGATCGCGTACTTTGCCGCGCATCGTGCGGAAGATCAGCTCGAGCGCCTGATCGCGCACATCCACCTCCAGCATCCGGGCCTGCCCGTGATCCTCGACGCGAAGCGCGGCGACATCGGCAGCACGGCCGAGCAGTACGCGCGCGAGGCGTTCGAGCGCTATCGCGCGGACGCGGTCACCGTGAACCCGTACATGGGCTACGACTCGGTGGAGCCGTACTTCGAGCATGAAGGCAAGGGCGTGATCGTGCTGTGCCGCACGTCGAACCCGGGCGGGTCGGACCTGCAGTTTCTCGACACCAACGGCCGGCCGCTGTACCAGGTCGTGGCCGACCTCGCGGCGAACAAGTGGAATGCGAAGAACGGCCAGCTCGGCCTGGTGGTCGGCGCGACGTTCCCGAAGGAAATCGAGATCGTGCGCGGGATCGTCGGCGACATGCCGCTCCTGATCCCCGGCATCGGCGCGCAGGGCGGCGACGTGCAGGCGACCGTCAACGCGGGCCGCACCGCCGACGGCACCGGGATGATGATCAACTCGTCGCGCGCGATCCTGTACGCGAGCAAGGGCGAGGATTTCGCCGAAGCCGCCGCGCTCGCCGCGCAGAAGACGCGCGATACGATCAACGCGTATCGCTGAAATATCGCCGAAACACGGGCCGCCTGCGCGGGCGGAGGCCGCCCCTGCCGCTGCGCCGGCAAATCAGCGTTCGCGTTCGTCGAGCAGCTTCAGCAGTCCGCGCAGCGCATGCGTGGCCGCCTGCGTGCGGATCTGCTCGCGGTCGCCCTTGAACACGAGGGTCTCGACGTCGGTATGCAGCCGGTTGCTCCACGCGAACGACACGGTGCCGACTGGCTTCTTCTCGCTGCCGCCCGCCGGGCCGGCGATGCCGGTGACGGACAGCGCGACCTGCGCGCGGCTGTTGCGCAGCGCGCCTTCGGCCATCGCGCGCGCGACCGGCTCGCTGACGGCGCCGTGTTTCTCGATCAGGTCGGACGGCACGCCGATCATGTCGATCTTCGCCTGGTTCGAGTAGGTGACGAAGCCGCGCTCGAACCACTGGCTGCTGCCGGAGATGTCGGTGATCGCGGCGGCGATCATGCCGCCCGTGCAGGATTCGGCGGTGGCGAGCGACAGGTGCTCGTCACGCAGCTTGTTGCCTGCGCGGATCGCAAGCTGATGGACGACGGAATCGGTTGGCATGCGCGTCGGGAAACGGGAGTCGGGAAATCGGTCAGCCGACGACGGAGCGCCAGAACGCGATCACGAGCAGCGTCATGAACGCGGCGATCAGGTCGTCGACCATGATGCCGAGCCCGCCTTTCACGCGACGGTCGAAATAGCGGATCGGCGGCGGCTTGAGCATGTCGAAGAAGCGGAACACGACGAACGCCCACAACTGGCCGATGAAGGTCGCGGGCGTGACGAACAGCATCACGAGCCAGATCGCGACGATCTCGTCCCAGACGACGGCGCCCGGATCGGACGTGCCCATCTTCCGCGCGGTGAAACCGGTGATACACGTGCCCGCCGCGAAACCGACCGCGATCAGCGCCCACCATTCGGGCACCGTCAGGTAGCGGTTGAACACCACGAACGTGAGCCAGCCGAACAGCGAGCCGAACGTGCCGGGCATGAACGGCGCGAGCCCGCTGCCGAAGCCGAGCGACACGATGTGCGCCGGGTGCGACAGCATGAAGCGCGCGGTGGCGCGCTGCGGCACGTGTCGGGCGGCGCCGGGCGCGGCCGCGGATTGCGCGGTCGGATCAGTCTGCATGGAAGTGGTCGAAACCGTGCAACGTGAGAGTCAGGGGGGCGCCGGCGGCGTCGCGCCACGCGATCGCGGGCTGCTCCGACGGCGAGGACAACGCGTGTATTGTACCGACTCGCGTCACCCGAACGCCGGCGCTCGCGCCCGCTGCCTCGATCGCCGCGCGGGCCGCGGCCGGCGCGGTGAAGCATAGTTCGTAATCGTCGCCGCCGGCGAGCGTGCAGCGTCGCTGCACGTCGGGCGGCAGCGTCGCGAGCGCGGCCGAGCGTGGCACCGCGTCCGCGTCGATCTCGGCGCGCACGTTCGAGCGGGTCAGGATGTGCTGCAAGTCGCCGGCGAGGCCGTCCGAGATGTCCAGCGCCGCATGCGCGACGCCGGCGAGCGCAAGCCCGAGCGCGATGCGCGGCTCGGGACGCTCGAGCGCCTGCCGGAACGCGGCGGCTTCGTTCGCGCCGGCGGTCCATTCGCCGCGCGCGAGCCCGAGCCCCGCGCGGGCGTCGCCGAGCGTGCCGGACACCCAGACGTCGTCGCCGTCGCGCGCGGCGTCGCGCCGCAGCGCCGCGTCCGGCGAGACTTCGCCGAACACGGTCACGCACAGGTTCAGCGGCCCGCTCGTCGTGTCGCCGCCGATCAGTTCGCAGCCGAACCGCTCGGCGAGCGCGAAGAGCCCGTTGCTGAACGCCTCGAGCCAAGCCGCGTCGGCCCGCGGCAGCGCGCACGCGAGCGTGAACGCGCGCGGCTCGGCGCCCATCGCCGCGAGATCCGACAGGTTGACCGCGAGCGTCTTGTGGCCGAGCGCGTCGGGCGCGACATCGGGGAAGAAATGGCGGCCTTCGACCAGCATGTCCGTCGAAATGGCCAGCAATTTGCCGGATCGAGGCGCGATCAGCGCGCAATCGTCGCCGATGCCGAGCGTCGACGCACGCGCCCCCCGGGCCGCGCGGCGCGCGAAGAAGCGATCGATCAGCGAAAACTCGGACAAGGCGGCTGGCACGGCGGACGAACCCGGAAGCGGTGAAGGGAACGGCATTGTACGCAGCGAACGGCGCCGTTCCTGCACCGTTCAGTACATTTTTGTCGCGGCTGTTGCACCCGAATCGCCGGTCTGGCGGCCTTCGATTGGCGCTACAATGCCGTCGAACAGTTATTCTAATCCGCACGTCAAGAGACACATGTCGACCCAAGCCTCCTCCAAAGCCAAGCTCCGCGAAGCCGCTCTCGACTATCACGAATTCCCGACCCCGGGGAAAATCGCGATCGCCCCGACCAAGCAGATGATCAACCAGCGCGACCTCGCGCTCGCGTATTCGCCGGGCGTCGCGTACGCGTGCGAGGAGATCGTCGAGAACCCGCTGAACGCCGCGCGCTTCACGGCGCGCAGCAACCTGGTCGGCGTCGTCACGAACGGCACGGCGGTGCTCGGGCTCGGCAACATCGGCCCGCTCGCGTCGAAGCCGGTGATGGAAGGCAAGGCCGTACTGTTCAAGAAGTTTGCCGGCATCGACGTGTTCGACATCGAGCTGAACGAGTCGGACCCGCACAAGCTGGTCGACGTGATCGCCGCGCTGGAGCCGACCTTCGGCGGGATCAACCTGGAAGACATCAAGGCGCCGGACTGCTTCATCGTCGAGCGCGAAGCGCGCAAGCGGATGAAGATTCCGGTGTTCCACGACGACCAGCACGGCACCGCGATCGTCGTGGCCGCGGCCGTCACGAACGGCCTGAAGGTCGTCGGCAAGGACATCAAGAAGGTGAAGCTCGTCGCGTCCGGCGCGGGTGCGGCCGCGCTCGCGTGCCTGGACCTGCTGGTCGACATCGGCCTGCCGCTCGAGAACATCACGGTGACCGACCTGGCCGGCGTGGTCTACAAGGGCCGCACCGAGCTGATGGATCCGGACAAGGAGCGTTTCGCCCGCGAAACCGAAGCCCGCACGCTGGCCGAGGTGATCGACGGCGCGGACATCTTCCTCGGCCTGTCGGCCGCCGGCGTGCTGAAGCCGGAGATGGTGAAGGGCATGGCCGAGCGCCCGCTGATCCTCGCGCTCGCGAACCCGACGCCGGAAATCCTGCCGGAAGCGGCGCTCGAAGTGCGCCCCGACGCGATTCTCGCGACCGGCCGCACCGACTATCCGAACCAGGTCAACAACGTCCTGTGCTTCCCGTTCATCTTCCGCGGCGCGCTCGACGTCGGCGCGACGACGATCACGCGTGAAATGGAGATCGCGGCCGTCAACGCGATCGCCGAACTGGCGCAGCACGAGCAGAGCGACATCGTCGCGACCGCATACGGGATCCAGGACCTGTCGTTCGGGCCCGAATACCTGATTCCGAAGCCGTTCGATCCGCGCCTGATCGTCAAGATCGCGCCGGCCGTCGCGCAGGCCGCGATGGACGGCGGCGTCGCGACGCGCCCGATCGAGGACATGGAGGCGTACCGCGTTCACCTCCAGCAGTTCGTGTACCACAGCGGCACGACGATGAAGCCGATCTTCCAGCTCGCGCGCAGCGCGCCGGCGGAGAAGAAGCGCGTCGTGTTCGCGGAGGGCGAGGAAGAGCGCGTGCTGCGCGCCGTTCAGATCATCGTCGACGAGAAGCTCGCCAAGCCGATCCTGATCGGCCGTCCGTCGGTGATCGAACACCGTATCCAGCGCTACGGCCTGCGTCTCACGCCGGGCACCGACTTCACGGTCGTCAACACCGAGCACGACGAGCGCTACCGCGATTTCTGGCAAACGTACTACAAGATGATGGCGCGCAAGGGCATCAGCGAGCAGCTGGCCCGTGTGGAGATGCGCCGCCGCACGACGCTGATCGGCTCGATGCTGGTGAAGAAGGGCGAAGCGGACGGGATGATCTGCGGCACGATCAGCACCACGCACCGCCACCTGCACTTCATCGACCAGGTGATCGGCAAGCGCCCGGGCTGCAGCGTGTATGCGGCGATGAACGGCCTCGTGCTGCCGGGCCGCCAGATCTTCCTGGTCGACACGCATGTGAACGTCGATCCGACCCCGGAGCAACTTGCCGAGATCACGATCATGGCCGCGGAAGAAGTGCGCCGGTTCGGTATCGAGCCGAAGGTCGCGCTGCTGTCGCACTCGAATTTCGGCACGAGCAACGCGCCTTCGGCGCAGAAGATGCGCGATACGCTCGCGATCCTGCAGGAGCGTGCGCCGGAATTGAAGGTCGACGGCGAAATGCACGGCGACGTCGCGCTCGACGCCGCGCTGCGCAAGGAAATCCTGCCGGAATCGACGCTGGAAGGCGACGCGAACCTGCTGATCCTCCCGAACATCGATGCCGCGAACATCGCGTACAACCTGCTGAAGACGGCGGCCGGCAACAACATCGCGATCGGGCCGATCCTGCTCGGCGCGGCCCAGCCGGTGCACGTGCTGACCGAATCGGCGACCGTTCGCCGCATCGTCAACATGGCGGCGCTGCTGGTCGCCGATGTGAACGCCGCCCGCTGAGCCGGAAAGAATCGCGCGGCAACGGTCGAACCGGTGCCGCGCGGCGGGCGAAATTGTAAACAAAAGCAAAAAGAGGCGTGCCCGCAATGGGCACGCCGTCGGGCAGGGCGCAAACGCGCTTCCCATAAGCAGCAGCAACATCCCTCCACTCCAGGTAGCGAGCGTGGCAAGGAGGCAAAGTCTTGCCATACGAGAGATGCCGCCAATATTCTATCTCATGTAAGATAAATGTAGCCTTATTTCGGTAAAAAATGCGCGATTCCGGGCGGGGCCAGCCTTTCGATTCCCAAACGAACATTGATTCGCGCGGACAATAGCGCTACGCTAACGCCTTTGGTTGGTCGTCAACTACTTGATTTAACAGCGGGAACCCTGGTTCATGGCACGCAAGTGGCTCCGCAACGGCGCGCTCGCGTCCGTCTTCGCGATGTTCGCGATGGGTATCGTCGGTACACCGACGGGCAGTCTGGTTTCCGCAGCTTACGCACGGCAGGCCGCGTCGGCCGACTTGGCCGTCGGCGGGGTCGATACGATCCCGACCGCCCGTCTGCCACGCGAGGCCGTGACCACGCTTGGCCTGATCGGCGCCGGTGGCCCCTATCCGTACGAGAAAGACGGCGTCGTCTTCGGCAACCGCGAGCGGATCCTGCCGAAGGCGAAGCGCGGCTACTACCACGAGTACACGGTGCCGACGCCGCGCGCACGCAATCGCGGCGCGCGCCGGATCGTCTGCGGCGGGCCATTGCGCCGGATCGACAACTGTTATTACACGGACGACCACTACAACAGTTTTAAACGTATTGTTGAATGACTTCGGGATGAACGGAATGAGCGACTCCATCTACGCGCACGATACGGCGGCGGCGGAACTGTTCGCGGCCGGCGACGGCAATCTGTTTCAGCGCGTGATGCAACTCCACGCGGCGGCACAGGCCGGCGGCGCGCCGGAGCAACAGGAAGCCGAGCCCGGGCTTTCATCGAACGAGGAGCCTATGAGCCTTTTCACGACCGTGCGACCCAATCTCGTGCAGTCGATCCGCGCGTTCCGCGTGCAGGATCTCGCCGACGAAGCCAACCGGCTCGGCCAGCATTTCCTGTACGCGCATTGCGGCGCCGCGCAGTCGAAGCAGGAAGTGATGGAGACGATCGCGACGTCGTTCCTGTTTCCGAAACATTTCGGGAAGAACTACGATGCGCTGTACGACTGCCTGACCGACCTGGTCGCAAAGGCCGGCGCGCAGCCTGGTTTCGTGATCGTCCTCGAAGGGCTGCCGATCGCGCAGAAATTCGACAAGGAAGGGCGCGAAACGCTGCTCGACGTGTTCCGCGAAGCCGCCGAATTCTGGGCCGAGCGCAAGGTCGCGTTCCGCGTGTTCTATTCGTTCGCGTAAAGCGCGAACCCGTCGGCCGCCCGAACGCGGCCGATCCGGCAAAAGGCCCGCCTCGCGCGGGCTTTTTTGCGTCCGCGCGACGCATTCGCGTGGCGACCCCGAGAGCCGGCGCGCCGCGTGTCGCGACGCGTCGGGTTCGTCACCAGCCGCCCCAGCGCGCGGCCAGCGCCGCGAGCACAGCCGCGCCGGCCGTCTCCGTGCGCAGCACGCGCGGGCCGAGCGACAACGCGGTGAACCCGCGTGCGCGTGCCGCGTTTTCCTCGTCCGGCGACAGCCCGCCTTCAGGGCCGATCAGCAGCGTGACGGCCGCCGTAGGCGGCGCGTCGGGCAGCGACGCGAACGGAATGCTCGCGCGCGGCGACAGCAGCAGCCGCAGCTCGCCGTCGGCCGGCGTGGCCGACAGCCCATCGAGCCAGGCGCCGAAGCCGCGTACCGGCGCGACGTCGGGCACGCGGTTGCGCCCGCATTGTTCGCACGACGCGCGCACGACGCCGCGCCAGTGCGCGACGCGCTTGTCCGCGCGCTCGCCGGACAGCTTCACGACGCCGCGCGCGGTCGACAGCGGCACGACCGCCGCGACGCCGAGCTCGACGGCCTTCTCGATCACCCAATCCATCTTGTCGCCGCCGGCGATGCCTTGCGCGAGCGTCACGCGATAAGGCGGCTCGGCCTCGGCCGGGTCGAACGCCTCGATCTGCGCGAGCGCGCTGCGCTTGTCGATCTCGACGAGCCGCGCGCGGTACTGGCCGCCGCTGCCGTCGAACAGCGCCAGCGCGTCGCCGGGCTGCAGCCGCAGCACTTGCGCGTGACGCGCGACGTCGGCCGGCAACGCGAGCGTCGCGTCGGTGCGCAGCGCCGCCTCGACGAAAAAGCGCGGCACGGCCGCGGTGGTGGTGGCTTCACTCATGCGTATCGCAGCTCCGTTCATGCGCTCAGACGGCGCGCGAGCGCCCAGCGGTAGCCGTCGAGATCCTCGATCTGCGCGAAGCGGTCGCCCCAGAACTGGTCTTGCGGCGCGGTCAGCGATTTTGCGCCCGCGTCGAGCGCGCGCTGCCAGGTCGCGTCGACGTCGTCGACATACAAATAGAACGATTGCGGGGCGGTTGCGCCCGCACTCTTCGGCGTGAGCGCGGTGGAGCCGAATGCACCTTCGGGCGCGAACATCACGATCAGTTGCCCGCGGTAGGTCATCTCGACGTGCATGATCGCGCCGTCCTCGTCGAGGACGTCGCGCAGCTCGAAGCCGAATGCGGCCTGGAAGAACTCGATGGCCGCATGCGCATTGCGCACGGCCAGGTAAGGCGTCAACCAAGGCACGTTGGCCGGACGTGGATCGGTCATGAAATCTCCTGTCGAACGGTGTTGGCGCTTGAGCGGTTGCTCCGGTCCCATGCTTGGCAGTCCAACGGATATTGGCGCGCGAGTGCCCGGTGCGGTCCCGCGGACATGCCGGCGGGCCGCGTGCATCGTTCCGGGCGTGGGCGTCGCGGGTCGGGCGCGGGAGAACGCGCGACCAACCCGCAGAACGATGCGTCCGCCCGGGACGCTCAGCGACGAACGCCCAGTGTATCGCGCAGCGCGCGCGGCAGGGCAAAGAGGGCCGCATGTAGCCGCGCATCGTAGTAGCGCAGGCCCTGCACGCGGCGCGCGGAGAGACGCTCGTCGATGTCGTGCGCGAACAGCGCGGCGGCATCGAGCGTGTCGCTCGCGATCGCCATCAGCCATTGGGATCCGTACAGCGGCACGTGCGCGGACAACGGATCGACGAACGCGAAGCTCGCGCGCAGGTCGGCGAGCAGCGCGGCAATGCGCGCCGCGTGGAACACCGGCGAGCCGAGATGCAGCGAGATCGCGCCGCACGGCGTGAGGATCCGCTTGAGTCGCGCGTAGAACTCGCGCGTATAGAGGCCGGCCGCCGGCGAATCGGGCGGCGTGAGGTCGAACACGACGAGATCGAAATGCTCGACGGTCGACGTGACGAAATGCGCGGCGTCGCCGATCACGACCTCGACGCGCGGGTCGTCGAGCGCGCCCTGGTGCACGTCGTCGAGATAGCGGCGCGCCATGCCGACCACTTCATCGTCGAGTTCGGCGACGACGATCCGCTCGATGCACGCGTGCTTGAGCAGCTGGCGCGCCGCGCCGCCGTCGCCGCCGCCGAGCACGAGCGCCTTGCGCGGGCACGGATGCGTGAGCGCGGCCGGGTGCGTCATGCACTCGTGGTACACGTATTCGTCGCCGACCGACGTCATCGGCCGTCCGTCCAGCGTGAACAGTCGGCCGAGCTGCGGGGTTTCCCAGACTTCGATGTGCTGGTGCGGCGACGCGACGTGCGCGAGCCGGCGTGCGTTCGGGAAGCCGTACGCGGCGTCGGGCGTGGGATGGAAGAGAAGGGTCGTGTTCACGGGCGGGCCGCTCGGGGCGGGCAGTTCCGACGCCTGAATTATAGGAGGCGTGCGGTTCCGCGGAAAAGCGTGCCGGAACACCGCGCGCCGACAAGGGAAATGTCAGCCCATCTGTTAAAATGTCGAGCTTTGCAGCCCCGTCCGTAGGCTCCGTCCGCTTCGCGTCCGTCAGGCGCCGCACCGCGCGCCGGGAACGATTGACGCTCGAGCTTCCGGATCCGCCGTGCCCCCGTTTCCTCGACTCGTTCTCCGGACTCGACATGACGACTTCGTCTCCCGCCTCCACCACCCTGATGGCCAACGCGATCCGTGCGCTCGCGATGGACGCCGTCCAGCAAGCGAACTCCGGCCACCCCGGCATGCCGATGGGCATGGCCGAAATCGGCGTTGCGCTCTGGTCGCGCCACCTGAAGCACAACCCGACGAACCCGCACTGGGCAGACCGCGACCGCTTCGTGCTGTCGAACGGCCATGGCTCGATGCTGCTGTACTCGCTGCTGCACCTGACCGGCTACGACCTGCCGATGGAAGAGCTGAAGAACTTCCGCCAGCTGCACTCGAAGACGCCGGGCCACCCGGAATACGGCATCACGCCGGGCGTCGAGACGACCACCGGCCCGCTCGGCCAGGGTCTGGCGAACGCGGTCGGCATGGCGCTCGGCGAAGCGTTGATGGCCGACGAGTTCAACCGCGACGGCGCGAAGATCGTCGATCACCACACGTACGTGTTCCTCGGCGACGGCTGCCTGATGGAAGGCATCTCGCACGAAGCCTGCTCGCTCGCGGGCACGCTGAAGCTGAACAAGCTGATCGCGCTGTACGACGACAACGGCATTTCGATCGACGGCGACGTCGTCAACTGGTTCCACGACGACACCCCGAAGCGCTTCGAAGCCTACGGCTGGAACGTGATTCCGAACGTGAACGGCCATGACGTCGACGCGGTCGACGCGGCGATCGCGAAGGCGAAGCTGTCGGACAAGCCGACGCTGATCTGCTGCAAGACGGTGATCGGCAAGGGCGCGGCGACCAAGGCCGGCGGCCACGACGTGCACGGCGCGGCGCTCGGCGCGGAAGAAATCGCGAAGACGCGCGCAGCGCTCGGCTGGAAGTGGGAACCGTTCGTGATCCCGCAGGAAGTCTATGCGGCATGGGACGCGAAGGAAGCCGGCAAGCGTGCCGAATCCGAGTGGGACGCATCGTTCGCGCAATATCGCGCGAAGTTCCCGGCAGAAGCCGCTGAATTCGAGCGCCGGATGGCCAACAAGCTGCCGGCCGACTGGGCCGAGAAGGCCGCGGCGATCATCGCCGGCGCGAACGAGCGCGCCGAGACGGTCGCGACCCGCAAGGCATCGCAGCAGGCGATCGAAGGGCTGGCTGCCGCACTGCCGGAACTGCTCGGCGGCTCGGCCGACCTGACCGGCTCGAACCTGACCAACTGGAAGGCATCGAAGGCGGTCCGCGCGAACCCGGAAGGCGCGGGCGTGCTGCTCGGCAACCACATCAACTACGGCGTGCGCGAATTCGGCATGAGCGCCGCGATCAACGGCCTCGCGCTGCACGGCGGCCACAAGCCGTTCGGCGGCACCTTCCTGACGTTCTCCGACTACAGCCGCAACGCGCTGCGCGTCGCGTCGCTGATGAAGGTCCCGTCGATCTTCGTGTTCACGCACGATTCGATCGGCCTCGGCGAAGACGGCCCGACGCACCAGTCGATCGAGCACGTGTCGAGCCTGCGCCTGATCCCGAACCACGACGTATGGCGTCCGGCCGACACGGTCGAGACGGCCGTCGCATGGACCCACGCGGTTGCCGCAGACCGTCCGTCGAGCCTGATCTTCAGCCGCCAGAACCTCGCGTTCAACCCGCGCACCGACGCGCAGATCGCGAACATCGAGAAGGGCGGCTACGTGCTGAAGGACTGGGACGAAGAGATCGTCGCGCGCAAGATCATCCTGATCGCGACGGGCTCGGAAGTCGAACTCGCGATGAAGGCCGTCGAGCCGCTCGCGCAGCAGGGCATCGCGGCCCGCGTCGTGTCGATGCCGTCGACCAACGTGTTCGACCGCCAGGACGCCGAATACCGTGAACGCGTGCTGCCGCACGGCGTGCGCCGCGTCGCGATCGAAGCGGGCGTGACCGCGTTCTGGCACAAGTACGTCGGCCTCGAAGGCGGCGTCGTCGGGATCGACACGTTCGGCGAATCGGCCCCGGCCGGCGTGCTGTTCAAGTACTTCGGCTTCACCGTCGAGCACGTCGTCGAGACCGCGAAGGCCGTGCTGGCCTAAAAGCATTCGCGACGCGCGCCACCCCCGCGCGCGTCGCACCGTGAAGCTGCACGAAACGAATTTTTTCAGCCATCAGGAGATAGACCATGACGATTCGCGTCGCAATCAACGGCTACGGCCGTATCGGCCGCAATACGCTGCGCGCGTTTTATGAAAACGGCAAGAAGCACGATCTCGAGATCGTCGCGATCAACGACCTGGGCGATGCGAAGACCAACGCGCACCTGACCCAGTACGACACCGCGCACGGCAAGTTCCCGGGCGAAGTGTCGGTCGACGGCGACTACCTCGTCGTGAACGGCGACAAGATCCGCGTGCTGGCCAACCGCAACCCGGCGGAACTGCCGTGGGGCGAGCTGGGCGTCGACGTCGTGATGGAATGCACGGGCTTCTTCACGACGAAGGAAAAGGCGAGCGCGCACCTGAAGGGCGGCGCGAAGAAGGTGATCATCTCGGCGCCGGGCGGCAAGGACGTCGACGCGACGATCGTCTACGGCGTGAACCACGACGTGCTGAAGGCCGAGCACACCGTCATCTCGAACGCATCGTGCACGACGAACTGCCTCGCGCCGCTCGTCAAGCCGCTGAACGACAAGATCGGCCTCGAAACCGGCCTGATGACGACGATCCACGCGTACACGAACGACCAGGTGCTGACGGACGTCTATCACGAAGACCTGCGCCGCGCGCGTTCGGCCACCCACAGCCAGATTCCGACGAAGACGGGTGCTGCATCGGCCGTCGGCCTCGTGCTGCCGGAACTGAACGGCAAGCTCGACGGTTACGCGATCCGCGTCCCGACGATCAACGTGTCGATCGTCGACCTGTCGTTCATCGCGAAGCGCGACACGACGGTCGAGGAAGTCAACGCGATCATGAAGGAAGCATCGGAAGGCGCGCTGAAGGGCATCCTCGGCTACAACGACGCACCGCTGGTGTCGATCGACTTCAACCACAACCCGGCTTCGTCGACGTTCGACGCGACGCTGACCAAGGTGTCGGGCCGCCTCGTCAAGGTGTCGAGCTGGTACGACAACGAGTGGGGTTTCTCGAACCGCATGCTGGATACGGCAATCGCATTCGCGAACGCGAAGTAATCCCGCACGTCGCGCGGCCGCCGCAAGGCGGTCTGCGTGGCGAACGAGCCCGGCCCGGTTTTTCCGGCCGGGCTTTTTTATTGCCCGGCGTTCGCCGTCACGTGTTCGAGCGCGTCGACGAACGCACGCTTCAGCGGGCTGTCGAGGTCGGTCCACGCGAGGCCGATGCCGGTCCGGTGCCCGGCCAGGTCGAGCGGCCGCGCGAGCACGTTCGGCGGCAGGGCGCTCGCGGCTTCCGCCGGGATCAGCCCGATCCCCATCCCGGCCGCGACGAGCGCGAGCATCGTCGTGAATTCGCCGAATTCCTGCGCGATCTCGAGCGTCGTGCCCGCGCGGCTCAGCGCGAGCAGCATGTCGTCGTGAAAGCCGGGCGCGTAGCGGCGCGCGAGCACGAACGCGGGCTGGCCGCGCAACGCTGCCGGCGCGATCGTCTCGTGCGCGGCGAGCGGATGGTCGATCGGCAGCGCGACGACGAAGCCCTCCTCGAGCACCACGCGCGTGTCGATGCCCGCATACGCGGCCGGCAGCCGGATCATTCCGAAATCGATGCGCCGGTCGCGCAGCGCGGCAATCTGGTCGGGTGTCGGCAGATCCTTCAGTTCGAGCGCGATCAGCGGATAGCGCTCGCGCATCATGCGCAGCACGGCCGGCAGCAGCGCCGGCAGCACCGACGACACGAACGCGATGCGCAGCGTGCCGATCTCGCCGCGGCTCGACAGCCGCGCCATCTGCTCCGCACGCGCGGCCTGCTGCAGCGTCGCCCGCGCCTCGGGCAGGAACACGCGCCCGGTATCGCTGAGTTCGACCTTGTGGCGGTCGCGCTCGAACAGGCGCGCGCCCAGATCTTCCTCGAGCGCCTTGATCTGCATGCTCAGCGCGGATTGCACGATGAACAGGCGCCGCGCGGCGCGCCCGAAATGCAGCTCTTCCGCGAGCGTGACGAAGGCGCGCAATTGCTTGAGTTCCATGGTGGGCGGGCGGCAGCAGACGGTGATCGGATTTCATGATAACCGGATCAAAAAAGACCATTGGCGCGACCCCGGCCGAGCGCCGAAGATAAGCTCATCGCGAGACCGGCCGCGACTGGCGGTCGGCTCGATGGCACGAGGAGACACGCATGAGCAACGCGCTTGACCGGTTCCGCCTGGAAGGCCGCCGCGCACTGATTACCGGTTCCGGACGCGGCATCGGGCTGACGCTCGCCCGCGGGCTCGCGGAGGCCGGTGCGGCGATCGTGATCAACGATCGCAATGAGGAGAAGGCCGCGACGCTCGCGCGCCATTTCCGCGACGAAGGTTTCGCGGCCGATCACGCGGTGTTCGACGTCGCCGAGCACGCGCAGGTGCGTGCGGCGATCGACGATGTCGAGGCGCGCGTCGGCGCGATCGACATCCTCGTGAACAACGCGGGCATCCAGCGCCGCGCACCGCTCGATGCATTCGATCCGGACGACTGGCATGCGCTGATGCGCGTGAATCTCGACGGCGTGTTCAACGTCGCGCAGGCGGTGGCGCGCCACATGATCGCGCGCGGTCGCGGCAAGATCATCAACATCTGTTCGGTGCAGAGCGAGCTTGCGCGGCCGACGATCGCGCCGTATGCGGCGACCAAGGGCGCGGTGCGGATGCTGACGAAAGGGATGTGCGCCGACTGGGCGCGTCACGGCATCCAGGCGAACGCCCTCGCGCCAGGCTATTTCGAGACGGAGCTGAACCGCGCGCTGGTCGACGACGCGGCGTTCTCCGACTGGCTGTGCAAGCGCACGCCGGCCGGCCGTTGGGGGCGCGTCGACGAGCTGTGCGGCGCGGCGATCTTCCTGGCGTCGGCCGCATCCGATTTCGTGAACGGCCAGACGCTGTTCGTCGACGGCGGCCTGACCAGCGCGGTATAGGAGAACGTCATGCGTATGCGTTGCATGTGTCTCGTGATCCACGGGCCGAACGACCTGCGGCTCGAAGAGCAGGACGCGGGCGAGATCGGCCCGGGCCAGGTGCGCGTCGATGTCGCGATGGGCGGCATCTGCGGCTCCGATCTCCATTATTTCCGGCATGGCGGCTTCGGCGCGATCCGGCTGCAGCAGCCGATGGTGCTCGGCCATGAAGTGGCCGGCACGGTGGCGGCGGTCGCGCCGGACGTGACGTCGGTGAAGGTCGGCGATCGCGTCGCGGTGAATCCGAGCCGCCCATGCGGCGCGTGCCGCTACTGCCTGGAAGGGCTCCCGAACCAGTGTCTCGACATGCGCTTCTACGGCAGCGCGATGCGCATGCCGCACGTGCAGGGCGCATTTCGCAACGCGCTCGTGTGCGATGCCGCGCAGTGCGTGAAGGTGGCGGACCATGTGCCGCTGTCGCTCGCGGCGCTCGCCGAGCCGTTCGCGGTCGGGCTGCATGCGGTGTCGCGCGCCGGCCCGCTGATCGGCCGCCGCGTGCTCGTGTCGGGGTGCGGGCCCATCGGCGTGCTGGCGGTCGCGGCGGCGCGCGTGCACGGCGCGGCGGAGATCGTCGCGACCGACGTGGTCGATGCGCCGCTCGAGGTTGCCCGCGCGCTTGGCGCGGATCGCGCGATCAACGCGTCGACGGACACCGGCTGGGTCGCGCGCTACGGCGCCGACAAGGGGACGTTCGACGTGATGATCGAGTGTTCGGGCAATGCGCGCGCATTGCGCGACGGCCTCGACGTGATGCGGCCGCGCGGCGTCGTCGTGCAGCTCGGGCTCGGCGGCGACGTCAGCCTGCCGCAGAACGTCGTGGTCGCCAAGGAGCTGTCGATCTGCGGTTCGTTCCGCTTCCATGCGGAATTCGCGCTCGCGGTGCAGTTGATCAATGCGCGGCGCGTCGACCTGAGCCCGGCCGTGACGGGCGTGTTCCCGATGCGCGACGCGAATCGCGCGTTCGAGCTGGCCGGTGACCGGCAGCGTGCGATGAAGGTGCTGATCGATTTCGCGCACGAGGGGGCATGATCGTCTGCTGATGGCGCGGCGGCGCGCATGCAGAAAAGGCACGCCCGCGATTTGCGGAGCGTGCCTTTTTCATTGGCCGGGGCGAAAGCGGGCTATTGCGTGACTTGCCGCGCGCCGACGCGCTGCGACACGAGCCACAGGGCGATCAGCACGCCCGAGAGCGCCGCGCCCGCGATGCAGACGCCACGCCAGCCGTCGACGCCGTACGCGACGCTCGCCGCGAACGACCCGAATGCGCCGCCGATGAAGTAGCTCGTCAGGTAGATCGTCGTCACGCGGCTGCGCGCGTGGCCGGCGAGCGTGTAGATCACGCTCTGGTTCGAGATGTGCATGCCCTGCACGCCCACGTCGAGCAGCAGGATGCCCGCGATCAGCGCGACGAGCGAATGCGCGCCGGCCGCGATCAGTGCGAACGAGGCGAGCACGGCCGCCGCGAACAGGCCGGTCGCCGCGTTGCCGTGGCCGCGATCGACGAGGCGGCCGGCCGACGTCGCCGCGAGCGCGCCCACCGCGCCGACGATCCCGAACAGGCCGATCTGCCCTTCGGAATAGCTGTACGGCGGCTGGCTCAACAGGAACGTGAGGCCGGTCCACAGCAGGCTGAAGCATGCGAACACGAGCGCGCCGTAGGTCGAGCGCAGCGCGATCAGCGGCTGCGCGCGCACCAGTGCGACGAGCGACTTCATCAGCGCCGCGTAGTCGAGCCGTGCGTGGCGGCGATCCTTCGGCAGCTTCGCGGCGAGCACGCCGGTCAGCGCGAGGATCATCGCCGCGGCGATTCCGTACACCGCGCGCCAGCCGAACCCGTCGGCGATCGCGCCGGCCGCGACGCGCGCGAGCAGGATGCCGAGCAGCAGCCCGCTCATCACGGTGCCGACCGCGCGGCCGCGCGTGCGCGCATCGGCGAGCGAGGCGGCGAACGGCACGAGCAGCTGCGTCGAGCACGTGACGAAGCCGAGCGCGACGTTCGCGACGACGAACATCGTGAAGTTCGTGCTGAACGCGACGGCGACCAGCGCGATCACATTGAGCGCGAGCAGCCGCA
This sequence comes from Burkholderia sp. RF2-non_BP3, assembly GCF_001522185.1. Taxonomy (NCBI): domain Bacteria; kingdom Pseudomonadati; phylum Pseudomonadota; class Betaproteobacteria; order Burkholderiales; family Burkholderiaceae; genus Burkholderia; species Burkholderia sp. RF2-non_BP3. The sequence goes on along the minus strand of NZ_LOSU01000032.1, from coordinate 192,104 downwards.
CGATCAGCGTGTGGCGATTGACCGCGTCGCCAAGCGGGACGATCAGCAGCAGGCTCGCCGCATAGCCGAGCTGGGTCAGCGTGACGAGATAGCCGAGTTCGGCGGGCGGGCGGCCGAAGCTGTGCGCGATCGCCGCGAGCAGCGGCTGCGCGTAATAGATGTTGCCGATGACGATGCCGCACGCGCAGGCGAACAGCAGCGTCATCGCGCGGGTCAGGGGAGGATGGTTGTCGTGATGCGGTTCCATGGTCGCGAAAAAACAGCGGCGCCGGCCGGCGGCACGGGCCGTCGGCAACGCGGGGTTGCGGAAGTCGGGGCCGGCTTCAACGGCTCGGCGATGCGCCGATACGCGCCGGGCGGAGCGTGGCCGGCGTCCGGATGAGGTTGGCGGCGGCGCGTCGTGCGGCGGGCGAAGGGAGGGCGGGCCCGGGTGGGCCGCTCCGGTGCGGCGGCCAGGCGCCGTGGGCGGGAGCGGATGTGCGTATGATGCGGAAATCGAACCATAGCGTCCAAGACTGGATTCTTATGGTATTCATTGGCGTTACCAATACATCGCCCACGATGCTACTCCGCCACATCCGCTATTTCCTGGCCGTCGCCGAGCAGCGCAGCTTCACGCGCGCGGCCGATGTGCTGCACGTGTCGCAGCCGACGCTGTCGCAGCAGGTCCGCCAGCTCGAAGACATGCTCGGCGTGCAGTTGTTCGACCGCTCGGGCCGCGCGGTGCAGCTCACCGAATTCGGCGAGGTCTACGCGCGTCACGCGCGCGCGGCGCTGCACGAGCTCGATGCGGGGCAGCGCGCGCTGCACGACGTCGCCGATCTCGGCAGCGGTTCGCTGCGGCTCGCGATGATGCCGACCTTCGCGGCCTACTTGAGCGGCTCGCTGATCGACGCGTTCCATGCGGATTTCCCGAACGTCGCGCTGACGATCGACGCGATGCCGCAGGAGCGCATCGAGGCGCTGCTCGCCGACGACCGGCTCGATGCGGGTTTCGCGTTCGTGCCGCCGCGCGCGCCGGACATCGACGCGCTGCCGCTGTGGGACGAACCGCTCGCGCTCGTGACGGGCCGCACGCACCGCCTTGCCCGCCGCCGGCGCGCGCTGAGCCCGGCCGAGCTCGTCGGCGAGCCGCTGGTGCTGCTGAGCCGCGCGTTCGCGACGCGGGAAAGCATCGACCGGTATTTCATCGAACAGGGCGCGCGGCCGACGATCGCGATCGAGACGAACACGGTCAGCGCGGTGCTGGAGCTCGTGCGCCGCGGGCGGCTCGCGACGGTGCTGCCGGACGCGGTCGCGCGCGAGAGCGGCGACCTGTGCGCGCTGGCGCTCGATCCGCCGCTGCCGTCGCGCACGGCGGCGCTGCTCACGCGCAAGGGCGCGTACCGCAGCGTCGCGGCGCGCGCGTTCATCGCGCGTGCGCTCGCGTATCGCGATCCTTCGGGGGGATGACCGGTACGACCGGCGAATGGCTGCCGCGGCGGCCGGAACCGCCGGCCGACGGCGGCGTCAGGCGCCCGGCGTCGGGAAGAAGATGCCCGCGCGTTGCGCGGCGTTCGCGATGTGCGTCTCGATCGCCGTGCCGGCCGCGGCCGCATCGCGGGCGATCAACGCGTCGACGATCGCGCGGTGCTCGTGCCACGTCGACAGCAGCAGCTCGCGCCGGTAGAACGGCATGCGCTGGCTTTCCTTCATGATGTCCGCGCTGCTGCGCAGCACCGACTCGATCGCCGCGTTGCCCGCGAGATGGATGATCCGCATGTGGAAGTCGAAGTCGAGCCGCGACGCTTCGTCGAGTGCGCTTTCGGTCAGCGCGACGTGCAGGTCGGCAAGGTTGTCCTCGAACCATGCGATGTCGTCGTCGGTGACGACGTGCGCGGCCATCCGCGCGGCGAACCCTTCGAGCGCATAGCGCATCTGGTACGTGTCGGGCGGCGACGACTGCTCGGCGAACTGCCACGGATGGGCGGCCGTCGCCTGGGCGCTTTCGACATACACGCCCTTGCCGGCGCGGATGCGCAGCATCCCGAGCGCCTCGAGCGTGGAGAGCGCCTCACGCAGCGACGCGCGGCTGATTTCCAGCTCCTCGGAGAGCTGGCGCTGGGCCGGCAGCAGGCTGCCGACCGGATACACGCCTGCCTCGATCCGGTCGCGGATCGTCGCGATGGCAGCGTCGGTCACGGTGTGCGGAACGTTTTTCATGATGTGAACGATGGCCGGTCTGACCGGCATTGTAATCCGCCCGCGCGCGATGCATGACCGGCCTACGGGAAAGCCACGATCCGCCCCCGCATGCGCGGGAAATCCCTATTTTGTTCGTCCTTGACGCGACTATATCGGCTTCCTACTATCCACCATAACATCACTGGTCTTACCAGTATGAACAGACGAAACTGCAACCGTTGGATCGGGAGAGCGCCGTGTCGAAATTCCTCAATTCGCTGTTTGGCCGGGTAGTCGTCGCATTAATCCTGGGGGTCGCGCTCGGCGCGTTCTTCCCGCATTTCGCCGAATCGCTGCGACCGCTCGGCGACGGCTTCCTGAAGCTCATCAAGATGGTCATCGGCCCGATCGTGTTCTGCGTCGTGGTCAGCGGGATGGCCAATGCGGGCGACCTGAAGAAGGTCGGCCGGGTCGGCCTGAAGGCGGTCGTCTACTTCGAGGTGATGACGACGATCGCGCTCGGCATCGGGCTCGTCCTCGCGTGGCTGACGCGCCCGGGCGTCGGGATGAATATCGACCTGCGCTCGCTCGACGCGGCCTCGCTCTCGTCGTACGCGAAGAACGCCGAAAGCCTGAAGGACACGGCCGGCTACCTGATGAAGATCATCCCTGAGACCGCGATCGACGCGTTCGCGAAGGGCGACATCCTGCAGATCCTCGTGTTCGCGGTGCTGTTCGGCTCCGCGCTGTCGCTGCTCGGCGACAAGGCGCAGCGCGTGAACAGCCTGATCGAGGAGCTGTCGCACGTGTTCTTCCGCATCATCGGCTTCATCATCAAGCTCGCGCCGCTCGGCGTGCTCGGCGCGATCGCGTTCACGACCGGCAAGTACGGCGTCGCGTCGCTCAAGCAGCTCGGCTACCTCGTCGCCGTGTTCTACCTGAGCTGCATCGTGTTCGTCACGGTCGTGCTCGGCATCGTGATGCGCATCGCGGGCTTCTCGGTGTTCAAGCTGATCCGCTACCTGCGCGAGGAGCTGTCGATCGTGCTCGGCACGGCGTCGTCGGACGCGGTGCTGCCGCAGGTGATGAGCAAGCTCGAATACATGGGCATCAAGGATTCGACGGTCGGCCTGGTGATCCCGACCGGCTATTCGTTCAACCTCGACGGCTTCTCGATCTACCTGACGCTCGCCGTGCTGTTCATCGCGCAGGCCACCAACACGCCGCTGTCCACGCATGACCTGATCGTCGTGCTGCTGGTATCGCTCGTCACGTCGAAGGGTGCGCACGGGATTCCGGGGTCGGCGATCGTGATCCTCGCGGCGACGCTGTCGGCGATTCCCGCGATTCCGGTGCTCGGTCTCGTGCTGATCCTGCCGGTCGACTGGTTCGTGGGCATCGCCCGCGCGCTGACCAACCTGATCGGCAACTGCGTCGCGACGGTGGTCGTCGCCGTGTGGGAGAACGACATCGACCGGGCCCGCGCGACGCGCGTGCTGAACCGCGAACTGCGCTACGTGGCCGACGAGCAGGGCAGCGCCGCACCGGTCGCCGGCGACCAGGCCCACGCGCTCTGAGCGTCCTCGCGCGAAGCGGCTTCCCCGACCGCTTCGCGCGAACGAATTTCCTGCGGCCGGCGCCACGATGCGCCGGCCCTCATCAAGATAATGGAGACGACATGGCAGCCCCCATCCTCGATCCGAACGCGCCGGCCTTCACGCGGCGCTACATGAACCTCGCCGATCCGCGCCTGGGCGCGCAGGCGCTCTTCGCCAGCGACGAATTCTTCGCGCCGAAGGAGCGCATGCTGAATCCCGAGCCGGCCGTTTTCATTCCCGGCAAGTACGACGACCACGGCAAGTGGATGGACGGCTGGGAAACGCGCCGCAAGCGCACCACCGGCCACGACTTCTGCGTGGTCCGGCTCGCGCGGCCGGGCGTGATTCACGGCGTCGATCTCGATACGAGCCACTTCACCGGCAACTTCCCGCCGGCCGCGTCGATCGAGGCATGCGCGGTGGACGGCGACACGCCGCCGGACGACGCCGAATGGCGCACGATCGTGCCCGCGACGACGCTGCAGGGCAATTCGCACCACTACGTGAGCGTCGACGATGCGCAGCCGGTCACGCACCTGCGCGTGAACCTGTATCCGGACGGCGGGCTCGCGCGACTGCGCGTATACGGCCAGCCGCAGCGCGACTGGCGCCACGTGCCGGCCGGCGAACTCGTCGATCTCGCGGCGATCGAGAACGGCGGCTACCTGGTGGCCGCGAACAACCAGCACTTCGGTCCGGCGTCGCAGATGCTGATGCCGGGGCGCGGTGCGAACATGGGCGACGGCTGGGAAACGCGGCGCCGCCGCGAGCCCGGCAACGACTGGGCGATCGTCGCGCTGGCGCGGCCGGGGATCATCCGGCGCGTCGAGGTCGACACGGCGTTCTTCAAGGGCAACTTCCCCGACCGCTGTTCGCTTCAGGCCGCGCGGGTCGCGGGCGGCACCGACGATTCGCTCGTCACGCAGGCGATGTTCTGGGCCGAACTGCTCGGCGAGCAGAAGCTGCAGATGGACCACGTGCATACGTTCGACCAGCTCGCGGCGCTCGGCCCCGTCACGCACGTGCGCTTCAACATCTTCCCGGACGGCGGCGTGTCGCGCCTGCGTCTGTGGGGCGAGCCGGCTTGAGGGAGGAATCGGCATGAGCGGACCACACATCCTGCGCGTCGAGCGCCTGACCCGCGAGGCGTTCGCGCCGTTCGGCGACGTGATCGCGCTCGAAGGCGCGCGGCACTTCCCGATCAACGGCGGCACGACCGAGCGCTTCCACGATCTCGCGACGATCGACGTCTGCGCGGACGGCGGCCGGCCGCTCGTCAGCGTGTTTCGCGCGCAGCCGCGCGCGCTGCCGGTCGCGATCACGCTGATGGAGCGCCATCCGCACGGCAGCCAGGCGTTCATTCCGCTCGCGGCCGTGTCGCGCTACGCGATCGTCGTCGCGCCGGCCGGCGAGTTTCGGCCCGACGCGATGCGTGCGTTTCTCGCCGAAGGCTGGCAGGGCGTGAACTACGCGAAGGGCGTCTGGCACCATCCGCTGCTCGCGCTCGACGCGGTCAGCGACTTCGTGATCGTCGACCGCGGCGGCCCGCAGCCGAACTGCGACGAGATTCCGCTCGACGACGCGTGGGCGCTCGAGTTCGCGCCGGCGTGCGCGAGCGCGGCCTGACGCGCGGCGAAGGCGTCGGGCGTCGCGCACCGCTCACCGCGCGGCGGCGGCACGGCTCGCCGCTCACGATCGGAAACATTCCCGAACCGGCCTGCACGCAACGTGCGGGCCTTTTCCATTCCGATCCCGAAAACGACACGGCCCGGACGGCGAGATGCCGGCCGGGCCGTGGCGCAGGCGTGAAGCGTGCGGATCAGTGCTTGCGGTGCGGGCAGTTCTCGGTCGTGCAGGAGCCGTACATCGCGAGCGAGTGTTCCTGGAGCCGGAAGCCGCGTTCCTTCGCGATCGCCTGCTGGCGGCTTTCGATCTCGGCATCGAAGAATTCCTCGACGCGGCCGCAATCGAGGCAGACGAGGTGATCGTGGTGCGAGCCTTCGTTCAGTTCGAACACGGCCTTGCCGGATTCGAAGTTGCTGCGCGTGAGCAGGCCGGCCTGCTCGAACTGCGTCAGCACGCGGTAAACGGTGGCGAGCCCGATGTCGAGCTGCTCGTTGAGCAGGTTGCGGTAGACGTCTTCGGCCGTCAGGTGACGCACCGGGCTTTGCTGGAAGATCTCGAGAATCTTGAGGCGCGGTAGGGTGGCCTTTAGCCCGATATTCTTGAGATCCGTCGGATTGGTCATGGCTAGGCATCCCTAGAGTACAATGCAGGGCTTCAATGTTACCGGCTTTTCGCCGTTCCAGAAACACGCGCGGCCCGCGACGCGGGCCTGCACGGTGACGGAAATGTTCCCGGAATCTCTTTCGCACCTTCAGAGGAGTCGCATGCGGAGTGCCATCATCGCTGCCGCCGCCGTTGCCGCGCTGGCTGGTTGTTCGTCGTACGACAGCGTGACGCAGCGCATCGCGCAGAGCATCACGCCCTATCGGATCACTGTCGTGCAGGGCAACTTCGTGTCGCAGGAGAAGGCCGCGCAGCTGCAGGCCGGAATGACGCGCGAGCAGGTCCGCGCGCTGCTCGGCACGCCGCTGCTGTCGGACATGTTCCATGCCGACCGCTGGGATTACCTCTTTTACTTCAAGCGCGGCTCGACGTCCGTCGTCCAGCAGCGCGACCTCGTGCTGACGTTCGCGGGCGACCGCCTCGCGAGCTGGACGGGCGCCGAGAACCTGCCGTCCGAACTCGACCTGCTGGCCGATATCGACGGCGATCGCGGCGGCAAGAAGGCGAAGGCCGCGGCCGCGGCGAAGAAGGCGTCAGAAGCCGCTGCTGCCGCGAGCGCCGCGCAGGCGGCCGCTGCCGCGAGCCCGTCCGCCGAGCCGGTTTCGGGCGCGGTCGTCGACCAGGATGCCAATGCCCAGGCGGCGCGCGCGGCGAACCGCGCGACCAACCAGGTGTCGGGGCAGGGCACGACCGCCCGCCGCTTCACGCCGTCCGCGCAGGCCTCGGGTGGCGCGCCGGTGCCGGGCGGCCAGCCGCCGGGCGCCGCGCCGGCGATCCAGCCGCAATTCCAGTTCCATCGCCCGCCGCAGCCGAACGTGTCGAACGAGGCGTCGCCGCCGGTCGGCCCGCGGGGTTCGGACAACCTGCAGAACCAGCCGCTCACCGCGCCGGCCCAGTCGCAGTAAGCGGCCGGCGAGCGGAAACAGGGCGGCATGCGCCGCCCGCCTTTAGACCTGTCGTGTAGAAAGCCATGAAGATTGCGATTGCCGGTGCATCAGGCCGTATGGGCCGGATGCTGATCGAAGCCGTTCTCAACGATTCCGACGCGCAGCTCGTCGGCGCGCTCGACCGCGCCGATTCGCCGTTCCTCGGCCAGGACGCGGGCGCGTTCCTCGGCAAGGAAACCGGGATCAAGCTGACCGACGATCTCGACGCCGTCTTCGCGCAGGCCGACTACCTGATCGACTTCACGCGGCCGGAAGGCACGATCGCGCACGTCGCGGCCGCGCTGCGCCACGACGTGAAGCTCGTGATCGGCACGACCGGCTTCACCGCCGAGCAGAAGGCGGAGCTGCAGGCCGCGGCAGGCAAGATCGGCATCGTGTTCGCGGCGAACATGAGCGTCGGCGTGAACGTCACGCTGAAGCTGCTCGAATTCGCGGCGAAGCATTTCTCGCATGGCTACGACATCGAAATCATCGAGGCGCACCATCGTCACAAGGTCGACGCGCCGTCGGGCACCGCGCTGATGATGGGCGAGGCCGTTGCCGGCGCGCTCGGGCGCTCGCTCGACGAATGCGCGGTGTACGGCCGCCACGGCGTGACGGGCGAACGCGATCCGTCGACGATCGGCTTTGCGGCCGTGCGCGGCGGCGACATCGTCGGCGATCACACCGTGCTGTTCGCCGGGATCGGCGAACGGATCGAGATCACGCACAAGTCGTCGAGCCGCGTGTCGTACGCGCAGGGCGCGCTGCGTGCGGTCCGCTTCCTGTCGGCGCGCGGCGCCGGCCTGTTCGACATGCAGGACGTGCTCGGCCTGCGCTGACCCTCACGGGGAAACTCCGATGGCGATTCCCACCGGCGTTGTCCACTACCTCGAAAGCGGCGATGCGATCACGCACGCCGTCGCCTATGTGCTGCTGGCGATGTCCGTCGCCAGCTGGTGCTTCCTCCTCATGAAAGCCTGGCTGCTGGTCCGCGCGAAGCGGCAGGGGCCGCGGGCGCTCGCCTCGTTCTGGCGCGCGGCGTCGCTCGACGCCGGCATCGCCGCGCTCGCCGATGCCGACCGCGAGCGCGTGTTCGTACCGCTCGCCGAAGCCGCGCGCGATGCGGCCGACGAACACGATCCGGCCGCGCTCGCCGCGCGTGTGGAGCGCAGCGAACGCGTGCTGCGCGCGCTGCGTCACGCGATGCTGCGCTCGCAGCGGCGTCTCGAATTCGGTCAGGTGCTGCTCGCGTCGATCGGCAGCACCGCGCCGTTCGTCGGGCTGCTCGGCACCGTCTGGGGCATCTACCACGCGCTCGGCAGCATCGCCGCGAGCGGGCAGGCGCAGATCGAGAACGTCGCGGGGCCGGTCGGCGAGGCGCTGATCATGACCGCGTTCGGGCTCGTCGTCGCGATCCCCGCGGTGCTCGCCTACAACATCCTCGGGCGGCTCGTGCGCCAGCTCGCGGAGGAACTCGACGGCTTCGCGCGCGACCTTCACGTATTCGTGTGCGCGCAGGGCGCCTGACGCGCGGCCGGGAGGAACGACCATGGCATTCGGCGGACTGGAGCACCACAAGACGTCCGCGCCGATGGCGGAGATCAACATGACGCCGCTGATCGACGTGATGCTCGTGCTGCTCGTCATCTTCATCATCACCGCGCCGCTGATGACGCACGCGATCCGGCTCGACCTGCCGAAGGTCGCGGCCAGCGTTGCGCGCGACACGCCGCAGTCGGTCACGCTGTCGATCGACGACGCCGGCAAACTTTACTGGGACGACGCGCCCGTCGCACTCGACGCGCTGCCGGCGCGTTTCCGGGCCGCCGCCGCGGGCGCTGCGCCGCCCGAGCTGCGGCTGCGCGCATCGCGCGCGACCCGCTACGACGTGATCGCGCAGGTGATGGGCGCCGCGCAGGCCGCGGGCCTCACGCGGATCGGCTTCGTCACCGACATGCCGCCGGCGGGCACCGCCGCGCCGGCTGCCGCGGGCGCGGCACGCTGACGCGCAGGCCGCCCGCGTGCCCGGGCGGGCAAGAATGCATGGCCGGCCCGCGAGACCGGCCGTCCCGCCCGCCACGGACGGTATAATCGTCGTTTCCGCCCGGTTGGCAGGGTTTCGCCGGGTAACCTGGAGACCTTCCGGGTTACCCGGCGAATATCCGGAACCATGAGGCAGGCCCGAGAACCGTGAGCCTGCTCCCGCCGCCGGGCTGCCCGATTTCGTCCACTTCCGCGTGCCCGCCCCGTGGCGCGCCGCTTAAAGCCTAGTCCGAACCACACCATGCACGAGAGATACGTACCCGCCGACGTCGAAGCCGCCGCTCAGGGCGACTGGCGCGCAGCCGATGCCTACAAGACGAAGGAAGATTCGCAGAAGCCGAAGTTCTACTGCGTGTCGATGCTGCCGTACCCGTCCGGCAAGCTGCACATGGGTCACGTGCGCAACTACACGATCAACGACGTGATGTACCGCTATCTGCGGATGAACGGCTACAACACGCTGATGCCGATGGGCTGGGACGCGTTCGGGATGCCGGCCGAGAACGCCGCGATGGCGAACGGCGTGCCGCCCGCGAAGTGGACCTACGACAACATCGACTACATGAAGGGCCAGATGCAGTCGATGGGCCTCGCGATCGACTGGTCGCGCGAGATCGCGACGTGCAAGCCCGACTACTACAAGTGGAACCAGTGGCTGTTCCTGAAGATGCTCGAGAAGGGCATCGCGTACAAGAAGACGGGCACCGTGAACTGGGACCCGGTCGACCAGACCGTGCTCGCGAACGAGCAGGTGATCGACGGCCGCGGCTGGCGCTCGGGCGCGCTCGTCGAGAAGCGCGAGATCCCGATGTACTACCTGCGCATCACGCAGTACGCGGACGAGCTGCTGAACGACCTCGACGGCCTCGGCTGGCCGGAGCGCGTGAAGATCATGCAGCAGAACTGGATCGGCAAGAGCTTCGGCGTGAACTTCGGCTTTCCGTACGAACTCGATGGCGAGAAGGCGCTCCTGCGCGTGTTCACGACGCGTGCCGACACGATCATGGGCGTCACGTTCTGCGCGATCGCGGCCGAGCACCCGCTCGCCACGCGCCTTGCGCAGGGCAAGCCGGAACTGCAGGCGTTCATCGACGAATGCAAGCGCGGCGGCGTCGCCGAGGCCGATGTCGCGACGATGGAGAAGAAGGGCGTCGCGACGGGCTTCACGGTATCGCATCCGCTGACGGGCGAGCCGGTCGAGGTGTGGATCGGCAACTACGTGCTGATGAGCTATGGCGAAGGCGCGGTGATGGGCGTGCCGGCGCACGACGAGCGCGATTTCGCGTTCGCGAAGAAATACGACCTGCCGATCAAGCAGGTGATCGCGGCCGAAGGCCAGACGTACTCGCTGGACGCATGGCAGGAGTGGTACGGCGACAAGGAAGTGGCGGTCTGCGTCAACAGCGGCAAGTACGACGGCATGGCATACGGCGCGGCGGTCGATGCGATCGCGGCCGACCTGAAGGCCGGCGGCTTCGGCGACAAGCAGGTCACGTGGCGCCTGCGTGACTGGGGCGTATCGCGCCAGCGCTACTGGGGCACGCCGATCCCGATCATCCACTGCCCGTCGTGCGGCGACGTGCCGGTGCCGGAGCAGGACCTGCCGGTCGTGCTGCCGGAAGACCTCGTGCCGGACGGCTCGGGCAACCCGCTCGCGAAGTCGGAAGCGTTCCTGAACTGCACGTGCCCGAAGTGCGGCGCGGCCGCGAAGCGCGAAACCGACACGATGGACACGTTCGTCGATTCGTCGTGGTACTTCTCGCGCTACACGGCGCCGGACGCCGAGACGATGGTCGACGCGCGCACCGATTACTGGATGCCGATGGATCAGTACATCGGCGGCATCGAGCACGCGATCCTGCACCTGCTGTATTCGCGCTTCTGGACCAAGGTGATGCGTGACCTCGGCCTCGTGAAGTTCGGCGAGCCGGCGAAGAACCTGCTGACGCAGGGCATGGTGCTGAACGAGACGTTCTACCGCGAAGACGCGGCGGGCAAGAAGACCTGGTACAACCCGGCCGACGTGACGGTCACGCACGACGACAAGGGCCGCCCGGTCGGCGCGACGCTGAACACCGACGGCCAGCCGGTGGTGCTCGGCGGCATCGAGAAGATGTCGAAGTCGAAGAACAACGGCGTCGATCCGCAGGTGCTGATCGACCAGTACGGCGCCGATACCGCGCGCCTGTTCACGATGTTCGCCGCACCGCCCGAGCAGCAGCTCGAGTGGTCGGGCGCGGGCGTCGAAGGCGCGAGCCGCTTCCTGCGTCGCGTGTGGAGCTTCGGCGCGACGAACCGCGAAGCGCTCGCCGCGCGCGCGGGCTTCGACGCGGCCGCGCTCGGCGACGCCGACAAGGCACTGCGCCGCGAGATCTACAGCGTGCTGAAGCAGGCTGATTTCGACTACCAGCGTTTGCAGTACAACACGGTCGTATCGGCCGCGATGAAGATGCTGAACGCGATCGACGGCGCGAAGGGCGCGACGCCCGGCGTGCTGCGCGAGACGTACGGCGTGCTGCTGCGCGTGCTGTACCCTGTCGTGCCGCACGTCACGTTCGAGCTGTGGAAGGCGCTCGGCTACGCGGACGAATTCGGCCCGCTGCTCGACGCCCCGTGGCCGAAGGTCGACGAGGCCGCGCTCGAGCAGGCCGAGATCGAACTCGTGCTGCAGGTGAACGGCAAGGTGCGCGGCGCGCTGAAGGTGGCGAAGGACGCGAGCCGCGAGGCGATCGAAGCGGCGGCGGTGGCCGACGAAGCATTCGCGAAGTTCAGCGACGGCAAGCCGGCGAAGAAGATCGTCGTCGTGCCGGGCCGCCTCGTGAACATCGTCGTCTGACGGCCGCCGGCCGTCGGGCGTACACAGAAGGAGCGAAGGTGATCCGCAGATCGTTTTTGATGCTCGCCGTCGGCAGCGCGGTCGCGTTGTCGGCATGCGGCTTCCAGCTGCGCGGCCAGCAGGACTACGCGTTCAAGCACCTGCTGGTGGCCGGTGCGCCGGCGCCCGTCGAGGCGCGTCTCACGCGCCTCGTCGAGGCCGGCAGCGACACGAAGATCGTCAAGTCGGCGGACGACGCCGACGCCGTGCTGCACATGTGGGAGTCGCGTGGCCAGAACACGCTGACGCTCAACAAGTTCGGCTCGGCGCAGGAATACGCGTTGTTCTATACGCTGAACTACACGCTGACGAGCAAGGACGGCACCGTGCTGATCCCGCCGAGCGCGATCGCGCTGAACCGCGCGATGACATACAGCGATCAGTACACGAACGCGAAGGCGCAGGAAGCCGACATCCTGTACGGCGACATGCAGAACGATGCGGTCGACCAGCTGATGCGGCGTCTCGCGATCGTCCACTCGCTGACGCCGGCGCCGGAGGACGTGGTGCCGGGCGTTGCGCCGCGCGCGCCGCTGCCGCCGCCGCCGCTCTGATCGCCCGCGCACGCACCGATGCAATTGCGACTTGATGCGCTGGAGCCGCACCTCGCGAAGGGGATGGCCGGGCTCTACACCGTCTACGGCGACGAGCCGCTGCTCGCGCAGGAAGCGTGCGACCGCATTCGTGCGGCCGCGCGCGCGGCCGGCTTCACCGAACGTTCGGTGCATACGGTCGAGCGCGGCTTCGACTGGAGCGTGCTGCTCGGCGCGACCCAGGCGATGTCGCTGTTCGGCGAGCGTCAGCTGATCGAGCTGCGCATTCCGTCGGGCAAGCCCGGCAAGGAAGGCGCCGACGCGCTCAAGACGCTCGCGGCGACGCCCAATCCCGACGCGCTGCTGCTCGTCACGTTGCCGCGCCTCGACGCGGCAACGCAGAAATCCGCGTGGTTTACCGCGCTGCAGAACGGCGGCGTCGCGCTGAAGATCGATCCGGTCGACCGCGCGCAGTTGCCGAACTGGATCGGCCAGCGTCTGTCGATGCAGGGCCAGCGCACCGCGCCGGGCGACGATGGCCGGCGCGCGCTGCAGTTCATCGCGGAGCGCGTCGAGGGCAACCTGCTCGCCGCGCACCAGGAAATCCAGAAGCTCGGGCTGCTCTATCCGCAGGGCGTGCTGTCGTTCGAGCAGGTGCACGATGCGGTGTTGAACGTCGCGCGCTACGACGTCTTCAAGCTGAACGAGGCGATGCTCGCGGGCGACGCAGCGCGGCTCGCGCGGATGATCGACGGGTTGAAGGGCGAGGGCGAGGCGATCGTGCTCGTGATGTGGGCCGTCGTCGAGGAGTTGCGCACGCTGTTGCGGATCAAGCGCGGCGCGACGGCCGGCAAGCCGCTCGCCACGCTGCTGCGCGAGAACCGCGTGTGGGGCCCGCGCGAGCGGTTGGTCGGCCCCGCGCTGAACCGCGTGTCGGAAGCGGTTCTCGAGAAAGCGCTCGCGTTCGCCGCGAAGCTCGACCGGCAGGTGAAGGGGCTGTCGGCCGTCACGCCGGGCCGCCGCACGCAGGACGATCCGCCGCCCGATCCGTGGGACGGCCTGTTCCAGCTCGCGATGACGGTGGCGGGCGCCCGCGGCGAGCGACCGCCGACCGCGGGTCGCGTGCGTCGTTAAGCCCTGTCCGGGCCTTCAGCGCACGCATCGCAACCCGCTTACAATGTTTCGATAGCTGGCGCGGCGCGCTTGCCGCCGCGCTCCACGCTTCCCACGAATTCACGCCGCGCCAAGCGGCTCGCTTTTCGAGTCACACGATGGATATCGACCAGTACATGACGGACCTGGGCCGCCGTGCCCGGCACGCTTCCCGCGCGATGGCACGCGCCAGCACGGCCGCGAAGAACGCCGCGCTCGACGCCGTGGCACGCGCGATCGAGCGCGACGCGCAGGCGCTGAAGGATGCGAATGCACGCGACGTCGCCCGTGCCCGTGAAAAGGGGCTCGATGCGGCGTTCATCGACCGCCTGACGCTGTCGGACAAAGCGCTGAAGACGATGGTCGAAGGCCTGCGTCAGGTTGCGTCGCTGGCCGATCCGATCGGCGAGATCAGCAATCTCAAGTACCGCCCGAGCGGGATCCAGGTCGGCCAGATGCGCGTGCCGCTCGGCGTGATCGGCATCATCTACGAGTCGCGCCCGAACGTGACGATCGACGCGGCCGCGCTGTGCCTGAAGTCGGGCAACGCGACGATCCTGCGCGGCGGCTCCGAGGCGCTCGAATCGAACGCGGCGCTCGCGAAGCTGATCGGCGAAGGGCTCGAGGCGGCCGGCCTGCCGCAGGATGCCGTGCAGGTCGTCGCAACAGCCGATCGCGCGGCGGTCGGCAAGCTGATCACGATGACCGAATACGTCGACGTGATCGTGCCGCGCGGCGGCAAGAGCCTGATCGAGCGCCTGATCAACGAGGCGCGCGTGCCGATGATCAAGCACCTCGACGGCATCTGCCACGTGTACGTCGACGATCGTGCCGATCTCGCCAAGGCGCTGACGGTGTGCGACAACGCGAAGACGCACCGCTACGGCACCTGCAACACGATGGAAACGCTGCTCGTTGCGAGCGGCATCGCGGCGTCGCTGTTGCCGCCGCTCGGCAAGCTGTATCGCGACAAGCAGGTCGAGCTGCGCGTCGATGCGGCCGCGCGCGCGGTGCTCGCCGAGGCCGGTATCGGGCCGCTGGTCGACGCCACCGACGAAGACTGGCACACCGAATATCTCGCGCCGGTGCTCGCGATCAAGGTCGTCGACGGCCTCGACGCCGCGATCGAGCACATCAACCACTACGGCTCGCACCACACCGATGCGATCGTCACCGAGGATCACGACCGCGCGATGCGCTTCCTGCGCGAAGTCGACTCGGCGAGCGTGATGGTCAATGCGTCGACGCGCTTCGCGGATGGCTTCGAATTCGGCCTCGGCGCGGAAATCGGTATCTCGAACGACAAGCTGCACGCACGCGGCCCCGTCGGCCTGGAAGGGCTCACGTCGCTGAAGTACGTCGTGCTCGGGCACGGCGAAGGCCGTCAGTAAAGCGAGGCGCACAACCGATGGCAATGCTCTGGGTCAAGACGTTCCATATCGTTCTGATCGCCGCGTGGTTCGCGGGGCTGTTCTACCTGCCGCGCATTTACGTTAACCTGGCCATGGAAACCGATCCGGCCGCGGTGCGGCGCCTGTTGCTGATGGCGCGCAAGCTGTTTCGCTTCATGACGATGATCGCCGTGCCGGCGCTCGCATGCGGGCTGTGGCTCTGGCTCGTGATCGGCATCGGCCAGGGGCAGGGCTGGATCCACGCGAAGGTGACGGTCGTGCTGCTGCTCGTGATCTATCACGCGTACTGCGGGCACCTGCTGAAGGTGTTCGAGCGCGGAGAGAACAAGCGCTCCGACAAGTGGTATCGCGTGTTCAACGAACTGCCGGTGCTCGGCATGCTCGCGGCGGTCGCGCTGGTCGTGATCAAGCCGTTCTGAACTTTCCGGCGGCATGCCGGCAGTCGATCGATGCGCGACGGCGCCCCTCGGGGCGCCGTTTTCATGTGCGCGTCGTACGCGTCATTCCTTCGTCGGGTCGTCGATCCGGCGGCGCGTGATCGCTTCCTTCGCGCGGCCGACGCGTTCCATCAGCGCGGGCCCGCGCGACAGCGCAACGCCGACCGCGAGGATGTCGCCGATCGCGAGATGCGACATCCGCGACGTCATCGGCGAGAACACGTCGGTTTCCTCGGCCACGTTCGACGCGAGGCTCACCGTCGCGAGCTTCGCGAGCGGCGAGTGGCTCTGCGTGATCGCGACGACTTTCGCGCCGCACGCGAGCGCCGAGCGCGCGGCATCGACGATATCGCGCGTGCGGCCGGTATTCGAGATCGCGACGACGACGTCGTGCGGCCCGAGCAGCGCCGACGACATCGAGAACGTGTGCGGGTCCGAATACGCGACGCTCGGCACGCCGAGCCGGAAGAACTTGTGCTGGATATCCTGCGCGGCGATGCCCGAGCCGCCGGCGCCGTAGAACTCGATGCGCGACGCGTTCGACAGCAGCGCGATCGCCTCGGCGACGCTGCCGGCCGACAGGCTGTTGCGCACTTCGATCAGCGCGCCGATCGTGCGGTCGAACACCTTGCCGATGATGCCGGGCGCGGGCTCGTCGGGCTCGACGTCGCGATAGACCGACGACACGCCCGGCGCGACGCTCTGCGCGAGCCGGATCTTGAATTCGCGAAAGCCGCTGCAACCGAGCGCCTGGCAGAAGCGCGCGATGGTCGGCTGGCTGACGCCCGCGCGGGTCGACAGCTCGGTCATCGCGAGGTCGAGCACCTCGCGCGGCGCGGCGAGAATGTAGTCGGCGAGCTTGCGCTCGGACGGGCGCAGGTCGGCGCGGATCGCTTCAATGCGAGGCAGCATGGGACGGCGAATGAAAATCGGGTTCGGATGAGCGAGTGTATCGCAATCGAATTGTAGAAAATCTACATGAAAATGCTAGCTCCATCGCCAAAGATTTCCGCGGCGGCAAATGCTGAAGATTAGGGTTTTCACTAGGTAAAGCCTTGCTGGTGGCGGGAATAAGGGTTGCGCGCATGTGAATCCGCATTGCACGCTTGTAGTTTTTCTACTAGACTGGCTTCGTTCGTTCGACGCACTCGACCGTCCCCACGATTCCAACCGCCGGTGTCGTCCGGCATACAGGAGCGCCCAGCATGACGTCGCTGCACCCCACCCTGGCGAAAGTCACCGAACGCGTGATCGCCCGCAGCCAATCGACCCGTTCCGCCTATCTGCAGCGCATCGACGGCGCGCAGGGCAAGTTCCCGGCGCGTGGCGCGCTGTCGTGCGCGAACCTCGCGCACGGCTTCGCGGGTCTCGAAGGCAGCGACAAATTCCAGATCAAGGCGATCCGCGAGCCGAACATCGGCATCGTGTCCTCGTACAACGAGATGCTGTCCGCGCACGCGCCGTACAAGGATTTCCCCGACATCATCAAGGCCGCCGCACGCGAGAACGGCGGCGTCGCGCAGTTCGCGGGCGGCGTACCCGCGATGTGCGACGGCGTCACGCAGGGCAACCCGGGGATGGAGCTGTCGCTGTTCTCGCGCGAGGCGATCGCGATGGGCACGGCGATCGCGCTCACGCACAACATGTTCGACGCGGCGCTCTGCCTCGGCATCTGCGACAAGATCGTGCCGGGCCTGCTGATCGGCGCGCTGCAGTTCGGCCACCTGCCGACCATATTCGTGCCGGCCGGCCCGATGACGAGCGGCCTGTCGAACGACGACAAGGCGAAGATCCGCCAGCAGTTCGCGACCGGTCAGGTCGGCCGCGACGCACTGCTCGAAGCCGAATCGGCCGCGTATCACGGCCATGGCACCTGCACGTTCTACGGCACCGCGAACAGCAACCAGATGCTGATGGAACTGATGGGCCTGCACCTGCCGGGTTCGGCGTTCGTTCATCCGCACACGCCGCTGCGTACCGCACTGACGGCCGAAGCCGCGCGCCGCGTGCTCGACCTGACGGCCGAGCGCGGCCAGTACACGCCGATCGGCCATGTGATCGACGAGAAGGCGATCGTCAACGGGATCGTCGCGCTGCTCGCGACGGGCGGCTCGACCAACCACACGCTGCACCTCGTCGCGATCGCGCGCGCGGCCGGCATCCTGATCGACTGGAACGATTTCGACGAACTGTCGGCGGTCGTGCCGCTGCTCGCGAAGATCTACCCGAACGGCAAGGCCGACGTGAACCATTTCCACGCGGCCGGCGGCGTCGCGTTCCTGGTGCGCAACCTGCTCGAAGGCGGGCTGCTGCACGAAGACGTGACGACCGTCGCGGGCAAGGGGCTGTCGCACTACACGAAGGAGCCGAAGCTGATCGACGGCAAGCTGACGTGGGTCGACGGCGCGGCCGAGAGCCACGACACGAAGGTGCTGCGCGGCATTCGCGACCCGTTCCAGCCGGACGGCGGCCTGCGCCTGATGCAGGGCCGGCTCGGCCGCGGCGTGATCAAGATTTCGGCGGTCGCGCCCGAGCACCGCAAGGTGACCGCGCCCGCGATCGTGTTCGATTCGCAGGAAGCCGTGCAGGAAGCCTTCGATCGCGGCGAGCTGAAGCGCGATTTCGTCGCGGTCGTGCGCTTCCAGGGCGCGCGCGCCAACGGGATGCCCGAGCTGCACCGTTTGACGCCGCTGCTCGGCGTGCTGCAGGATCAGGGCTTCCACGTCGCGCTCGTGACCGACGGCCGCATGTCCGGTGCGTCGGGCAAGGTGCCGGCCGTGATCCACGTGTCGCCGGAAGCGCTGCTGGCGGGCCCGCTCGGCAAGGTGAAGACGGGCGACACGCTCGTGATCGACGCGGAGGCCGGCATCCTCGACATCGAGGTCGACGACGCCGAGTGGCAGGCTCGCCCGGTCGCGCAGCCGCTGCATCAGGCGGAGAACGAAGTCGGTTTCGGTCGCGAACTGTTCGGCGTGTTCCGCGCGGCGGCCGCGCCGGCCGAGCAGGGCGCATCGGTTTTCGGGGCGCTGGTCGGCGAAGCGGCCGTCCGCGTCTCTGCATGAATTTCAAGGAGCGAATTTGATGAAGACGATTGCTGAAATCGTGAAGCTGGGCCCGGTGATTCCGGTGCTCGCATTCGACTCGGTCGAGCAGGGCGAACACGTGTCGCGCGCGTTGCACGCGGGCGGCGTCAAGGTGCTCGAGATCACGCTGCGTACGCCGGCGGGCCTCGAGGCGATCCAGCGCGCGAGCCAGCTCGCGGACGACATCGTCGTCGGCGTGGGCACGATCACGAAGCCCGAGCACTGCGAGCAGGCGAAGCGCGCGGGGGCGAAGTTCGGCGTGTCGCCGGGCCTGACGAAGGATCTGCACCTCGCGTCGCTCGACGCCGGCCTGCCGCTGCTGCCGGGCGTGATGACGCCGAGCGACATCATTCAGGCGCTCGAATTCGGCTACGAAATCGTCAAGTTCTTCCCCGCGCAGCAGGCCGGCGGCGTGCCGATGCTGCAGGCGTTCCACGGCCCGTTCCCGGCGCTGAAGTTCTGTCCGACGGGCGGCATCACGGTCGACACCGCGCCGAATTTCCTCAAGCTGCCGAACGTCGTGTGCGTCGGCGGTTCGTGGCTCACGCCGAAGGCCGCGCTCGCCGCGCAGGACTGGGCCGAGGTCACGCGTCTCGCGCAAGCCGCAAGCCAGCTTCACCGTTAATACTTGTACGAAATGAAGGTTTGACCCTCGGCAAGCAAGCGCTTAGTGCTTGTTTTACCGAGGGTTTTTGCTGATGGAACCGGTTCTATCCGCGGACCCTAAAGATAAGTAAAATTCAGCGTCCTCACGGGGTGGGTACCCCCCGTGTTTCGGAGACCTGCATAGCCGGGCATACTCGCAACAGCTCGCCCGGTTTCGAACAATTCAAGGAGGAGTGCCACATGGGGGCTGTCCAAGGCAGCATGCTGCTCGTATTCACGCTGATCGCGATCGCCGCGCTGATCCTGATGATCGCGCGCTACAAGATCTACCCGTTCCTGGTGCTGATCATCGTTTCGCTGGGCCTGGGTCTCGTCGTCGGCATGCCGATGGACAAGATCGTCAAGTCGTTCGAAACGGGCACGGGCGGCACGCTCGGCCACATCGCGATCGTCGTCGGTCTCGGCACGATGCTCGGCAAGATGATGGCCGAATCGGGCGGCGCCGAACGGATCGCGACCACGCTGATCGACTGGTTCGGTGAAAAGAACATCCACTGGGCGATGATGTTCGTCGCGATCATCGTCGGTTTGCCGGTGTTCTTCGAAGTCGGCTTCGTGCTGCTGATCCCGATCGCGTTCAACGTCGCGAAGCGCACCGGCAAGTCGCTGCTCGTCGTCGGTCTGCCGATGGTGGCCGGCCTGTCCGTCGTGCACGGGCTGATCCCGCCGCACCCGGCCGCGCTGCTGGCCGTTCAGCAATACGGCGCCGATATCGGCAAGACGATCGCGTTCGGCCTGATCGTCGGTGTGCCGACCGCGATCATCGCCGGTCCGCTGTTCGCGCTGATGATCTCGAAGTTCGTGAAGCTGCCGGAAAACAACCCGCTCGCGGCGCAGTTCGTCGATACGCACACGGACGGTCGCAAGCGCGAACTGCCGAGTTTCGGCATCACGCTGTTCACGATCCTGCTGCCCGTCGTGCTGATGCTCGTCGGCAGCTGGGCCGACCTGGTGTTCGCACCGAAGTCGCTGCCGAACAACCTGCTGCGCTTTGCCGGCAACTCCGACGTCGCGCTGCTGATCGCCGTGCTCGTGAGCTTCTTCACGTTCGGCAAGCTGCAGGGCTTCAACCGCGACCAGATCCAGAAGTTCTGCGGCGAGTGCCTGGCGCCGATCGCCGGCATCACGCTGATCGTCGGTGCGGGCGGCGGCTTCGGCGGCGTCCTGCGCGACAGCGGGATCTCGCAGCAGATCGTCGAGACCGCGAAGCACGCGCACCTGTCGCCGTTGCTGCTCGGCTGGTTCGTCGCGGCGCTGATGCGTCTGGCGACGGGTTCGGCGACGGTCGCGATGACGACGGCCTGCGGCATCGTCGCGCCGATCGCCGCGGCGTCGGGCGCGGCGGTTCGTCCGGAACTGCTCGTGCTCGCGACCGGCTCGGGCTCGCTGATCTTCTCGCACGTGAACGACGGCGGCTTCTGGCTGATCAAGGAATATTTCGGGATGACGGTCGGCCAGACGTTCAAGACCTGGTCGCTGCTTGAAACCATCATCTCGGTGCTCGGTCTGAGCTTTACGCTGTTGCTGAGCGTGGTTTTGTAACAAGGGGTAGTCAATGATTCTGATCGCAATGGGCGTGTCGGGCGCGGGCAAATCGCGAATCGGCGAAATGCTGGCAGAACGCCTGTCGTGCAGCTATACCGACGGCGACGCGTTTCACAGCGCGGCGAACAAGGAAAAGATGCACAACGGCATTCCGCTGACCGACGACGACCGCTGGCCGTGGCTGCGCACGATCCGCGCGGCCATCGAAGAGAAGCAGCGTGCCGGCGAGACCGCCGTGTTCACCTGCTCGTCGCTGAAGCGGTCGTACCGCGACGTGCTGCGCGGCTCCGACACCGACGTGCGGTTCGTGTATCTGAAGGGTTCGTTCGAGGTGTTACACGAGCGCCTGAAGACCCGCACCGGCCATTTCTTCGATCCGTCGCTGCTGAAGAGCCAGCTCGACACGCTCGAGGAACCGGGCCCGGATGAAGCGATCGTGGTCAGCATCGAGCTGACGCCCGAACAGATCGTCGATCAGGTCATGCTGAAGATCGGTATCGCGCAGCAGCACTGAGCGCGGTTCGCGGCAATCGTCATGCAGCAGTGAAAAAGGCGCCCCACGGGGCGCCTTTTTTCGTTCGCGGTGCGTCGCGCCGCTCAGGTCGCGCGGGCGTGCTGCGCGATGCCGTCGAGCAGCACGTCCAGCATCATGTTGTGCACGGCGGCCGGATCGAGCTGCGCATAGAGCGGGGCGGCCGATTTGACGAGCGGGTGCGCGGTATCGGACAACGCATGCATTTCCGCGAGCTCGACCTCGTTCGCGGGCCGCGTGAGGCCGCCGGCCTCGGCGGCGGCGAGTCCGATCACGCTCGCATACCAGCCCACGCACACGGACGGCAGCGCGGTGCGTGGGATGCCGGCATCGGCCAGTGCACGATGCACGGTCTCGATGTGCGCGAGATCGGCCGGCCCGGTGCTCATGTGACGCTGCAGCAGCGCGAACGCGGCGGGGTGGCGCAGCGCGAGCGCGCGATACTGGCGTGCGAGATCGCGCAGCCGCTCGCGCCACGGCAGCGAAGGATCGACCGGCACGAGCGAGCGCGACAGCGCGTTCGCGATCGCACGGCTCAGGCCCTCTTTCGACTTGAAGTGATAGAGCACGCTCATCGGGTCGCAGCCGACCGACTGCGCGAGCTTGCGCACGCTGAATGCGGCTTCGCCGACCTCTTCGAGCAGCGCGAGCGCCGCCGCGACGATCGCATCCTTGTCGAGGCCGCGCGGGCCTTGAGCGGGTTTGTCTTTCATGGAAGCAGGATGACAGCAACTGTAATCTTGACGAAAGCGTATTCTACGCTGTAGAATTATTTCTGCGGTGTAGAAATTGGGTGTCCCGGCACCTTTCAATGCGTGCTTTCGCACGGTCCGGGATCCTGGCAGGCACGAGTGTGTCTGCCGTCAACACGGGCCATCGCGCCCTTTATCTCGTTGACACCCAAGTGGAACCGGCTGCCCCACCCGCGAAGCCAGAACGGCTCTTCGACAGGCGGCCCAAGACCATGCAAGTGCAATCATGACTTCCAATCACAAACCCCTGATCCAGGGCGAATCGCGTTTCGACCGGACGCAACTGAACATCGAAAAGGACAACTGGAACTGGTGCGACCCGTCGCGCTACGACGGCGAGCGTCCGGCCAACTGGTACGAGGCGTCGTTGTCGCGCCATGAAAACGGCGCGCCGCTCGCGCACGACACGGTGTGCGACGTGCTGGTGATCGGCGCGGGGCTGCTCGGTGCATCGGCCGCGCTGCATCTCGCGGAAGCGGGCGTCGACACGATTCTCGTCGACAAGCATCACGTCGGCTCCGCGGCGTCGGGCCGCAACGGCGGCCAGCTCACGCCGGGCCTCGCGCGCTGGGAAGCGGCCGACATGATCGACCATCTGTCGCACGACGACGCGAAGCGGCTGTGGCGTTTCGCGTCGGCCGAATCGATGGACCTGATCGACGCGATCGGCGCGCGTTACGCGCTCGACCTCGACCGCAAGCGCGGCCACATCACGGCGGCGGTGCACCCGGGCCACATGAGCGCGCTGCTCGACGGCGCGGACGCACGCCGCCATCTCGGCGACGCTGGCGTGACGCTCGTCGGTCGCCATCAGCTGCATGACGAATACGTGCGCTCGGGGCTGTATCACGGCGCGGCGATCGACGCGACCGGCGGCCAGCTTCATCCGCTCGCGCTGGTGCGCGGCCTCGTGCACGGCTTCCGGCTGAACGGCGGTGCGCTGTACGAGGGGACCGAGGTGCTGGAGCTCGACGAGACGCCGGCGGGCGTCGTCGCGACGACGCCGGGCGGCACGATTACGGCACGCCGTGGCGTCGTGCTCGCGCTGCACAACACGACGTTCCGGCTGCTGGACGACGGCGGCGCCACCACCGTGCCGTTCTTCACGTACGTGAGCGTGACGGCGCCGCTCGACGTCGACGTCGCGACGCTGATGCCGGCCGGCATGCCGGTGTACGACACGCAGTTCCAGATCGACTATTACCGGCCCGTGCGCGGCAACCGCCTGCTGTTCGGCGGGCAGGGCACCGGCACGTGCTGGGCGCAGCCCGACGTCAACGCGTATCTGCTGACGCGGCTGAACACGGTATTTCCGCAGCACGACGGCCGCTTCGCGCTCGACTACTGCTGGAGCGGCGTCAGCGATTTCACGCTGAACGGCGCGACCGACAGCCGCAAGACCGACGGCCGTGTGCCGATGTACATGGTGCAGGGCTGGAGCGGGCATGGCGTCGCGCAGACGGTGCGGATCGGCAAGGCGATCTGCGACGACTTCGTAGGCCGCAACGACGATTTTTCGATGCTGACCGGCATCGACCACCGCGAGATTCCGCTCGGCCGGCAACTGTCGCCGATCGCGATTCCTGCCGCGAAAGCGGCGATGAGCGTGATGAGCGCGCTCAATCCGGGGCGGATGATTTCGTTCTGATCGCCGGCGCTCCCGCGTTCCGACCGCGCGCGAGCCGCCAATGAAAAAGCCCGATGCGATTGCTCGCATCGGGCTTTTTTCCGTCCGGCGACGGCGGCGCTTACGCGATCCGCTTCGCGAGCTCGACGGCCTTGCCGATGTACGACGCAGGCGTCATCGCGAGCAGGCGGTCCTTCGCGTCCTGCGGGATCGCCAGCGTGCCGACGAATTCCTGCAGCGCTTCGCGCGTGATGCCCTTGCCGCGCGTCAGTTCCTTCAGCTGCTCGTACGGGTTCTCGATGCCGTAGCGGCGCATCACCGTCTGCACCGGCTCCGCGAGCACTTCCCAGCAGTTGTCGAGGTCTTCGTTCAGGCGCAGCGGGTTCACTTCGAGCTTGTCGAGGCCGCGGATCAGCGAGTCGTACGCGAGCAGCGAATAACCGAGTGCCACGCCCATGTTGCGCAGCACCGTCGAGTCGGTCAGGTCGCGCTGCCAGCGCGACACCGGCAGCTTGTCGGCGAGGTGGCGCAGCGTCGCGTTCGCGAGGCCGAGGTTGCCTTCCGAGTTCTCGAAGTCGATCGGGTTGACCTTGTGCGGCATCGTCGACGAACCGATCTCGCCGGCCTTCGTCTTCTGCTTGAAGTAGCCGACCGAGATGTAGCCCCACACGTCGCGGTCGAGGTCGAGCAGGATCGTGTTCGCGCGCGCGACCGCATCGAACAGCTCGGCCATGTAGTCGTGCGGCTCGATCTGGATCGTGTACGGGTTGAAGGTGAGCTTCAGGCGGTTCTCGATCACGTCGCGCGAGAACGCTTCCCAGTCGAATTCCGGATACGCGGAAAGATGCGCGTTGAAGTTGCCGACCGCGCCGTTCATCTTGCCGAGGATCTCGACCTTCTCGATGCGCGTGATCGCGCGCGCGAGGCGGGCGGCGACGTTCGCGAGTTCCTTGCCGAGCGTCGTCGGGCTGGCCGGCTGGCCGTGCGTGCGCGACAGCATCGGCTGCTCGGCAAGCGCGTGCGACAGCGCGACGAGGCGCTGGTGGACCGTGCGCAGCGCCGGCACGATCACGTGCTCGCGCGCGCCGGCGAGCATCATCCCGTGCGACGTGTTGTTGATGTCCTCGGACGTGCACGCGAAGTGGATGAATTCGCTGGCCTTCTCGAGTTCGGCCTGGCCCTTGACCGATTCCTTCAGCCAGTATTCGACGGCCTTCACGTCGTGGTTCGTCACGCGCTCGATTTCCTTGATGCGCGCGGCGTCGTGCGCGGTGAAGCGCTCGGCGAGCTGCAGCAGGAATTGTTCGGAGGCGTCCGAGAAGCGCGGAACTTCCGCGAAGCCGGCGCGCGACAGCGCGATCAGCCAGTGCACCTCGACGGTGACGCGGTGGCGCATGAAGGCGGCTTCGGAGAGCCAGTCGCGCAGCGCTTCGGTCTTGCTGGCGTAGCGGCCGTCGATGGGCGAGAGCGCGGTGAGGGCGAAAAGCGTATCGGGACGAGTGTCGGACATGATCGGGCGTGGCCTTTGGGGCCGGTGCGAACGAGGGGAGGAGAATCCGGCATTTTACCATTGGCGCGGGGCGATTCCGGCCGAACCGGTCCGGCCGCCGCCGCCGTGGGCGATCGGCACGCATGCGGGCGCCCGGGCGGCGCGCAAGCCGTCCGCCGGTCGGCGCCCGGGCCGGCTCGCCGGCTGGCCGCCGCGCCGCCGGGCCGGCCCGCCCGCCGGTAGAATGCAGGCTTCCTCCCGACCGCCGCCCGTCGCGCCCGCCTGCATGGAACTGAAATGGCTCGAAGACTTCGTCTCGCTCGCGGAAACGCGCAGCTTTAGCCGGTCCGCCGAACTGCGGCACGTGTCGCAGCCCGCGTTCTCGCGGCGCATCCAGGCGCTCGAGGCGTGGCTCGCGACCGAACTGATCGATCGTTCGGTTTATCCGACGCGGCTCACGCAGGCCGGCCAGATCTTCTACGAGCAGGCGCTGACGATGCTGTCGCAGGCGCACGAGGCGCGCACGCTGCTGCGCGGCCACGTCGGCGCGCCGGTGCCGACCATCGAGTTCGCGGTGCCGCATACGCTGTCGCTCACGTATTTTCCGCGCTGGCTGCAGCGGATCGAAGCGAAGATGGGGCAGGTCCACACGCGGCTGCGCGCGCTGAACGTGCACGACGCCGTGCTGTCGCTGGTCGAGGGCGGCTGCGATCTCGTGATGGGCTACCACCACCCGAGCCACCCCGTCGCGCTCGATCCGGCCCGCTACGACATGCTGGTCCTCGGCAGCGAGCCGATCAGCGCATTTTCGGCGCCGGGCCGCGCGGGCCGGCCGCGCTACACGCTGCCGGGCACGGCCGAGGCGCGCGTGCCGTACTTGTCGTATACGCCGAACGCGTATCTCGGCCGGATGACCGAAGTCATCGTTGCGAACGCACCGACGTCGCTGTTCCTCGATCGCGTGTACGAAACTGACATGGCCGAAGGACTGAAGGCGATGGCGCTCGCGGGCCACGGCGTCGCGTTCCTGCCGCACAGCGCCGTCGAGGATGCGGTGGCCAGCGGCCGCCTGATCCGGCTCGACCGGTCCGCGCGCGGCGGCACGCACCCGTTCACGCTGACGATGGAGATCCGCCTGTACTGCGACAAGCTCGCGCTGCAGGGCGACGACCCGCATCAGAAGCTCGTGCGCGCGCTGTGGGAAGTCGTGCGCGACGAGTTGCGCGAAACCGCCGGTTAACCGTGGGCGGTTAACCGCGCCAGCCGAGCGCGCGCCGCCGACGACGCGCTTGCCGCACCCGTCCGACGCTTGTCCGGCGGGCGTTCCGCGCATTTTCCCGCCGATTTTTCGCCGACGCGATGCACGACCGATCGCGGGCGTTCTTGCGCAAATCGACCGCGGATTTGCGAAAAATCGCGATCATGCAAGAAACGCATAATCGAATAAGCAAACGGCA
Source organism: Burkholderia sp. RF2-non_BP3 (assembly GCF_001522185.1). Lineage (NCBI taxonomy): Bacteria > Pseudomonadati > Pseudomonadota > Betaproteobacteria > Burkholderiales > Burkholderiaceae > Burkholderia > Burkholderia sp. RF2-non_BP3. Next base: position 165,522 of record NZ_LOSU01000032.1, on the reverse strand, counting down.
TTGGATAAAAAAAACGGGTTTTTCGACAATGTGCGCAATCCGTTGAACGTTGGAGCGTCCATGTCTTCGCAACTGCAGTCCATCCCGTCCTACCTTCATGCCGACGATCTCGGCCCGTGGGGCAACTACCTTCAGCAGGTCGATCGCGTCGCACCGTACCTCGGTTCGCTGTCGCGCTGGCTGGAAACGCTGAAGCGTCCGAAGCGCATCCTGATCGTCGACGTGCCCATCGAGCTCGACAACGGTACCGTCGCGCACTTCGAGGGCTATCGCGTGCAGCACAACGTGTCGCGCGGTCCGGGCAAGGGCGGCGTGCGCTACCACCAGGACGTGACGCTGTCGGAAGTGATGGCGCTGTCGGCATGGATGTCGGTGAAGAACGCGGCCGTGAACGTGCCGTACGGCGGTGCGAAGGGCGGCATCCGCGTCGACCCGCGCAAGCTGTCGCGCGGTGAGCTCGAACGCGTGACGCGTCGCTACACCAGCGAAATCGGCATCATCATCGGCCCGAACACCGACATTCCGGCACCGGACGTCAACACCAACGAACAGGTGATGGCGTGGATGATGGACACGTTCTCGATGAACCAGGGCCAGACGTCGACCGGCGTCGTGACCGGCAAGCCGATCTCGCTCGGCGGTTCGCTCGGCCGCAAGGAAGCGACGGGCCGCGGCGTGTTCGTCGTCGGTTGCGAGGCGGCGAAGAAGAAGGGCCTCGAGATCGAAGGCGCGCGCATCGCGGTGCAGGGCTTCGGCAACGTCGGCGGCATCGCGGCGAAGCTGTTCCAGGAAGCGGGTTCGAAGGTGATCGCGGTGCAGGATCACACGGGCACGATCTACCAGCCGGCCGGCCTCGATTCGAACAAGCTGCTCGACCACGTCGCACGCACGGGCGGCGTCGCGGGCTTCGAAGGCGCCGAACCGATGCCGAACGACGAGTTCTGGACGGTCGAGACCGACATCCTGATCCCGGCGGCACTGGAAAACCAGATCACCGAGAAGAACGCATCGAAGATCCGCACGAAGATCATCGTCGAAGGCGCGAACGGCCCGACGACGACGGCGGCCGACGACATCCTGAGCGCGAACGGCGTGCTCGTGATCCCCGACGTGATCGCGAACGCGGGCGGCGTGACCGTGTCGTACTTCGAGTGGGTGCAGGACTTCTCGAGCTTCTTCTGGACGGAAGACGAGATCAACCACCGTCTCGAGCGCGTGATGCGCGAAGCGTTCGCCGGCGTGTGGGCGGTCGCGGAAGAGCACAAGGTGTCGGTGCGTACGGCGGCGTTCATCGTCGCGTGCAAGCGCATCCTGATGGCGCGCGAAATGCGCGGCCTGTATCCCTGATCGGTCATTTCCGAGTCGATCGGATGACTATGACAAAAGCATGACGCAATCCACCCGATTGTGTGCATGAACCCTCGCGGGCGGTGCCGAATCCGGCACCGCCCGCGTGTGCATTCAGGCGCTGCAGGAGGCGCGCGAAGCCGGGAGGACGGCTTCGTACAGGACGATTCGTAGTACGGTAAACAACCAGTACTTTCAAAAATATTACTTTGATACACTGGCGCGGGTTTTAGCCAAGGAGATGACCAAAATGAAATACCAGAAGGCAGTCCTGATGGTCGCGGCGCTGTGCGCGTTCGCGAGCGGCGCGCATGCACAGGAGACCGGCACGCTGAAGAAGATCAAGGACACGGGCGTGATCGCGCTGGGCCACCGCGAATCGTCGATTCCGTTCTCCTACTATGACCAGAACCAGCAGGTCGTCGGTTATTCGCGCGACTTCCAGATGAAGGTCGTGGACGCGGTGAAGAAGAAGCTGAACCTGCCGAACCTGCAGGTCAAGAACATCCCGGTGACGTCGCAGAACCGCATCCCGCTCGTGCAGAACGGCACGGTGGACATCGAGTGCGGCTCGACGACCAACAACACGGAGCGTCAGCAGCAGGCCGCATTCTCCGACACGATCTTCGTGATCGGCACGCGCCTGATGACAAAGAAGGATTCCGGCGTGAAGGACTTCGCGGACCTGAAGGGCAAGACGGTCGTGACCACCGCCGGCACGACGTCCGAGCGCCTGCTGCGCAAGATGAACAACGACAAGCAGCTGGGCATGAACATCATCAGCGCGAAGGACCACGGCGACTCGTTCAACACGCTCGAGTCGGGCCGCGCGGTCGCGTTCATGATGGACGACGCGCTGCTCGCGGGCGAACGCGCGAAGGCGAAGCAGCCGGGCGAGTGGGTGATCGTCGGCACGCCGCAGTCGGAAGAGGCGTACGGCTGCATGATGCGCAAGGGCGATGCGGACTTCAAGAAGGTCGTCGACGACGCGATCTCGCAAGTCGAGAAATCGGGCGAAGCCGCGAAGATCTACGCGAAGTGGTTCGAGAACCCGATCCCGCCGAAGGGGCTGAACCTGAACTTCCCGCTGTCCGATTCGATGAAGAAGCTGTACGCGAACCCGAACGACAAGGCGCTCGACTGACCACGCAGCCGTTGACGCAGAAATGACGCTACTGAAACGGAAGAGGCCTCGCTTCTTCCGTTTCTTTTTGCTGGAGTCTTGCCTATGTCTTACCACTGGAACTGGGGCATCTTCCTGAGCCCCGTCTCGACCGGCGAGCCGACGACTTACTTCGGATGGCTGATGTCCGGATTCTGGGTGACGATCGAGGTGTCGCTCGTCGCCTGGGTCGTCGCGCTGATCGTCGGTTCGCTGTTCGGCGTGCTGCGCACGGTGCCGAACAAATGGCTGTCCGCGATCGGCACCGTCTACGTGTCGATCTTCCGGAACATCCCGCTGATCGTGCAGTTCTTCGTCTGGTACCTCGTCGTGCCCGAACTGCTGCCCGCGTCGATCGGCACCTGGATCAAGCAGTTGCCGCCCGGCACGCAGTTCTTCACCGCGTCGATCATCTGTCTCGGCCTGTTCACGGGCGCGCGCGTGTGCGAACAGGTGCGCTCGGGGATCAACGCGCTGCCGAAGGGCCAGCGCGCGGCCGGCCTCGCGATGGGCTTCACGCAATGGCAGACGTACCGCTACGTGCTGCTGCCGGTTGCATACCGGATCATCGTGCCGCCGCTCACGTCCGAGTTTCTGAACATCTTCAAGAACTCGGCGGTCGCGTCGACGATCGGCCTGCTCGACCTGTCCGCGCAGGCCCGACAGCTCGTCGACTACACCGCGCAGACCTACGAGTCGTTCATCGCGGTGACGCTCGCGTACGTGCTCATCAACCTCGTCGTGATGGCGTTCATGCGCTGGATCGAAGGCCGCACGCGGCTGCCCGGCTACATCGGAGGCAAGTGATGCATCAGTTCGACTGGAGTAGTATTCCCGGCGCGATCCCGACGCTGTGGACGGGGGCGATCGTCACGTTCAAGATCACGCTGATCGCGATCGTCATCGGCATCGTCTGGGGCACGCTGCTGGCGCTGCTGCGGCTGTCCGGCGTGAAGCCGCTCGAGTGGTTCGCGAAGGCATACGTGACGGTGTTCCGCTCCATCCCGCTCGTGATGGTGCTGTTGTGGTTCTTCCTGATCGTGCCGCAGGTGCTGCAGGGCGTGCTCGGGCTGTCGCCGACGATCGACATCCGGCTTGCGTCGGCAATGGTCGCGTTCTCGCTGTTCGAAGCCGCGTATTATTCCGAGATCATCCGCGCCGGTATCCAGGCGGTGCCGCGCGGGCAGGTGAACGCCGCGTTCGCGCTCGGCATGAACTACGCGCAGGCCATGCGCCTCGTGATCCTGCCGCAGGCGTTCCGCGCGATGGTGCCGCTGCTGCTCACGCAGGCGATCGTCCTGTTCCAGGACACGTCGCTCGTGTACGTGATCAGCCTCGCGGACTTCTTCCGCACGGCCGCCAACATCGGCGATCGCGACGGCACGACCGTCGAGATGGTCCTGTTCGCGGGTGCATGCTATTTCGTGATTTGCTCGGTGGCGTCTGCCCTCGTCAAAGGTCTCCAGAAAAAGGTCACAAGATGATTTCCATCAAGAACGTTTCGAAGTGGTACGGCCAGTTTCAGGTCCTCGCCGATTGCACGACCGAGGTGAAGAAAGGCGAAGTGGTCGTGGTGTGCGGCCCGTCGGGCTCGGGCAAGTCGACGCTGATCAAGACCGTGAACGGCCTCGAGCCGTTCCAGCAGGGCGAGATCCTCGTGAACGGCCAGTCGGTCGGCGACAAGAAGACGAACCTGTCGAAGCTGCGCTCGAAGGTCGGGATGGTGTTCCAGCATTTCGAGCTGTTTCCGCATCTGTCGATTACCGAGAACCTGACGCTCGCGCAGATCAAGGTGCTCGGCCGCGGCAAGGACGAAGCGACCGAGAAGGGCATGAAGCTGCTCGATCGCGTCGGCCTGAAGGCGCATGCGCACAAGTTTCCGGGCCAGCTGTCGGGCGGCCAGCAGCAGCGGGTCGCGATCGCGCGCGCGCTGTCGATGGACCCGATCGCGATGCTGTTCGACGAACCGACGTCCGCGCTCGATCCGGAAATGATCAACGAAGTGCTCGACGTGATGGTCGAACTCGCGCAGGAAGGCATGACGATGATGGTCGTCACGCACGAAATGGGCTTCGCGAAGAAGGTCGCCCATCGCGTGATCTTCATGGACAAGGGCGCGATCGTCGAGGACGACCGCAAGGACGATTTCTTCTCGAATCCGAAGTCGGATCGCGCGAAGGACTTCCTCGCGAAGATCCTGCACTGAGCGCTCGTGCGTCGCGCGCTTCGCGCGCGCGGCATGCGCAAACCGCCCGGCCGAACGCCGGGCGGTTTTTTTTCGCCGGTTGCCCGTCGGCCGCCGCCGGCGACGGACGGATTCCGGCAGCGGGCGTCACCAGCTGTAGCGGTAACCGACCTGCCCGGTGACGCCGCGCCGGTAATCGCCGCCGATGTTGCGCGCATATTTCACGTTCGCGTACAACTCGCCCGACTTGCCGAAGCCCGCGGTCACGCCAAGGCCGAGCTCGTACCACGTGCGGCCCAGGTGCGTCGCGAACGGCGTGCCGCCGACGACGGTCTGGCCCGGCGACAGGAAGTCGTGCAGCACGTCGGCCGTGAAATACGGCGTCGCGGCGCCGCCGCCCGCGTTCGCGTCGAGGTTCGGCCGGAAGATGCGCACGCCGACGCGTCCGCGCAACGCACTGGTCGTCGTGCCCGACACGGCCGACACGTTGTCGTTGAACCCGTTCAGCTTCAGGTACTGGTACATCAGCTGCGCCTGCGGCTCGACCGCGATCGGCGTGCCGCCGATCCCGAACGGCTTGCCGACCTCCTGCGACAGTGCGATGCCGAAGCCGTTCTGCGATGCCTCGTTGCCGTAGCTGTCGCGATAGCGGTTGCCGTAGTGCGTGACCTGGCCGACGCTGTCGAAGTAGGTGCCGTCGGACAGGTAGCGCGTCCAGTAGCCGCCGATGCTCTGCGCGTGCATCTCGACCGAGCCCGTCGACGTCGACAGGCCCGCCGTGCCGGCGCGTGCCATGTCGCTGAAGCTCGCGTTCGCGACGCCGATGCTCGCCGTCACGCCCGCATGCGTGCTGCCGCCGGCCGGCGCCTGGTCGAGCGTCCAGTCCTTGCCGAACTGCGCGAAGAACGTGCGCTCGTCGGCCGCGAAGCGGCCCGCGTTCGCATCGAGGCTCTGTCCGCCCACGCGGCCCCAGACGCCGTCGCGGTTGCCCGGCGCCTGCTTCTCGAGGTTGTAGATGTCGCCGACGCGCTCGTGCAGCTTGCCGAGCGTCGAGAAGCCGTAATCCGCGTTCAGCAGCGGCGTCATCGCATAGCCTGCAACGCCCGGACGGTACGCGAGATTGCCGCCGCCGTCGATGACGTTCGGGCCGACCGGATCGCCCGGGTCCGTCGGGTCGAGTTGCGAGCGCAGATACCAGCCGTTCGCATCGCTCTGGCCGCCGCGGTAGAGCCGATATTCGTATGCGCCTGCCTGCACCGGGCCCGCGAGATGGAACGCCGATGCGGAGGTCGTGCCGCCGTTGGTCGTGACGACCACCGGAATACCGTCGCCCGTCGTCTGCGCGCCGGTGCCGGCCGTGTTCGCGACCTTCAGCCCCGTCGTGCCCGTCGCGGCGCCGCCGTTCACGATCAGCCGGTCGGTCGGCGACGCATCGGCACCGAGATAGGTGTTCAGCGCGATCGTGCCGCCGTTGCCGACATAACTGCCCGTCGTCAGTGTGCGGTAGCTGCCTGCCGCCGTCGGTGCGCCGGACGGCGCGGCGAACGCGACCAGACCCGCGTTGTTCAGGCTGCTCAGCACGGAGCTGCCGGTCATGTGCCACGTGCTCGTGCCGTCGACGGTCAGCGCGACCGGGTCGATCTTGCCGGTGAGGGTCGTGCCGTTCGTCAGGAACACGTTGCCGGTGCTCGACGCGTCCGACACGATGTCGCCGGCGAGATTCACGGCCGATGCGTTGAAGGTCGCGGTGCTGCCGTTCGCGAGGTCCAGCAGCGTGCCGTTGCCGGCCGTCACGACGGTGCCGTTGCGCACCGCGATGTCGACCGTGCCGCCGCGCGCGGCGAACGCCGGCCCGGCGACGGACGCGACGCTGCCGCCGTCGACGAGCACGGCGCTGGTCGCGCCGGTCGCGAGCGTGTCGGTGCTCAGCACGCCGGCCGTCGCGCCCTTGAGCGTCGTGCCGGTCAGCGCGAGCACGCCGCCGCCGTCGACCGTCGCGCCGTTGCCGGCCGCGCTCGCGATCGACGAACCCGTGTCGCCGATGCGGCCGCCGTTCCGTGCGACGAGGCCGTCGGCCGCCGTGCCCGCCGTGGACACCTTCGCGCCCGACAGCAGCGCGGTCGCGCCGCTGCCCGCGACGATCGCGTGCGCGCCGGCACCCGTCGTCGCGACGGTCGTACCGTCGGCCGCGAGCGTCGAATCCGCGCCCGTCACGAAGAGGCCGCGCGCGTCGTCGCCGGCGGTGCGCACGACGGTCGCCGCATCGGTCGCGATGCGCGCGCCGGCGCCGGTCGACGACAGCCCGTCGGCGCCGTTGCCGGTCGTGCCGATCTGCGTGCCCGACAGCACGATCGTCGTGTTCGCGCCGAGGTTGTCGATGCCCTTGCCGGCGCCGCCCACCGCGATCGACGTCGCGCCGGCCGCGATCCCGCCGCCCGACACGGTCGAGTCGATCAGCACGCCGTCGGCGCTGCCGTTCGCGACGACGGTGCCCGCGCCCGACAGCGCGACCGACGCGCCGGACCCCGTCAGGTGCACGCCGGCGATGCCGTCGTCCGCCTCGATCGTGCCCGCGTTGGCGAGCGTGGCCGACGCGCCCTGCACGAGCGCGCCGGTGCCGTTCGATACGCGGATCGCCGATGCGTTGTTCACCGTGCCGAGCGTGCCGGCCACGACCCCCGTCGAGCCGGCGCCGGTCAGCAGCACCGTATTGCGGTTCTCGAGCGTGCCGAGGTTTTGCGCGACGAAGCCGGTCACGCCGGCCGTCGACGACGCGACCGCCGCGTTGTTGGTCAGCGTCGTCGCCACCGGCGTACCGGCGTTCGCGCCGCTGAGCGCGTGTGCCTGGCCGTCGACGGTGCCCGCGATCGCGCCGGCCGCATTCAGGTCGATGGTCGCGCCCGAGTCGATCGTGCCCTTCGCACCGCCTTCGACCGCGACCGCGATGCCGTTCGCGCCGTTGACGTTGTAGGTGGCATGGCCGGTGGACAGCGTCGTGCCGGCGCCCGTCGCGAGCACGCCGCGCGCGCGCTGGCCGTTCACGTCGGTCGTCAGCGTGCCGGCCGCCGACGCGCCCGTGTAGGCCGCGCCGCCCGCGATGCGGAACAGCGTCGAATCGTCGGTATCGACGCTCAGATGCTGCGCGGCGACATTGATCTTCGAGCCGGCGCCGTATGCGTAGAAGCCGGTCTGGTTCGTGCCCGACATGAAGGCCGGCACGGCGTTGGCGTCGACGTTGATCGTCGCGCCCGAGCGTGCATGGACGCCGATCGCGCCGTTGCCGGTCAGGTTGAGCGCGCCGTCGACCGTGGCCTTCGCGTGCGGCCCTTCGGCCCACACGCCGTAGTTGCGCGTGTCCGACGCCGGATCGAGCCCGCCGGCCACGTTGATCGTGCCGGTCGACGTCGCGGCCGTCGCGGTCGCACCGGTGCCGACCACCATGATGCCGATGCCGTTCACGCCATTCAGCGTGATCGTGCCCGTGTTGGTCACGGTCGCGGCCGTATTGGCCGCGAGCATGCCGACGTTGGCGAACGGCGTGCCGGGTGCCGCGCCGTTCACGACGATCGTGCCCGCGTTGCGCAGCGTGCCGGACGTCGAGTCGATGCTCGCCATCCCGGCGCCGTTTTGCGTCTGCGAGCCGATCGCGATCGAGCCGAGGTTGCTGGCGGTGCCCGATACGCCGAGCAGGATCCCGTAGGAATGCGCGGACAGCGCGACGTCGTTCGCCGCTGCCCCGGGCCCGTACTGGGCCGCGCGGCCGAGATAGATCGTGCCGCCGGCCGCGTTCGTGAAGGTGCCGCCGGCCGCGAGGCCGCCGATCACCTGGCTGTCGAGCGTCGTCGCGTTGACGCCGACGTTGATCGTGCCGGCGTTCGACGCGTTCGCACCGCTCGTCACGGCCACCGCGTAGTTCTTCAGGTCGGGGCGGTTGCCGTCGAGCGTCCATGCGCCGACGTTCATCACGCCGTTGTTGACGAACGAGGTGCCCGTGCCGCTTGCGTACACGCCGTTGCCCTCGGTGTACGCGTGGAAGCCGAAGTTGTCGGGCGGCGCGCTGCCGCTCGTGTCGAAATTGTCGCCGGACGCGTAGCCGGACGAGATCGTGCCGTTGTTGACGCCGCTCGCGCCGCTCAGCAGGCGCACCAGCGTGAAGTCGCCCGACAGGCGGCCGTCGTTGACGAAGTGCGCGCCGTTTTCCGCGAGGACGGCCGAACTCGACGCGATCGTGTTGGTGCCGCGGAAGTCGATCTGGCCGTCCTTGCCGATCTGCAGCGTCGCGTTCGCGCCGGTGCCGTGCATGGCCGACAGGTGATCGATCGGCAGCGTGTTCTTGTCGCCGGCGGACACGTTGTTCGCATACTGGAAGGTTTCCTTCGAGAACGTGACGGCCTGGCCGAACGCCGTGTCGTAGGCAGCCTGCGAGCCGAGCGCGCCGCTCTGGACCGAGCGCACCAGGAAGTCGTTGTACGCGGCGAGCGACGCCGCGTCGGTGACGGTCCATGTGCTGCCGTCGAATGCGGTGAAGGTGCCCGCGTAGGCCGGGACGTCGAGCTGGAGATTGCCGACGGCACCGCCGCTCGCGAGATAGTCGCCGGTGCCGAGCCAGACCTGGTTGCGCGAATTCCAGTTGACGACGCTTTTTGCCGAGCCGGTGCCGTCCGCGAAGGTCAGGTCGGTCTGCTTCGGCGCGATCGAGATCGCGTTTCCGGCCGCGTCGGGCGCGTTCGCGGGGTTGCCGATCGACACGTTCAGCGTGCCGCCGGTGTTGTCGACGGTGCCGATCCGCAGGTTCACGTACTGGTTGCCGTTCACGTCATGGTAGACGGGCACGTTGGTCGAGCCGGCCGTCGACGCGGCGAACGCGGACGAGTTGTACGTGGCGATCGACGTATGGGTGCCCGTGATCGTGTCGGGCGTGCTGACGCTCTGCGTCTTGCCGCCGAGCGACAGCAGCGGCTGGTTCGGGTTGCCCGACACGATGGACGTATTGCCGATCGGCGTGAGCGTATAGCCGGGGTCGCCGGCGGCGCCCGTCCATGCACCCGTCACGCCGACCGTGTCGCCGCCCGACACGGTCGTGGCGCCGGCCCGGTTGTCGTTGACGGTCGGGCTGACGCTGCCGAGCGCGCAACTGCCGCCGCTTGCGACCGCCGAACCGTTACCGCAGGTCGATGCGTATGCGGAGCCGGCCGACAGCGCGGCCAGCGCGGCACCGAGCGCGGCGACGCGCAACGGCGAGCGGCGGATGGCCGTGCGGCCGGTACGGCGGCTTGCGGCCGATTGGCTGCCCGAAGGCTTGCCGCGCGCCCGGGCCGTTTCCGCAACCGCGACCCAGCAGCCGGCGGGCTCGCTCCATATCGATCGAAATGAGTGATTCACGACAAGCCCCTCTCTCTTTATTTGAACTGGTATTCGCCGTATGCGGCGAATGCGCATTCCACGGTGACGTGTATTTCGAATGGGCGTGCGGCAGCCGGGGCTGCGTCGAGTGCCAATCAGGATGCGTTACACCGAAGATGGAGCGAGTCTACTAATCGACGGGGCGGTCGATTGTCGGAAAATCAAGATATGTAGGGATGGTAACGGTATGGGGTGGTATTTCTGAATTGTGTGGTTAATCGAACTGAAAGCCTTGGTGGGGAAGGATTTGGCAGGTTTTTCTACAGGCTGGCCGGAATCGTCCGGTCGGTGGGATAACGCACGGTCGGTATTTTGTTTGTGTTTTATTCTATGGTTTCCGGATTATCCGTTTTCGATTCGCTCTTGTTTTGTTTTTTCGTCGATGAATTATTTTTACTCGAAAATTAATAAAATAAAAGCGAATGTTGCATGTCGTTGATCGTGTGTATCTAATGGCGATCTGAAGGAAACGTGTAACGTCATCGGGCGCAGACTTTCACTGCCGGCGATCGCCGGGCCGTGACGTTCGCACACACGCGGAAGGCGGGAAAGGCGGGCGCCGGACGGCGCGGCGCACTCAGAAGTCGATCGGGTCGTCGGCGTCGTCCGCGGCGCCGGCCGCCAGCGCCTCGCGCCGCACACCGCCGCACGGCGCGGACGCCGATGCGTCGAGCGCCGGGTTGCGCAGCTTCTCGAGCACGCGTTCGGGCACCGGAATCTGCATCCGCGCGGCGACGTCGCCGCACTGGAACATGATCAGCTCGCCCGGTTCGAACGAGGTCCAGATTTCGTTGTCGGTCAACGGCTGCGTGGCGATCACCGCGACGCGATCCTCGGGCGTCGTGTATTTCGCGAAGTCGATCGACAGGTCTTCGTCGACCAGATGCGCGGTCGAGAACGGCCAGCGCCGCACGAGGTAGTGCAGCCGCGTCGAGCAGTGCGCGAAGAGCGCCTGGCCGTTCGACATCAGGAAGTTGAACACGCCGTGATCGGTGATGCCGCGCGTCAGCTCGCCGACGCGCTCGAACAGCTCCGGCAACGGCGGCTGCGCGCCGGGGAACGCTTCGCGCAGCCCCTGCATCAGCACGCAGAACGCCTTTTCGCTGTCGGTCGTGCCGACCGGATGGTAGACGCTGCCGTCGAGATCGGGTTCGTAGTCCTGCAGATCGCCGTTATGCGCGAAGATCCAGTGCCGGCCCCACAGCTCACGCATGAACGGATGGCTGTTCTCGAGCAGGATGTGGCCCTGCGTGGCCTTGCGGATGTGCGCGATCGTGTTCTTGGACTTGATCGGGTAGCGCTTCACCATTTCGGCGATCGGCGACGTGGCCGACGCCTGCTGGTCGATGAACAGGCGACACGCCTTGTCCTCGAAGAACGCGATCCCCCAGCCGTCGGCATGGTGATCGGTGAGGCCGCCCCGGGCCGCGAAACCTGTGAAGGAGAATGTGACGTCCGTCGGCGCGGCGCAGTTCATTCCTAGGAGTTGGCACATTTTACTTGGGGCGGGGGCGGAAGCGGGGTAACCAACCGGGTGAACCCCGGTACAATGTGGCTTCTAGCATATCACCGAGCCTTGAGCGGTAAAAAGCGGATTCCGCCGGCCGAAGGCCTCGTGTTGCGGTTTGCCGTCAGTCGGCCCGCGCACGCGCGTTCCGGCCCCGCAGATGGCCAGCCCGTTCCTCACGACGCCTCCTATGACTGCCTCGAACGCTTCCTCTCCGGCGACGCTCACGCTCGCCCGTCCCGACGACCTGCACCTGCACCTGCGCGACGGCGACATGCTGGCCGCGGTGCTGCCGCATACGGCGCGCCAGTTCGCCCGCGCGATCGTCATGCCGAACCTGAAGCCGCCCGTCACGACCACCGCGCAGGCGCAGGCCTATCGCGAGCGGATCCTGGCCGCGCTGCCGGCGGGCATGGCGTTCGAGCCGCTGATGACGCTGTACCTGACCGACAACACGGCGCCCGACGAAGTCCGCCGCGCGCGCGACAGCGGCTTCGTGCACGGCGTGAAGCTGTATCCGGCCGGCGCGACGACGAACTCCGATCACGGCGTCAGCGATCTCGCGAAGTGCGCGAAGACGCTCGAGGTCATGCAGGAAACCGGCATGCCGCTGCTCGTGCACGGCGAGGTGACCGATCCGGCGATCGACATGTTCGATCGCGAGAAGGTGTTCATCGACCGCGTGATGACGCCGCTGCGCCGCGATTTCCCCGGCCTGAAGGTCGTGTTCGAGCACATCACGACGAAGGACGCGGCCGACTACGTGCGCGACGCCGACGCGGCGCCGGGCCTGCTCGGCGCGACGATCACGCCGCAGCACATGCTGTACAGCCGCAACGCGCTGTTCGTCGGCGGGATTCGCCCGCATTACTACTGCCTGCCGGTGCTGAAGCGCGAAACGCACCGCGTCGCGCTCGTCGAAGCGGCGACGTCGGGCAACCCGCGCTTCTTCCTCGGTACCGACAGCGCGCCGCACGCGCGCGGCGCGAAGGAAACCGCGTGCGGGTGCGCGGGCTGCTACACGGCGCTGCACGCGCTCGAGCTGTATGCGGAAGCGTTCGACCAGGCCGGCGCGCTCGACAAGCTGGAGAATTTCGCGAGCCGCTTCGGCGCTGATTTCTACGGGCTGCCGCGCAGTATCGAGACGATCACGCTGCGCCGCGAGACCTGGGAACTGCCGCGCGAGGTCTTCGCGGGCGATACGCCGGTCGTCCCGCTGCGCGCCGGCGAAACGATCGGCTGGAAGTTCGCGTGACCGGCACGCCGCCGCGCGGGGCCGGCCTGACGGCTGGCGGCGGGGCGGCGGTATTCGCGCAGATCGACTGGTCGGCGCCGTGGCTCGCGTCTTACGCGGCGCCCGGTCGTACGCTGCAGGCGGCGGCGCTCACGGGCGAGACCGCGCTGCTCGATGCGTTGAACGGCGCGCTGCGCGGCGGTACGCGGGCGAGCGGCCGAGGCCGGCCGCTGCGCTTCGTGCCCCAGGCGGAGCTGCCGCCAGGCATCGCATACGAAACGCATATCGCCGACACGGGCGGCGTCCCGACCCGCCACAATCTTCACGACTTCTTCAATGCGCTCGTCTGGTTCGCGTACCCGCGCACCAAGGCCGCGCTGAACGCACGCCAGGCCGCGGCGATCGACGCCGCGGGCGGCGTCGGTCCCGTGCGCGGCACGCTGCGCGATGCGCTCACGCTGTTCGACGAGAACGCCGCGCTGTTCGTGACGGCCGACCGCGCGCTCGCCGACGCGCTGCGCGGCTTCAACTGGCAGCAACTGATGGTGGCGGCGCGCGACGCGTGGGGCACGCGCTGCGAGGCGCGGCTCGTCGGCCATGCGCTGCTCGAGAAGCTCGTCGTGCCGTACAAGTCCTGCACCGCGCACACGTGGATCGTCGAAGTGAGTGACGACTATTTCTCGTGGCCCGACGCGCAGCGTGCCGCGCACGTCGATGAGCGGATCGCCGGCGAACTTGCGACCCGTGACCTGACGAGCCGCGATTTCGCGCCGCTCCCGGTGCTCGGCGTGCCGGGCTGGTGTGACGCGAATGCCGTGCCCGCGTTCTACGACGATCCGGCGGTTTTCCGCAGCGGCCGTCGTTCGCGCGCTGCCGGCGGCGGCGCGCAGTGCTAGAATGCGCGTCGCAAAGCAGGCTAGGCAGTCGCGGCTTCGCCGCCTTCGGGCAGGCGAGGGCGAGGAAAGTCCGGACTCCACAGGGCAGGGTGATGGCTAACGGCCATCCGTGGCGACACGCGGAACAGGGCAACAGAAAGCAAACCGCCGATGGCCCGGCGCAAGCCGGGATCAGGTAAGGGTGAAACGGTGCGGTAAGAGCGCACCGCGGCGACGGCGACGTCCGCCGGCACGGTAACCTCCACCCGGAGCAATTCCAAGTAGGCAGGCGCGCATTTTCGGATGCAGGACGGTGCCCCCGTCTCGTCTGCGGGTAGGAAGCTTGAGCGCGTCAGCAATGGCGCGCCTAGAGGAATGGCTGCCACGCGCCGTGCGCTTCGGCGTGCAGCGTGCACAGAATCCGGCTTATCGGCCTGCTTTGCCGCTCGAATGCGAAAGGGCCGGCGCTCCGTCAGGAGCGCCGGCCCTTTTTTTCATGCGTGGCTGCCAGGCGTTCAGGCCGCGACGATGTCGAACGAATGCGTGAGCTCGGCCGTCTTCGCGATCATGATCGACGCGGAGCAGTACTTGTCGTGCGACAGGTTGATCGCGCGCTCGACCGTGGCCGGGTTCAGGTTGCGGCCCGTGACGGTGAAGTGGAAGTGGACCTTCGTGAACACCTTCGGATCTTCGCTCGCGCGTTCGGCCTTCAGCGTGACCGAGCAGCCGGTGACTTCCTGGCGGCTCTTCTTCAGGATCAGCACGACGTCGTACGCGGTGCAGCCGCCGGTGCCGACCAGCACCATTTCCATCGGGCGCGGCGCGAGATTATGGCCACCGCCTTCCGGTGCGCCGTCCATCGCGACGAGGTGCCCGCTTCCGGTCTGAGCGGAAAACGCCATGCCATCCTGTCCCATCCAGCTTACTTTGCATTCCATGCTTGCACTCCAGCGTTGCCTGATTCGAATTCGATCATGCATTGTAGCCCGCAGTGCAACGGTCGGCTGATGCGCTGCACGACGCGTAACGTCGCGCCGCCGCACGCGGCGCCTGGCGGCGCGCCGAACGTCGATTTCCCTGCCCGGTTTAGGGGTTTTGTTCTAGATGTGGCGGACTTCCGGTTGCGTCCTTGTTTCCCAATCGATTGATTTCAAAAGAGAAAACGCGATTTTTCGGCGAAATCCATCATATTCCGCATTATGGTTGTGGATTTCGTAATGCAAATTTTCTTGTGAAGTCGCCGGGGCATTCGTATAATGAGCCTCATTGGTTGTCGCGCTGCGGCGACCTCCGCATGTCTCCTCCACCCTCCTCCTAAGGTGGATTAAGCCCGAACCAGCCGTTCGGGCTTTTTTTCGTCCCATGCAAGCATCGACGCGCAGTTTGCGCGCTTCGATGTCGGTCGTTGATTCCCTGTCTTTGACTCCGTTTACGCGGGCTGTCGTGCGGCCGCGTGCGATGCCGCGCCGGTTGGCGTGTCGGTCGAGCCGGCGGCAGGGGGCGAAACCTGCGCGGCCGATGCGTGGCCATGACCGCGCGCGCAGAAATGGCGTACGCGTTCGCGTACCGCGCGCAGGCGGGCGATGCGCTCTTCGGCGTGGGCGCCGCGGGCGTCGGCGATGCGAGCGTCGAGTGCGTCGAGCTTGGCCTCGCAGCCGGCCCGGGCGGCGACGGCGGGCGCCGCGGCGGCCAGCAATGCGGCCGCGAGAAGGGGCGTAAGTCCTTGTTTCATCATGCTTGTTTGTTGTTTTTCCGTTGTCGGCCGGTCTGGCGCGGCAAGGTCAGGTGCCGCGCGTCGATGGGTGCCTCCCCGGGCGCTCGGTTCGCCTGGCATATCGGGGCACGACCGGATTTTGGCCCATTTCGGGCGCCGCCGGCGCGGGACGTGGATTCTTTTTGACCGCGCTGCCATATTTCCTTTATAATTCAGGGCTTTTCCGCATTCATGCCCACGGAAAAAGAACAGGGAGAGCCTGCACCGCGCCTCGAAGCGCACACAGACAAGCAGGAAGAACACATCGGGCAAAGCATTTTTTTGGATCGATCATGAAGACGTTTTCCGCAAAAGCCCATGAGGTGACGCGCGAATGGTACGTGATTGACGCGACGGATAAGGTTCTCGGCCGTGTTGCCAGCGAAGTGGCACGCCGTCTGCGCGGCAAGCACAAGCCTGAGTTCACCCCGCACGTCGACACTGGTGATTTCATCATCATCATCAACGCAAGCAAGTTGAAGGTCACGGGCAACAAGACTCTGGACAAGAAGTACTACCGTCACTCGGGCTACCCGGGCGGTATCTATGAAACGACGTTCGGCAAGATGCAAGAACGCTTCCCGGGCCGTGCGCTCGAGAAGGCGGTCAAGGGCATGCTGCCGAAGGGCCCGCTCGGCTACGCGATGATCAAGAAGCTGAAGGTCTACGCTGAAGCGACGCATCCGCACTCGGCTCAACAGCCGAAAGCGCTCGAGATCTAAGGGGAGCCCACATGATCGGTAACTGGAACTACGGTACGGGCCGCCGCAAGAGCGCAGTCGCACGTGTCTTCATCAAGGCTGGCAAGGGCGACATCATCGTCAACGGCAAGCCCATCGCTGACTACTTCTCGCGCGAAACGTCGCTGATGATCGTGCGTCAACCGCTGGAACTCACGAACCACGGCCAGACGTTCGACATCAAGGTGAACGTGAACGGCGGCGGCGAAACGGGTCAGGCAGGCGCAGTGCGCCACGGCATCACCCGCGCGCTGATCGACTACGATGCGACGCTGAAGCCGTCGCTGTCGAACGCAGGCTTCGTCACGCGCGATGCACGTGAAGTCGAGCGTAAGAAGGTTGGTCTGCGCAAGGCACGTCGCGCAAAGCAGTTCTCGAAGCGTTAATTCCGCTTCATGGCCGCGCCGCTTCCGGGCGGCGTCCGCCGGAAAAACCGCCAGCTTTCACGCTGGCGGTTTTTTTATGCCCGCGCGGCGGGGCTCCGCGGGCCGTTTCCTTTACGGAAATCAACAAGAACCTATTGATTTCATGGACATCAGCACGATCTTCTGATCGGCCCTACAATAGCGGCTAAAGCTTTTTGGAGAGTTCGCATGAACGCTGTTACCGAATCCGCAGCAACGACCACCGAAATGCCGGTACCGTTCGTCTTCACCGACGCCGCGGCCGACAAGGTCAAGCAACTGATCGACGAAGAGGGCAATCCCGACCTGAAGCTGCGCGTATTCGTGCAAGGCGGCGGCTGCTCGGGCTTCCAGTATGGCTTCACGTTCGACGAGGAAGTCAACGAGGACGACACCGTGATGAACAAGAACGGCGTCCAGCTCCTGATCGACTCGATGAGCTACCAGTATCTGGTCGGCGCCGAGATCGACTACAAGGACGACCTCAACGGCGCCCAGTTCGTGATCAAGAACCCGAACGCAACGACCACCTGCGGGTGCGGCTCGTCGTTCTCGGTCTGAGCGCACGACGGAATCTGTCCGGTTCGCCGGAATGAAAAACGGGGCTTCATGCCCCGTTTTTTGTGCCCATGCGCGGCGCGAACCGCTTCCTTCGGCCTTCCGTCAGCGCGGATAAAGCGCGCCTAGCACGCGCGCATCCGCGGCCCCCGTCACGCTCGCGAGGTTGCCGGGCTGACGCGCGGTGAAGCGATACGCGAGCCACGCGAACGCGAGCGCTTCGACCTGTTGCGGCGGCACGCCGAGCGCGGCCGTCGTCTCCACCGTCGCCGGCACGCCGGCCTCGCGCAGCGCTTCCGCGAGCGCGGCGAGCAGCACCGGATTGCGGGCGCCGCCGCCGCAGACGAATACGGCTTTGCAATCCGTCGCGTGCTGCGCGACTTCGCGGGCGACGGAGACGGCGGTGAGCGCCGTCAGCGTTGCCTGCACGTGTTCCGGCGCGACCTGCGCGAACGCGGCGAGCTTCGCGTCGAGCCACGCGGGATTGAACAGGTCGCGGCCGGTGCTTTTCGGCGGCAGCGCGGCGAAGTAGGGCTCGTCGAGCAGCGCGTCGAGCAGCGGCGCGTGCACCGTGCCGCGCGCGGCGAACTTGCCGCCGTCGTCGTACGGCTTGCCGAGGTGGCGAGTCGCCCATGCGTCGAGCAGCGCGTTCGCGGGCCCGCAGTCGAAGCCGCGCACGTCGCCGCCATCACCGGGCAGGATCGTGATGTTGCTGATGCCGCCGAGGTTGCAGACGACCCGCGTCTCGCCCGGCGCGCCGAACATCGTCGCGTGGAACGCAGGCGCGAGCGGCGCGCCGTGGCCGCCGGCCGCGACGTCGCGGCTGCGGAAATCGGCGATCACGTCGATATGGGCCAGCTCCGCGAGCAGTGCCGGATTGTTGAGCTGGCGCGTGTAGCCGCGCTCGGGACGGTGGCGGACCGTCTGGCCGTGCACGCCGATCGCGCGGATCTCGTCGCGCGACAGGCCGGCGGTGCGCTGCAACTCGTGACAGCACACCGCGTAGCGCGCGACGAGCGCGTTCGCCGCGAGCGATTCGCGGTCGATCTCGTTGTCGCCGGGCTGCTGCAGCGCGAACAGCGCGTCGCGTAGCGATTGCGCGAAGCCGACGAACGCTTCCGCGAGCACGACCGGCGCGCGGCCGGTCTCGAAACGCACGGCGACGCCGTCGACGCCGTCCATGCTGGTTCCCGACATCAGCCCGAAGTAGATGCCGTCGGCCGGATGGGCGGGTTGCGGATGTCGTTGCGGCACGTTGGGTTCTCCTGGATCGAGCGGCGCGGGCCGGTGCCGCGCGCCTTGCGCCCGATTATCCGCGCAACCTGACGCATCGTTAAGCGATGCACGCGCAAGTTATGGGAAAATCCCTGTCTTTGCGACATTCTTCCTGGCACCGATGAGCACCGAACCCAGTTCCAAGCCTGTTTTCCCGATCACCGACGAAGTCCGCCATGCGCTCGCCGTCACGAAGCGCGGCGTCGACGAACTGCTGATCGAGGAAGAGTTCGCGCAGAAGCTCGCGCGCAGCGCGGCCACCGGCACGCCGCTGCGCATCAAGCTCGGCCTCGATCCGACCGCGCCCGACATCCACATCGGCCATACGGTCGTCTTGAACAAGATGCGTCAGCTGCAGGATCTCGGCCACACCGTGATCTTCCTGATCGGCGATTTCACGTCGCTGATCGGCGACCCGTCGGGCCGCAATGCGACGCGTCCGCCGCTCACGCGCGAACAGATCGAGTCGAATGCGAAGACCTACTTCGAACAGGCCGCGCTCGTGCTCGACCGCGCGAAGACCGAAATTCGCTACAACAGCGAATGGTCGATGCCGCTCGGCGCGGACGGGATGATCAAGCTCGCGTCGCGCTACACGGTCGCGCGGATCCTCGAGCGCGAGGATTTCACGAAGCGCTTCCAGAGCGGCGTGCCGATCTCGATCCACGAATTCCTGTACCCGCTGATGCAGGGTTACGACTCGGTCGCGCTGAACGCCGACCTCGAACTCGGCGGCACCGACCAGAAGTTCAACCTGCTCGTCGGCCGCGAACTGCAGAAGCAGTATGGCCAGGAACAGCAGTGCATTCTGACGATGCCGCTGCTCGAAGGCCTCGACGGCGTCGAGAAGATGTCGAAGTCGAAGGGCAACTACGTCGGCATCAGCGAGAAGCCGACCGACATGTTCGGCAAGCTGATGAGCATCTCGGACACGCTGATGTGGCGTTACTTCGAGCTGCTGTCGTTCCGCGGCCTCGACGAAATCGCCGGCTTCAAGCGCGACGCCGAAGGCGGCCGCAATCCGCGCGACTTCAAGGTGCTGCTCGCGCAGGAAATCGTCGCGCGCTTCCATTCGCAGGCCGACGCGGAGCGTGCGCTCGAAGATTTCAATCATCGCGCGAAGGGCGGCGTGCCGGACGACATCCCGTCGGTCACGCTCGCGGGCGCGCCGCTCGCGATCGGCCAGCTGTTGAAGCAGGCGGGCCTCGTGCCGTCGACGAGCGAAGCGCTGCGCAACATCGAGCAGGGCGGCGTGAAGATCGACGGTGCGACGGTGTCCGACAAGGGCCTGAAGGTCGAGGCCGGCGAGTTCGTCGTTCAGGTCGGCAAGCGCCGCTTCGCGCGCGTCACGCTGACCGCATGATCGCGCTGATCCAGCGCGTGAAGCGCGCCGACGTGCGCGTCGGCGACCGCACGACGGGCGAGATCGGCGCAGGACTGCTCGCGCTCGTCTGCGCGGAGCGCGGCGACACCGAGGCTGCGGCCGACAAGCTGCTCGCGAAGCTGCTCGGCTATCGCGTGTTCAGCGACGCGGCCGGCAAGATGAACCTGCCGGTGTCGAACATCGACGGCGCGGGCGGCGCCGGCGGCCTGCTGCTCGTGTCGCAGTTCACGCTCGCGGCCGATACCAACAGCGGGCTGCGGCCGAGCTTCACGCCGGCCGCGCCGCCCGACGAAGGCGCGCGCCTGTTCGACTATTTCGTCGCGGCCGCGCGCGAGCGTCATCCGGTCGTCGAGACGGGCGAATTCGGCGCCGACATGCAGGTGTCGCTCGTCAACGACGGCCCCGTGACGTTCTGGCTGCAAGTGCGGCCCTGATTCTTTCCCGGAGACGCGCCGCGATGGCCACCACGCAGATTCTCTTCATTCGTCATGGCGAGACGGCCTGGAACCGCATCAAGCGCATCCAGGGCCATATCGATATTCCGCTGGCCGACACGGGGCTCGCGCAGGCGCAGCGGCTGGCCGTCCGGCTCGCGCGGGATGCGCATGAAGGGCAGCGCATCGACGCGATCTATTCGAGCGACCTGATGCGCGCGCAGCAGACCGCGCAACCCTTTGCCGATGCGCTCGGGCTGCCGCTGCGGTTGCGCGAAGGGCTGCGCGAACGTGCGTACGGCGTGTTCCAGGGGCATGACAGCACCGAGATCGAGACGCTGTTTCCGGACGCCTACGCCGCGTGGCAGACGCGCGACCCGGGTTTCGCGCCCGACGGCGGCGAGTCGCAGCGCGAGTTCTATCATCGCGTGCTGCATGCACTCGAGCCGATCGTCGCCGCGCATCCGGGCGGGCGCATCGCCTGCGTCGCGCACGGCGGCGTGCTCGATTGCGTGTATCGCTTTGCCAACGGTCTCGACCTGTCGGCGCCGCGCAGCTATCAGTTGCTCAACACCAGCATCAACGTCGTCGATTACGTCGATGGCCGTGCGCAGGTCGTGCAATGGGCCGACGTGTCGCACCTGGATACCGCGAGCGACGACGACGGGTATCGCAAGGTACTTTGATGCGGTCATGCCGGTGCTGCCGGCGTGATCGGCCGGGGGCGGCCTTCCATTTCAGGTTTGGGTGTGGCGGTGCTTGGCGTGTCCCGTAGCCGAGCGCGTACGCGATCCTGCCGGGCTTGTCGGCCGTAATCGGCTGGCGCAGCTTCTCGAATTCTCCTTTCGGATACTTCTTGCCGCCATTGATCGCATCGACGCGGCGGTCACGGGAATATCACGGTCACGGCAAATTGAAATGATCCGGAGAAACGGATCGTCAGGCGGGCGGGGTACCGTCGGGCGGCGTCGCCGTCGCGCGTCGGCGTGCGCGTTTCGAGGCGCCGTTGACGAGCGCCCAGCGCAGCACGGGCGCGACCGCCCTGACACCTGGCCGGACCACCGCGCGTCGCAACGGCGCGAACGTCGACACGCCGAGCATGCGCTGCGCCCAGTTCGGCAGCAGGTCTATGCCCGCATGCATGATCAGTGACGCGGCCGGCCGCAGCGCGGGCGTAGAGATCGGCACATTCAGCAGGATGTCCATGACGTCGAAGGTGCGTGGCCCTGCTTCGAGTTCGGGCTGCATGCGCGTGAAATAGGCCGCGACTTCCGCACGCGAACGGGGAACATCCCGGGCGCCGAGCAGCTCGGCGATCAATGCCGTCTCGGCGTAGTAGACGTCCTGCTGCTCGCCCGATAGCGACGGATTCACATAGCGCAAATGTGCAGCGAGGAAGCTCGATACTTCCGCGACATGCACCCAGGTCAGCAACGCCGGATCGTCGGCTCGGTACGGCCTGCCGTCGGGCGCGGAACCCGAGACGCGCGCGTGGATCGTTTTTACGCGTTCGATCAGCGCGAGTGCGTCCGCGCGGCTGCCGAACGTCGTGCCCGTGATGAACGTTGCGGTGCGCCGCAAGCGGCCGAGGATGTCGGTGCGAAACGACGAGTGATCCCAGACGCCCGCCAGCGCGAGCGGATGGAGCGCCTGCAGCAGCAGTGCAGCAATGCCGCCCGTCATCATCGACGTGAAATCGGCATGCACGCGCCAGCAGACGGCGTCGGGGCCGAACAGCCCCGGGTCTCCGGGTGGCGACGACAGGTCGATCGACGGGCCGCCGCCGCCCGTCGTCAGGTGCGTGATGCCGGCCACGAGCCGCTTGCGGATCGGTTCGACCCAGCGCGGACCCGGCGTGGGCGTGGCGGGATGCGGGCTGGGCGGCGTGGTCATGGCAGGTGTGACGTGGGCGGCGGGTTACTTCCCGTCGGCGGTATCCCACATTCCGCGTTCGGTATTGCCGGCATCGGGCGCGGAGAGCCCGAAGTGGCGGTACGTGAGCAGTGTCGCGACGCGCCCGCGCGGCGTGCGCTGCAGGAAACCCTGCTGGATCAGGTATGGTTCGAGCACGTCCTCGATCGTGTCGCGCTCCTCGCCGATCGCTGCCGCGAGGTTGTCGATACCGACCGGGCCGCCGTCGAACTTGTGCAGGATCGCCTCGAGCAGCTTGCGGTCCATCAGGTCGAAGCCGACCGGATCGACGTCGAGCATCGCGAGCGCGGCGTCGGCCACGGCCGCGGTGATCTGGCCGTCGGCCTTCACTTCCGCATAGTCGCGCACGCGGCGCAGCAGCCGGTTCGCGATCCGCGGCGTGCCGCGCGAGCGCTTCGCGATTTCCAGCGCGCCGTTCGGATCGATCTGTGCGTTCAGCAGCGACGCCGAGCGCCGCACGATGCGCGACAGCTGGTCGGCATCGTAGAACTCGAGGCGCGCGACGATCCCGAAGCGATCGCGCAGCGGGTTGGTCAGCATCCCCGCACGCGTGGTCGCGCCGACCAGCGTGAACGGCTGCAGGTCGAGCTTCACGCTGCGCGCGGCCGGCCCTTCGCCGATCATGATGTCGATCTGGTAATCCTCGAGCGCCGGATACAGGATTTCCTCGACGACCGGCGACAACCGGTGGATTTCGTCGATGAACAGCACGTCGTTCGCTTCGAGGTTGGTCAGCAGCGCGGCGAGATCGCCTGCGCGCTCGAGCACGGGGCCCGAGGTCTGGCGCAGGTTTACACCCATCTCGCGCGCGATGATGTGCGCGAGAGTGGTCTTGCCGAGGCCCGGCGGCCCGAACAGCAGCACGTGGTCGAGCGGCTCGGAGCGGCGCTTCGCGGCCTCGATGAAGATCTCGAGCTGACCGCGCACCTTTTCCTGGCCGACGTAGTCGTCGAGCTGGCGCGGCCGCAGCGCGCGTTCGAACACCTCCTCGTGCGACGAGGCGGGCGTGGCGGCGATGATCCGCTCGGCGGCGAGTTTGTCGGTTTCAATCATGCGGCCATTGTACCGCGCGCGGTCACGCGGTCGAACTGGCCGAACGGCCGACTGGCGCGCGCCGCACGGCGGCGCGACACTGGCTCCGAAAGCCGGTGCGGGCGGGTGTTACGCCTTCGACAATGCCTTGAGCGCGAGCTTGATGCCCTCGGACACGCCGGTGCCGGCCGGCACGTTCTTGATCGCGGCGAGGCCTTCCTTTTCCGAGTAGCCGAGCGCGAGCAGCGCGTTGAGGATGTCGGTCGCGTGATCGGACTGGGATGCGGCGCCGGCGAGCGCACCGAGGTCCGCGCCGAGCTTGCCCTTCAGCTCGAGCAGCAGGCGCTCGGCGGTCTTCTTGCCGATGCCGGGCAGGCGCGTGAGACGTGCGGCGTCCTGCATCGTCACCGCCTGCGCGAGCTCCTGCACGCTCATGCCGGACAGCACGGCCAGCGCCATGCGGGCGCCGATACCGGTGATCTTCAGCAGTTCGCGGAAGGTCGTGCGCTCCTGTGGCGTCAGGAAGCCGTACAGCAGGTGCGCGTCCTCGCGCACGATCTGCTGCGTGAGCAGCACGACGCGCTCGCCGGTCTGCGGCAGGTTGTAGAAGGTGCTCATCGGCACGTCGATCTCGTAGCCGACGCCGTTGCAGTCGACGAGCAGGTGGGGCGGGTTCTTTTCGAGCAGGATGCCGGCGATGCGACCGATCATGGATGGCGGGAAGCGAGGAAGAAAGCGCGAGTGTAGCGCAGGTGCGGCGCGATGCCGATGGGTTGGCCTTTAGGTCGGGGCGATGCGACACGCGTGCGTGATGCAGGGCGATGAGGCGATCGGGCGGGCAGGGCGGTCGCAGGCGCAATGCGCGACGCGCCGCAGACATGCGTGCCGTTTGCGTCAGCCGACGAGCCGCCCACGCCGCACCCGCAGCCCCTTTTTCGCGAGCGCCGGCGCGAGGCCGCTGATCGTGCCGAGCGTATTACCGCTGTGCGCGTGGCAGATCGCCATCCCGAGCGCGTCGGCCGCATCGCTGCCGGGCTGGCCCGTGAGATTGAGCAGCCGCGTGACCATCTCCTGCATCTGCGACTTGGTCGCGCGGCCGTAACCGACGACGGCCTGCTTCAGTTGCAGCGCGGTGTATTCGGCCACCGGCAAGCCGCCGGCGACGAGCCCGCAGATCGCGGCGCCGCGCGCCTGACCGAGCAGCAGTGTCGACTGCGGGTTCACGTTGACGAACACCTGCTCGATCGCGGCCTGGTCGGGCGCGTGTTCGCGCACGAGCGTCGATACGCCCTGGAAGATCGTGCCGAGTCGGGTGGCCAGGTCGGCCGTTGGCGTGCGGATCACGCCGCTCGCGACATAGGCGAGCCGATGGCCGCTGACGTCGATGATGCCGAAGCCGGTGACGCGCAGGCCGGGGTCGATGCCGAGAATTCGCATGAGTGAGGAGAAAAACCTGATGCAGCGATACTACAACGAATGGTGTGCTGTGCCGGCCGCACGGTCGTGTGCGCCGGCGCCGCGCAATAAAAAACCCGGCGGGTGCGATGCCGCCGGGTTTGCATGCAGCGGCCGCGCGGGCCGCGTGCGATCAGTGACGGAAGTGACGCACGCCCGTCAGGACCATCGCGATGCCGTGTTCGTCGGCCGCCGCGATCACTTCGTCGTCGCGCATCGAGCCGCCCGGCTGGATCACGCAGGTCGCGCCAGCCGCCACGACGACGTCGAGACCGTCGCGGAACGGGAAGAACGCATCCGACGCAACGGCCGAGCCGGCCAGAGTAAGGCCCGCGTTCTGTGCCTTGATGCTCGCGATGCGCGCGGAATCGACGCGGCTCATCTGGCCGGCGCCGACGCCGAGCGTCATGCCGTTGCCGCAGAACACGATCGCGTTCGACTTCACGTACTTCGCGACGCGCCATGCGAACAGCAGGTCGTCCATTTCCTTCGCGGTCGGTTGACGCTTCGTGACGACGCGCAGCTCGCTCGGCTGCACGTTCTTCGAATCGAGCGACTGCACGAGCAGGCCGCCGCCCACGCGCTTCAGGTCGAACGCGTTATGACCATCGCCCAGCGCGATTTCGAGCAGGCGCACGTTCTGCTTCGCGGCGAACACCTGCTTCGCGGCGTCCGAGAACGACGGCGCGATCAGCACTTCGACGAACTGCTTCGCCACCGCCTGCGCGGCCGTCTCGTCGACTTCGCGGTTGAACGCGATGATGCCGCCGAACGCCGACGTCGGGTCGGTCTGGAATGCCTTCGCGTATGCATCGGCCGAGTCGTTGCCGACCGCGACGCCGCACGGGTTCGCATGCTTGATGATCACGCAGGCCGGCGCGTCGAACGTCTTCACGCATTCCCACGCCGCGTCCGAATCCGCGATGTTGTTGTACGACAGTTCCTTGCCCTGCAGCTGGCGGTAGTTCGCCAGTGCGCCGGCCGGTGCCGCGAGGTCGCGGTAGAACGCTGCGCTCTGGTGCGGGTTCTCGCCGTAGCGCAGGTCCTGCACCTTGTCGAACGCCATGTTCAGCGTGGCCGGGTACGCGCTGCGCGATGCGTGCTGCAGCTCGTCGGTCAGGCTCGTCAGGTAGTTCGTGATCGCGCCGTCGTATTGCGCCGTGTGCGCGAACACCTTGGTCGCGAGGCGGAAGTTGGTCGCGTAGCCGATCGCGTTGCCGTTCGCCTTCATTTCGTCGAGCACGACCGCGTAGTCGGCCGGATCGACGACGACCGTCACGTCGCGGTGGTTCTTCGCGGCCGAGCGCAGCATCGTCGGGCCGCCGATGTCGATGTTCTCGATCGCGTCGGCGAGCGTGCAGTCGTCCTTCGCGATCGTCGCGACGAACGGATACAGGTTCACGACCAGCAGGTCGATCGTCGGGATGCCGTGCTGCTCCAGCGCCTGCATGTGCTCGGGCAGGTCGCGGCGGGCGAGGATGCCGCCGTGCACCTTCGGGTGGAGCGTCTTCACGCGCCCATCGAGCATTTCCGGAAAGTCCGTGTAGTCGGCCACTTCGGTAACGGGCAGGCCCGCGTCGGCGAGGAGTTTCGCGGTGCCGCCGGTCGACAGCAGCTTGACGCCGAGGTCGGACAGCGACTTCGCGAAGTCGACGATGCCGGTCTTGTCGGAAACGGAAATGAGCGCTTGCTTGATCATGATGGAACCACCAATAGCCAGGGAAACGGGGACGGGACGGCTGCCTACAGCAGGCCGTGCTGCTGCAGCTTCTTGCGCAGCGTATTGCGATTGATGCCGAGGTACTCGGCGGCGAGCGACTGGTTGCCGCCGGCCTGTACGAGCACGACCTCGAGCATCGGCTTTTCGACGCAGGACATCACCATTTCATAGACGTCGTGCGGATTGGAGCCGTCTAGATCCCGGAAATACACGTCCAGGCTCTCGCGGACACATTGTTCGATGTTGTGCTTGCTCATGCTGCTAACTGGTTATGGTCGTCCGACTCGCCCTGGCCGTTTTCCTCTTCGTCATCGACGTAGACGAGGTGGTCCGACAGCGCTTTTTGCGCCTCGAAGAATGCATTGACGGCGGCGAGCTGCTCGCGGGTGGAATCGAGCGTGTTCATCCTGTGCCGGAACCCGTTGGCACCGGAAAGGCCGCGAGTGTACCAGCCGATGTGCTTGCGCGCAGTACGGACGCCGGTGAATTCACCATAGAACGCGTAGTGGTCTTCCAGGTGTTCGTTCATCACGTGCTGGATCTCGTCGATCCGCGGCGGGGGCAGCAGCTCGCCGGTTTGCAGGAAATGATCGATTTCACGGAACAGCCATGGCCGGCCTTGCGCGGCACGACCGATCATCAGTGCGTCGGCGCCGGTTGCGTCGAGCACGGCCTTCGCTTTCGCCGGCGACGTGATGTCGCCGTTCGCGACGACCGGGATGTGCACGGCCGCCTTCACGGCCGCGATGGTGTCGTATTCCGCGTCGCCGCGGTAGAGGTCGGCGCGCGTGCGGCCGTGCACGGTCAGCATCGAGATGCCGGCCGCCTCGGCGAGGCGCGCGACCGTGATTGCGTTCTTGTGCTCGCGATCCCAGCCGGTGCGGATCTTCAACGTGACGGGCACCGCATCCGGCCCCGTGCCGACCGCCGCGACGACGGCCTCGACGATCCGCTGCACGAGCGGCTCGTTCTGCAGCAGCGCGGAGCCGGCCGCGACGTTGCAGACCTTCTTCGCCGGGCAGCCCATGTTGATGTCGATGATCTGCGCGCCGTTGTCGACGTTGTAGCGGGCGGCTTCAGCCATCATCGCCGGATCGGCGCCGGCGATCTGCACCGCGATCGGCTCGACTTCGCCTTCGTGGTTCGCTCGCCGCATCGTCTTCGCGCTCTTCCACAGCTGCGCATTGGACGCGACCATCTCGGACACGGCGTATCCGGCCCCCAGCCGCTTGCACAGCTGGCGAAACGGGCGATCCGTCACCCCGGCCATCGGGGCGACGAACAGGTTGTTGCGCAATACGTGAGGGCCGATAACGGGCATCGCAATGGCACCGCCCGCGAGCGCCGGGCGTCGCGGGCAAAAAAGGGCGGAGGGAAAACGCGCATTTTACCGTATTCCCATGCCCCGCCGATTTGACCCGGTTTGCACGGCGCCGACGACATGCAACGCGCGCCGCGCCGCGCGTCAGTTGCGCTGGCCGAACATCATCTGGCGCGCGATCGCCTTCTTCAGCGGCGGGACGAATTCGAGCGCGGTGAGCGCCGCGCCGCGCAACAGCGGAAGGGGACCTGTGTCGACCGTGAACAACCGCGCGAGCGTGTCGGTCGCGCCGATCGTGAAGCGGCGGTCGAGTGCACGCCGCGCGTTGAAGGTTGCGAGCGCGGTCGGTTCGAAGCCTTGGGTGGACAGCGCGTCGACGAGCGTATGCGCATCGCGCAGCCCGAGATTGAGCCCCTGGCCGGCGACCGGATGCAGCGTTTGCGCGGCGTTGCCGACGATCGCGATGCGCCCGCTGACGAGCGTTTGTGCCGCGTTCAGTCCGAGCGGGAACGAGGCGCGCCCCGCGATCGCGACGAACTGCCCCATCCGCTCGCCAAAGGCAGCGCCGAGTTCGCGCAGGAACGCGTCGTCGGGAAGGGCGGCGCGGCGGGCCGCTTCGTCGGGAGTGCAGCACCATACGAGCGAATACTCGGCCTGGCGCGGCCCCCCGAGCGGCAGCAGCGCGAGCGGGCCTTCGTGCGTGAAGCGTTCCCATGCGACGTTCGGGCGCGGCGCCGAGACCGTGACCGTGCCGACGATCGCGGTCTGACCGTAGTCGCGGCGATGCTTGCCGGTATCGGCCTGCTGTTCGTGGAACAGCCCGCCTTCGGCGTTGATGACGATGCGCGCGCGCAGCGTACGCTCGCCTTGCGGACCGTCGAGCGTCAGCGTGACGCCGTCGGCGTCCTGTTGCGGCGTGCGCGCGGTGGTCGATGTGAGCCAGTCGACGCGCGTGCCGCGCACGGCCTGCGCGAGCGCCTGCACGATCGAACCGTAGCGTACGACGTAGCCGAGCGCGGCGAGGTCGTGCTCGTCGCGGTCGATCAGCGTGCGGCCGAAATGGCCGCGCTGCGACACGTGGATGTGTTCGATCGGCGTCGCGTCGCCCGGCCATCCGAGCGTGTCGAGCAGCACGCGGCTGCCGTGCGATACGGCGATCGCGCGCGGGTCGTTCGCGCTCGCGGCCGGCTCGCGCGCGTCGATCAGCGCGATCGACGCGTGCTGCGTCGCGCTGCGGCGGGCGAGCCAGCCGGCGAGCGCGAGCCCGACGGGGCCGGCGCCGACGATGGCGAGATCGTAGTCCGGCGTGGCCGGGGAGGAAGCGGTCGTCATCAGTGTTCGTGAAACGGGGTAACGGTCAACGGCGGTCAACAGCGAGACAACGGTGGCTCGACAGCGGGGCGAGGGCAACCTGCGGCACGCTCACGCGCCGTGCGCCGCGCCCGCGCGCATCAGCGCCTCGATCTCGGCGGCCGCCACCGGCACGTCGCGCGTGATCAGCTCGCAACCGTGCTCGCGCACGATCGCGTCGTCCTCGATGCGGATGCCGATGTTCCAGTATTCGTACGGCACGTCGTCGGCTGCGCGCACGTACAGGCCCGGCTCGACGGTAAGCGTCATGCCGGGTTTCAGCGTGCGCCACGGCAACGCGCCGTCGGCGTCGCGCGCGGCGAGCCGTTCGCGGTAGTCGCCGCAATCGTGCACGTCCATGCCGATCCAATGGCCGGTGCGGTGCATGTAGAAGCGTGCGTACGCGCGCTCGGCGATCACGTCGTCGACGTTCGAGAAGCGCGCCTTCGGGATGATGCCCGTATCGAGCAGCCCTTGCG
Source organism: Burkholderia sp. RF2-non_BP3 (assembly GCF_001522185.1). NCBI lineage: Bacteria > Pseudomonadati > Pseudomonadota > Betaproteobacteria > Burkholderiales > Burkholderiaceae > Burkholderia > Burkholderia sp. RF2-non_BP3. Next base: position 135,972 of record NZ_LOSU01000032.1, on the reverse strand, counting down.
CCAGCACGCGCACGGCCGCGTCGTGCGGCGCCTCGAACGACACGCCCGCGCGCGTCGCGTCGATTGCGGCCTGCTGCGCGGCGAGCACGATGTCGTACAGCGTGCGCTGCGCGGGCGAGAAGCGCCCGTTGGCCGGGAACGTGCGCGTGATGTCCGACGCGTAGCCGTCGAGTTCGCACGCGGCATCGATCAGGATCAGGTCGCCGTCGCGCGCGGCCGCGTTGCCGGCCGGGTAGTGCAGCACGCACGCGTTCGCGCCGGCCGCGACGATCGAGCCGTACGCGGGCGCCTGCGCGCCATGCTTGCGGAACGTGTACAGCAGCTCGGCCTCGAGTTCGTATTCGCGGATCCCCGGGCGGCACACCTGCATCGCACGACGGTGCGCGAGCGCGGAGATGTGCGCGGCGCGCATCATGATCGCGAGCTCGTGTTCGTCCTTCACGAGCCGCATGTCGTCGACGAGCGGCGTGAGGTCGAGCAGCGCGTCCGGCGCGGCGACACCCGTGCGCGCCTGCGCGCGCACCGCATCGATCCAGCCGGCGAGCTGGCGGTCGAACTCGGCCGAGGCACCGAACCGATAGTGCACGGTGCCCGCATCGGCGAGCAGGCGCGGCATTTCGGTGTCGATCACGTCGACCGCGTAGGCCGCGTCGAAGCCGAACGCGTCGCGCGCGGCCTCGGGCCCGTAATGGAAACCTTCCCAGATCTCGCGATCGGCATTCTTCGCGCGGCAGAACAGGATCGATTCCGGCGTGCCTTGCGACCCGGCGGCGTTCAGCACGAGCACGGCGTCCGGCTCGGTGAAGCCCGTCAGGTAGTGGAAGTAGCTGTCATGCCGGTACGGGAAGGCCGTATCGCGGTTGCGCAGCATTTCCGGCGCGGTGGGAACGATGGCGACGCCGCCGCCCGCGGCGCGCAGTGCGGCAAGCACGCGTTCGCGGCGCTGGCGGTAGACGTCGACGGCGATGGCGGTATCGAGGGGCGCATTCATCGTGCGATTGTAGCGCCGCCGGACGCGGTGTGTGAGAGGCGCGGCTGCAAGCCGCGCCGGACGGGGCTCGGCGACGGCTGTTGCAAACCATCCACAGGCCGGACGGGCAGATTTTCTGCCCGGCCACGCCGGCCGGTTATGATCGGCGACAACGTATACTCTCGGCGGTTCCCTTAAAAAGGCAGATGATGAAATTAATCGGTTCGCTCAGCAGCCCGTACGTCCGAAAGGCGCGGATCGTGCTTGCTGAAAAGAAGATCGACTACAAGCTGGAGCTCGAGAACGTGTGGGCGCCGGATACGAACATTCATGCATCGAATCCGCTCGGCAAGGTCCCGTGTCTCGTGATGGAGGATGGTGCCGCGGTGTTCGATTCCCGCGTGATCTGCGAATACGTCGATACGCTGTCGCCGGTCGGCAAGCTGATTCCGCCGTCGGGGCGCGAACGTGTCGAAGTGCGGTGCTGGGAAGCGCTGGGTGACGGCGTGCTCGACGCGGCCGTGGCGATTCGTCTCGAACACACGCTGCGCGACGAAGCGCAGCGCAGCGCGAGCTGGATCGCGCGTCAGCAGCGCAAGATCGACGACGCGCTCGTCGCGATGTCGCAGGGCATCGGCGGCAAGACGTGGTGCGTCGGCAATCATTACACGCTCGCCGACATCGCACTCGGCTGCGCGCTCGGCTACCTCGACTTCCGGATGCCCGAACTCAACTGGCGCGATCGCCATCCGAACCTCGACAAGCATTTCGTGAAGCTGTCGCAGCGGCAGACGTTCGTCGACACGCTGCCGCAGGGCTGACCGACCGCCGGCGGCGGATCGGGCAGACAAAAGAAAAGCGCCCCACGGGGCGCTTTTCTCATGGCGAGCCGCCCGGCGGCTGGCGATCGCGTCACTCGATCGACGCGTAAACGGTTTCGCCGAGCACGAACGAATCGCTGCGCGCGATCGGCCACCACTTGTCGTACAGCGTATAGCCGCAGGTCTGGCCGTCGAGCAGCGCGCCGGGCTTCAGGTACTTCAGCAGCTGCGACATCAGCCGCACCTCGTGCGGCGCGACCCGCTGCACGATGTGATGCGCGCGCAGCTCGGACGGATGGCCGAGGCCGGCCGCCTGCACGAGTTCCTGCAGCGCATGCAGCGTATTGCGGTGGAAGTTGTACACGCGCTCGGCCTTGTCGGGCACGACGATGGCGCGCTGGCGCACCGGGTCCTGCGTGGCGACGCCGGTCGGGCAGCGGTCGGTGTGACAGTGCTGCGCCTGGATGCAGCCGACCGCGAACATGAAGCCGCGCGCCGAATTCACCCAGTCCGCGCCGATCGCGAGCGTGCGCGCGATGTCGAACGCGGTGATGATCTTGCCGCTCGCGCCGATCTTCACGCGGTCGCGCACGCCGATGCCGACGAGCGTGTTGTGCACCAGCAGCAGCCCTTCCTGCAGCGGCACGCCGACGTGGTCGGTGAATTCGAGCGGCGCCGCGCCGGTGCCGCCTTCCGCGCCGTCGACGACGATGAAGTCCGGCACGATGCCCGTCTCGACCATCGCCTTCGCGATCCCGAAGAATTCCCACGGGTGGCCGATGCACAGCTTGAAGCCGGTCGGCTTGCCGCCGGACAGCGTGCGCAGCCGCTCGACGAATTCGAGCAGCCCGCGCGGCGTCGAGAATTCCGAGTGCGTCGCGGGCGAGATGCAGTCCTTGCCCATCGGCACGCCGCGTGTCTCGGCGATCTCGGGCGTGATCTTCGCGGCCGGCAGCACGCCGCCGTGGCCCGGCTTCGCGCCTTGCGACAGCTTGATCTCGATCATCTTGACCTGCGGATCGGCGGCCTGCTTCGCGAACTTGTCCGGATTGAACGTGCCGTCGTCGTTGCGGCAGCCGAAGTAGCCGGATGCGATTTCCCAGATGATGTCGCCGCCGTTCTCGCGGTGGTACTTCGACAGCGAGCCTTCGCCGGTGTCGTGCGCGAATCCGCCTTTCTTCGCGCCGAGGTTCAGCGAGCGGATCGCGTTCGCGGACAGCGAGCCGAAGCTCATCGCCGAGATGTTGAAGATCGAGATGTCGTACGGCTGCGCGCGGTTCGCGCCGACCCGGATGCGGAAGTCATGGTTCGGCAGCTTCGTCGGCGCGAGCGAGTGGCTGATCCATTCGTGCGCGACGGCCTTCACGTTCAGCTCGGTACCGTACGGGCGATTGTCGGCGACGTTCTTCGCGCGCTGGTAGACGAGGCTGCGCTGCGCGCGCGAGAACGGCTTCTCGTCGGTGTCGTCCTCGACGAAATACTGGCGGATCTCGGGGCGGATGAACTCGAACAGGAAGCGGAAATGGCCCCAGAGCGGGTAATTGCGCAGGATCGCGTGGCGGTCCTGGTTCAGGTCGTACAGGCCGAGGGCGACGAGGGCGACGGGGAGGATGATCCACAGCCAGGAAAGCACGTGGATCGACGCGAGTGCGGCCGCGGCAACGAGCAGCAGGACGGCACACCACATCGCGAGGTAGCGTCGTGAAAGCATGGGGGCTCCGTAAGCATCTTGAAATGCCGCCATGCGTACGCTGCGCGGCGGCGCACCGGCCGCGGCGGAATCGTGTTCCGCCGGGCGCGGCGTGCCGCAAGTCTAAACCGAATGGATGTCAGCGTGCTTCCGCGAGCGCGCCCGCGTGCGTTGCCGACGGCGCCGTCTGGCCGGGCTGGCCGGTGGCCGCGAACTCGATGATGCCGCCGCCGAGGCAGATCTCGCCGTCGTACAGCACGGCCGACTGGCCCGGCGTGACCGCCCATTGCGCGTCGTCGAACGCGAGCGAGAAGCGCTCGCCGTCGGCCTGATCGAGCGCGGCCCGGCCGAACGCGGCCCGGCCGAACGTGCAGGCCGCATCGGCCTGCCGGTAGCGCGTCTTCGCCCCGCACGAGAAGCCTTCGGCCGGCGGCTCGCCCGCGACCCAGCTCACGTTGCCGGCGACGAGCTCGCGCGACAGCAGCCACGGGTGGTCGTGGCCCTGCACGACGTACAGCGTGTTCGACGCGATGTCCTTCGCCGCGACGAACCACGGTTCGCCGCTGCCGTCCTTGCTGCCGCCGAGGCCGATGCCCTTGCGCTGGCCGAACGTGTAGAACGCGAGGCCGATGTGCTCGCCGACGACCTTGCCGTCGGGCGTCTTCATCGGGCCGGGTTTCGTCGGAAGATAGCGGTTCAGGAAGTCGCGGAACGGCCGTTCGCCGATGAAGCAGATGCCGGTCGAGTCCTTCTTCTTCGCGTTCGGCAGGCCGATCTGCGCGGCGATCTCGCGCACCTTCGTCTTCGGGATCTCGCCGAGCGGGAACATCGTCTTCGACAGCTGCGCCTGGTTCAGCCGGTGCAGGAAGTACGACTGGTCCTTCGTATGATCGAATGCCTTCAGCAGTTCGAAGCGACCGTCGCGCTCGCGCACGCGCGCGTAGTGGCCGGTTGCGATCATTTCCGCATCGAGCGACATCGCGTGGTCGAGGAACGCCTTGAACTTGATCTCGGCGTTGCACAGCACGTCCGGGTTCGGCGTGCGGCCGGCCGAATATTCGCGCAGGAATTCGGCGAACACGCGGTCCTTGTATTCGGCCGCGAAGTTCACGGCTTCCACGTCGATGCCGATCAGGTCGGCCACCGACACCACGTCGATCCAGTCCTGGCGCGTCGAGCAGTATTCGCCGTCGTCGTCGTCTTCCCAGTTCTTCATGAACAGGCCGACCACGTCGTACCCCTGTTCCTTCAGCAGCCACGCGGTCACCGACGAATCGACGCCGCCCGACATGCCCACTACTACACGGCGCTTGCTCATTTGTTTACCGCCTGACGGTCGAGTGCTTCCGGGCGCGGCGCGACCGAATGCGTGTGCACGAAATCGAGCGGAATGCGCCGCCCGGCGAGATAGTCGTCGACGCAGCGCATCACCGCCGGCGAGCGGTGGCGCTCGCTGCACGCGCGCAATTCGTCGGCGCTCATCCACAGCGTGCGGACGATGCCGTCGTCGAGCATGTGGCCCGGCAGCGGCTCGCCGGCCGTGCCGCAGAACGTGAAGCGCAGGTAGGTCGCACCGGCGCTGTCGGGGCGGTCGTAGTGCGCGAGATAGACGCCGACGAGCGCGTCGGGCACGAACGGATGCGCGGTTTCCTCGAGCGTCTCGCGGATCACGGCGTCGGCGAGCGTCTCGCCGGCTTCGAGATGACCGGCCGGCTGGTTGATGCGCAGGCCCGTCGAGGTTTCTTCCTCGATCACGAGAAAGCGACCGGCACGCTCGACGAGCGCCGCGACGGTCACATGCGGGGTCCAGATTTCGGGTTTCATGGTTCGGCATTTTACCGGTTGCGCCCGGACGCTGCCGGCCGTCAGGTTAGACGAATCCGACCCCGGTCGTTCTTGTGGCGGCAACGGGTCTGCCCGATCGCCGCGACGCGTTCCGGCGGCGCCGCCTGCCCAGGCGGGCGGCCAGCCAGGGCGGTCCGACCGTCACGCGCCGAATCGCGCCCCGTTTTTCACGGCGCGACGATGGTCGCGACGCAGGCGGCGATCGTATCCCGCACGCGCACGATCGCCGGGTCGCGCTGCGTGCTCGTGCGCCAGCCGATTTCCACCGGATAGCGCGGCAGCTCGACCGGGCACGCGAGCGCGCGCAGCGACGTCGCCTGCGCGATCGCGCGAGCCGCGTGCGCCGGAATCGTCGCCACCGCGTCGGAGCCGGCGAGCAGGTACGGCAGCGCCGCGAAATGCGTGGTCGACGCCGCGACGCGCCGTTTGTGGCCGAGCGCGGCCAGCGCTTCGTCGACGATCCCGATCACGCCGCCCGACGACACGAGCAGATGGTCGCGCTGCACGAAATCGGCGAGCGCGAGCGTGCTCGGCGCGTGCGCGCGGCCGGCCGGATCGATCAGGCACGCGTAGCCGCCTGTCGCGACCGCGCGCCGGCTCAGCCCGTTCGCCGAGAACCCGCCCGACGCGATCGCGAGATCGACGCCGTGCCGCAGCAGCGCGTCGCCCGCGATGCCGCTGTGCGTCTGCCGGAAGATCAGCCGGATGCCCGCGGCTTCGCGGGCGACCGCGTCGATCAGCGCGCGGCCGAGCGCGATCTCGAAGTCGTCCGACAGCCCGATCGAGATCGTACGGCCGACCCGCTCGCCGCCGTCGGCCGCGATCGCGAGGCTTGCGCGGCAGCGGTCGAGCGCGTCGGAGAGGATCGGCTTCAGTTCGTCCGCGCGCGGCGTCGGCGCGAGCCCGCGGCCGGTGCGCACGAACAGCGGATCGGCGTAGATCACGCGCAGCCGCGCGAGCGCCGCGCTCGCCGCCGATTGCGTGAGGCCGAGCCGCAGCGCCGCGCGGCTCGCGCCGCCTTCCTCGTACAGCGCCTCGAACACCTTCAGCAGATTCAGGTCGAGCGCGGCGATATCATCCGTATTCATGTCAGTTATCGTTTTATCGATTTGATCGATGAAATGATATCGATAAAGATGGCGTCACCCACTCACCGGAGACGCCTTCATGTCCACCTCAGTCATCGCCGCGCTGCAGATCGGCGCATCGCCCGCCGGCACGCGCGCCACGCTCGACACGATCCTCGGCTACGAAGCCGCGATCCGCGACAGCGGCGCGTCGCTCGTCGTGCTGCCCGAGGCCGTGCTCGGCGGCTATCCGAAGGGCGAGATCTTCGGCACGCGGCTCGGCTACCGGCTGCCCGAGGGCCGCGACGCGTATGCGCGTTACGCCGCGCAGGCGATCGACGTGCCGGGGCCCGAAACCGACGAACTGGCCGCGCTGTCGCAGCGCACGGGCGCGAGCCTCGTGATCGGCGTGATCGAGCGTGGCGGCAGCACGCTTTACTGCACGGCGCTGTTCTTCGATCCGCGCGACGGGCTCGTCGCGAAGCACCGCAAGCTGATGCCGACCGGCACCGAGCGGCTGATCTGGGGGCAGGGCGACGGCTCGACACTGCCGGTGATCGACACGGCCGCGGGCCGTGCGGGCGCCGCGATCTGCTGGGAGAACCACATGCCGCTGCTGCGCTGCGCGATGTATGCGAAAGGCGTGCAGATCTGGTGCGCGCCGACCGTGGACGAACGCGACCTGTGGCAAAGCTCGATGCGGCACATCGCGCACGAAGGGCGCTGCTTCGTCGTGAGCGCGTGCCAGGTGCAGCCGTCGCCGCGCGCGCTCGGCATCGACGTGCCGGGCTGGGATCCCGAGCGGCCGCTGATCCGCGGCGGCAGCGTGATCGTCGGGCCGCTCGGCGACCTGCTGACGGAGCCGCTGATCGGCGAGGCCGGGCTGGTGACCGCGCGCATCGATACGGACGAGCTCGTGCGTGCGCGTTACGACTTCGACGTGGTCGGGCACTATGCGCGCCCCGACGTGTTTTCGCTGCACGTCGACGAGCGGCCGAAGCGGTCGGTCGTGTTCGGAGAATGACGGGCGTTGCCGGGGCGCGGACGCCCCGGCATGCGAGTGGCGGCGGCGCGCGTCAGCGCATCGGCGCTTCCGCGATCCGCATGTAGTCGGCGATGCGCCGGCCTTCCATGTCTGGAAACTGCTCGTGCACGGTGATGTCGCCCATCCGCGCGATGTCGAAGGTGCGGAAGTCGTCGCGCAGCTCGCACCACGCGCCGATCGTCCAGCGTCCGCCCCAGTAGACGAGCCCGAGCGGCCACACGCGGCGCTTCGTGTGCGCGCCGAGCCGGTCGCGGTAGTCGAAGCTGACGATGTGGTGCGTGTCGACCGCCTGGTGGATCGCGTCGACCTTCGCGCAGAACGTCTCGTCGATGTGGAACGACGGCGCGAACACCGGCAGGCGATCGAGCGCGGTGCGCTTGTCGGCCGGCATCGCCGACGCGATCTTCGCGAGCGCCGAACGCGCGCCGCCCGCGAAGCGCGCGCCGCCCCAGGTCTCGAGCATCCGCGCGCCGGCCGCGAGCGCCGCGAGCTCCTCGGCCGTGAACGTGAGCGGCGGCAGGCTCGCGTTGCGGTTCAGCCGGTAGCCGATGCCGGCTTCGCCTTCGATCGGCACCCCTGACAGTTGCAGGTCGCGCACGTCGCGATAGACCGTGCGCGGCGATACCGACAGCCAGTCGGCGAGCTGCTGCGCGGTCGTGAGACGACGCCCGCGCAGCAGCTCGGCGATCTGGAACAGGCGGTCGGCACGGCGCGTCATGGCTGAACCTCGACTCCAACGGCTACGGGGACTTCGCGATGATAGCGCCGTGCCGGCCGGCTCGTGGATGCACTCAGTGGCATTTCGGTGCGTGCAGGCCGACGCGGTTGCCTTCGGTATCGATCAGGTAGCCGATGTAGCCGTAGTTGTTCGGCAGCTCGACGACCGAGCCCTGCACGACGCCGCCTGCGCGCTTCGCGCGTTCGAGCGCCGCCACGACCGATTCCCCGGCGTTCAGGTACACGAGCACGCCGTTCGCGCTCGGCTTCATCTGCTGCGGATCGAACACGATGCTGCCGCCCGTGCTCGACGCTTCGTGATCGAACACGGCCATCGGCACGCCGCCGATGACTTCGCGCTGCAGCGTCGTCTGCAGCACGGTTTCGTAGAAACGGATCGCCCGGTCGAAATCGAGGGACGGGATGTCGAACCACGCGATCGCGCGTTCCAGGGTTGCGGTTTCGGTTGCAGTTGCAGTTGCAGTTGCGGACGTCATGACGAGCTCCTTGTTGTTCGGGTTCTTGATGGAAACCAGCCTTGCATTGCGCCGGGATTGCAGTGTGATCGGGGGCTGCTGACAGCGTGCTGTCAGTAGTCGTGGCGGTGCTGACAAAAGGGCGAACCTGACGGCCTGGGCGGGTAAGGGCGGTGCGGGAAGCGCATCGGCGCGCGGGTGGCGGGGCGGCACGCGGGGCGTCCGCCCGCGTGGGTGCGGCGGAAAGAAAAACGCCCGGCACAGGCCGGGCGTCGTGGGGTGTCAGCAGGCGGCCGCGGCGGCCGTCTCGCGTGTCAGGCGTCGCCTTCCGGCGCGGCCGGGCGTGCCTTCACGCTGCCGGCGATCAGGTCGAAGCGGAACAGCCGGCATTCGAGCGCGCCGTTGAACAGCGGCGTCTTCGCCGATTCGCGCAGGCGCAACTGGCCCGGCAGCGACCGGTCCGACGTCAGCAGGAACGCCTGCCAGCCCGTGAAGCGCTGCTTGAGCGCATCGCCCAGCGCGTTGAAGAATTCGCTGTCCGGCGCGTCGGTGTGCGTGCGGCGGAAGGCGTCGTCGTTGCCGCGGTTGCGGCCGGTCTCGCGCACCTCGCCGCGCGCGCTGCGGCCGCGTACCTCGATCCGCTCGCCGTACGGCGGGTTCGCGAGGATGATGCCCGGGCCGTCGCACGGCGGCGTCATCCCGCGCGCGTCGACCTGCTTGAGCCACACCGACGGCACGCCCGCACGCTCGAGGTTCGCGCGCGCCTTCTCGAGCATGTCGCCCGAGATGTCGCTGCCGTACACGCCGAGCGAATCGCGCTTGCCGCGCGCCGCGCGCTTCGCGTCGAGCGCCGCGACCTTCAGGCCCTGCCATGCGGTGATGTCGTACTGCTTGAGCTTTTCGAAGCCGAACCGGCGCTCGACGCCCGGTGCGACGCCGAGCGCGATCTGCGCGGCTTCCGCGAGGAAGGTGCCGCTGCCGCACATCGGGTCGTACAGCGGCGTGCCGGGCGTCCAGCCCGTCAGGCGCAGGATGCCGGCCGCGAGGTTCTCGCGCAACGGCGCCGCGCCCTTGTCGAGGCGCCAGCCGCGCTTGAACAGCGGCTCGCCCGACGTATCGAGGTACAGCGTGCACTCGGTGGCGGTCAGGAACGCGAACACGCGCACGTCCGGCGCGCCGGTGTCGATGCTCGGGCGTGCGCCGGTCTTGTCGCGCATCCGGTCGCAGATCGCGTCCTTCACGCGCAGCGTCGCGAATTCGAGGCTCTTCAGCGGCGACTTGATCGCGGTGATGTCGACGCGCAGCGTCTGCGTCGATGCGAACCAGCGTTCCCATGGCTGCTCGAGCGCGAGCGCGTAGACGTCCTGCTCGGTGCGGTACGGGCGGTGCGCGATCTTCAGCAGGATCCGGCTCGCGATCCGCGAATGGAGGTTCGCGGCCATGCCGGCGGCCCAGCCGCCGCGGAAATGAACGCCGCCCGGCACCTGCGCGCCCGCGGTGAACGGCGCGCCGTCCAGATGTCGGCCGGCGATTTCGGCCAGCTCGGCGGCAAGCGCCGCTTCGAGGCCGCGCGGGCAGGGAGCGAAGAATTCGTACAGGGTGGGCGAGGACATAAGGCGGGTGAGGACGTGCAAAAGTCCACTATTGTACGCGGCGCGAGCGGCCGGAGCCGGCGTTGCATCCGATTCGGGACGCCGGCGCCGGCGCGCCGGCCGCGACGGCGAGCCGGCGGGCCCGTGCGGCGGCGCGCGCCCGGATGGCCCGCCGCCGTCGAAGGATCAGTGCGAGCCCGGCTGGCTGGCACGCGCGGCCGGGGTGCCGGCCGGCCAGAACAGCGCGGACGGCTTCGACAGCACCGTGCGGACGATCGCGCCGACCAGCGCGCGCACCTTGGTGCGGCGCAGGCTGCGCGAGCGCACGGCCATCGTGAACGCGAGCGCGAAGCTCACGAGCACGTTGAGGATCGCCATGCTCAGGACGCCGGCGCAGGCCCACCACAGCTCGGGCGTGCCGAGCGCGCCCTTGCCGAGCACGCCGAGCGCGATCCCGATCGACCCGGCCGACAGCGTCACGTGGCGCACCTCGAACGGGAACAGGAACACGGTGACGATCGCCGGAACCAGGCCGAGCATCAGGCCGAGACCCACGTTGGCGACCACGCCCGCGACGTTCGAGCGACAGAAGTGCGCGAGTTTCGCGGCACCCGACGCACCGAGCGTGAGCCGCAGCCGTCGGTTGTACGTCAGCGCGTCGCCGACCCGATGCAGCACGAACCAGTTGTCGGCCCAGCCCGCGAGCAGGCTCGACGCCCACAGCAGCACGCCGGTCAGCGCCGCGTAGAGCGGCGTCGGGCCGAGCAGCGAGAACGAGTGCAGCGTCGCGTGCGCCTTCTCCGGCGAGATCAGGTTCGCGTGCATCAGGTTGGCCGCGAACAGCTGCACCAGCAGGCACACGGGCAGCACGACGAGCACGTTGCCGGAAATGGCCGCGGCCTGCGTGCGGATCAGCGCGATCACCGATGCCACGAACGCCTTCACGCCTGCCTCGTGACCGGTGTCGTCGAGCTCGCGCGCGAGCGTCGGCGCGGTCATCGCGGGTTGCTTGGTCGCGAGCGTGAAGTGCAGGAAGTGCATCAGCATGAAGCTCGCCGCGTAGTTGACGCCCGCGAGCAGCCCTTCGAGCATCGACTGCAGGTGCGCGCCGGTGATCGCGAACTTCACGCACACCGTCACGACGGTGACGAGCCCGCCGCCCGCGGCCATCCGCAGCATCTTCAGGTACTCGGCGCGGCCGCGCGAGATGTAGTGCTCGCCGGTGTCCGCATTGGTCTCGACGAGCTTGCGCGCGAACAGCGAGAAGTTGCTGCGCACGAGGTGCGACACGCTCTGGCTGTTCTGGTTCGCGTCGACGAGCTCGGCCGTCAGGCGCGCCATCCCGCGCAGGTCGTCGCGTGCCATCCACGCGTTGAGCAGCATTTCCGCGCGCAGGATGCGCATGCGCATGCGTTCGACCTGGAACACGATGTCGACCGACACGCCGTTGCGGTACAGGTGCGCGAACACGTCGTCGACGGCGATCCGGCATTCGTCGAGCAGCACGCGCAGGTAGTTCACCTCGTGCAGCAGCTTGCTCGGGTCGCCGCCGTCCTCGACGGCCGCGTGCGCGGTCTCGACCGCGAGCATCGCGCGCGTGAGCCGATAGAACGGCTGCGTTTCGAGCGGCTTGCGTGCGTCGTCGTCGGACAGGCGGCTGCGCACTGTCTGCGACAGGCCGGTCGAGCTGATCTGGCAGGTCAGGTTGTGCAGGGCGGCGAGCAGATCGCGCGAGAACGAGCCGGGCTCGTGGCGCTCTTCGTCGGTGACGTCGAACGAGATCAGCTCGGCGAGGCGCGCGAGCAGGTCGTCGGGCAGCGCGTCGATCCATTGCACGTCTTCGGGCGTCGGGAACATCAGCGTGAACAGCGCCGTCAGTTCGCGGCGGTTCGGCGCGGGCGGGATCAGCGACGTATCGATGCGCTCGAACAGCGCGCCGAAGAAGCCGGAATGCACGGGCATGCCCGCGTCGCAGAGCAGCGAGATGCCGTCGCATTCGCGCAGGATCCCGCGCAGGATGCGTGCGGCGTGCGATTTCCATGCCGGATTGCGGTCGAGCACGTGGAACAGGTAGCGCAGCCGCGCGTGCGCCGGATACGCGCGCGCGTCGGCGTCGCGTTCGGCCGGCGCGTCGTGCGCGACCTGCATCGCGCCGTTGCGGCGCAGCCAGTGCGCGAGCTCGATCAGCCATTCGCTGCGCTCGGCGTACGGCGCGTCCGCGTCGGCATGCGCGAGCAGCGCATCGAGCTGGTGGCCCGCATTGCGCGACGCGCGCCACTTCTTGATCAGGGTCGTCAGGGAACGAAACATAAACGGAATAGCGAAAGCCCTGGACGGGCGGGTTCGGGATGCCGGCCGGAACACGGCGCGGCGCCGGGGAGAACGGTGAGGCTGGCCGGGTGGCCGGACAATGCGCGGCGACCCGCGATGCGGCTGCCCCGGTGCGGTGCACGCGGACACGCATGCGCGCCCCGGGAGACGCGGCGATCGGACCGGACACGACGGGCGGATCGCCGCCGGCGGGCGCGCACGACGAGCGGCGCGAGCCGGAAAGTGCGTAGGATCGTCAATCGGGCGCGAAAACGCAAGCCGACCGTGTTGCGTGGTGCCGGTTCCGGCGGATTTTGACAAACAGTGCAAACCCGCCGTCCGGCCGATGGATGCCGGGCAGCGTCGGCCGAAGCGGCAAGGGCGGCGAGGGCGGCAGGTTCGCGTGCGCGGTTGCGTGCGCACGCGGATCGATGCCGGCGACGTCTATCGGGCGGCGCGTGCCGAGTGCAGGCGCACCGCGCGCATGCGTCGGACGCCGGCCCGCGCGTCGCGCTTACGCGCCGGACTTGCCGGTCGCGCCCGCGTCGTCGCCGGGTGTCGGACCGGCCGGGCAGGGCACGGCGGGCGCGGCGGCGGTTGTCTTGCCGGATGCGGTCGTCGAGGTGGTCGACGCAGCCGCGGCGCCGCGCCGCGCGGCCATCGCGCGCACGCCGGACGCGGCCTGCGATGCGATCACGTCGAGCGCGCGCCGGTGGCCCGCGACGAGCGCGTCGTAGCCGTCGGCGACCGGCTCCGCGACGCTCGTGCGACACGTCATCACGGCCTGCGTGCCGAGCGCGCGCACGCTCCACACCGCATCGATCGCCGCGCGTTTGCCGGGCCACGACTCGAAGCGCTGCACGTTCACGCTGATCCGATAGACGGGCACGCCGGCCGGATACGCGGAATTCGCGACGTCGATCGTGCCGAGCTGCGCGGCGAGGTCGTCGGACAACGCGCGGCGGATTTCGTCGGCGGGCGGCGCGGCCCAGCGCTCCTGCTCGAGCACGTCGACCTGCGCGGCGTTCTTCTGCACGACGAGCTGGTTCTTCGCGATCTGCTCGGGCACGCCGACGGACGGCACCTCGATCAGGAACGACGGGTTGGCGGGCGCGGTGCGCACGGGCGCGGCGGCGTCGGCCGGGCTCAGCGTATAGAACCGCGCGGGCGGCGAGCTGCACGCGGCGAGCGCGAGCGCGGCGAAGACTGCCGCCGCGCCGCTCGCGAGGATGTTCACGCGTGTCGTCGTCATTATTGATCTCCTGGCTTGCCCTTGAGCAGCGATTCGGGATGGCGCTCCAGATAGTCGGCGAGCGCGTTCAGCGATTGCAGCGTGCGCGTGAGTTCCTTCAACGCGCCGCGCACGTCGGACTGCAGCGGCGAATCCTGCTGCAGCGTCGCCTCGGCGGTCGAGAAGGTCTGCTTTGCGGCCGACAGCGTGTCGCGCGCTTCCGGCGCGACCTGCGTGTCGAGCTGCTTGAACAGCTTGTCGGCGTTCGACAGCGCGCTGTTCAGGTTCGCGCCGATCTGGTCGAACGGCACCTTGTCGAGCTTCTTCGCGATGTCGGCGACCTGCAGCTGCAGTTCGTCGAGCGTGTTCGGCACGGTCGGCAGCTCGAGCGGCTGGCGTGCCGCGTCGATCTTCACGACCGGCGCCTTCGGGAAGAAGTCGAGCGCGACGTACAACTGGCTCGTCAGCAGGTTGCCGGTACGCAGCTGGCCGCGCAGCCCGTGCCTGACGAGGCGCTCGACGATCTCGCGGCGGCCCGCTTCGCCCTTGCTCTCGATCGTTTCGCGGAAGCGCGGGCCGAGCCGCTCCGGATACACGTTCATCGTCACCGGCATCAGGAAGTTCTTGGTCTTCGGATCGAAGTCGATGCCGATGTTCGTCACTTCGCCGAGCACGATGCCGCGGAAGTCGACCGGCGCGCCGACCGCGAGCCCGCGCAGCGACTGGTTGAAGTTCATCACGACCTGCAGCGGCTGGCCGTCCGGATCGCGCATCGCGTCCGTCTCGTCGGAGCCGAGGCGGAAGGTCGTGTTGTTCGGCGCCGTCGCGCCGCTGTCCTGGTTCGGCGGCGTCTGGAACGCGATGCCGCCGAGGATCACCGTCGCGAGCGACTGCGTGTTCAGCTTCAGGCCGCTCGAATCGAGCCGCAGGTCGACGCCGCTCGCCTGCCACCAGCGCGAGTTCACGCCGACGTACTGGTCGTACGGCGCATTGACGAACACGTTGAACGTGACGCCCGTGCCGTCCTTGTCGAGCGAGAAGCCGACCACCTGGCCGACCGGCACGCGGCGGTAGTAGACCGGCGAGCCGATGTCGACCGAGCCGAGCGAATCGCCGCGCAGCACGTACTGCGTGCCCTTCTGGTCGCCGGTCACGGCCGGCGGTGTCTCGAGGCCGGTGAAGTCGGTCTGCGTGTCCTGCCCGTGGCCGGCATCGACGCCGATGTACGCACCCGACAGCAGCGTGCCGAGGCCCGACACGCCGGTCGCGCCGACGCGCGGACGCACGATCCAGAAGCGCGAGCCCTTGACCGCGAAGTCCTCGGCCTCCTTCTTCAGCTGCACCTGGACGAGCACGCGCGACAGGTCCTTCGACAGCTTGATCGTCTTGACCATGCCGATCTCGACGTCCTTGTACTTGACCTGCGTCTTGCCCGGCTCGAGCCCTTCCGCGCTGTGGAAGCTGATCGAGACTTCCGGGCCGCGCTCGCGCACGGACTTGATCACGAGGCCGATACCGATCAGCGCGGCGATCAGCGGCACGAGCCAGACGAGCGACGGCAGCCAGCCGCTTTTCGTCGAGATCGCCGGATCGGGCGGCCGGGACGCGTCTTGCTGCGGGCCTTGCGGACTATTCATGGTGTTTCCCTGAGGTTTCGACTGGATCCCAGATCAGGCGGGGATCGAACTGCATCGACGCGAGCATCGTCAGGATCACGACCGAGCCGAACGCGAGCGCGCCGGGTCCGGCCGTGATGACGGCGAGCGAACGGAAATGGACGAGCGCGACGGTGAGCGTCACGACGAAGATGTCGAGCATCGACCAGCGGCCGATCCGCTCGACGATCCGGTACAGGCGCGTGCGCTGCAGCGGCCGCCACACGGTGCGCCGCTGCGCGGTGCCGACGAGGAGCGTCAGCACGCCGAGCTTGAGCATCGGCACGAGGATGCTGGCGACGAACACGACGACCGCGAGCGGCCAGTCGCCGGACGTCCAGAAATAGATGACGCCGCTCATGATCGTGTCCTCCTGCGAGCCGACGATCGACGACGTGCGCATGATCGGCAGCAGGTTCGCCGGAATATAGAGGATCGCGGCCGCGATCAGCAGTGCCCACGTGCGCATGATGCTGTTCGGCGTGCGGAAATGAAGCGTGCTGCCGCAGCGCGCGCAATGCGCGTGCGGACGGTCGATCGTCTGCACGAGCCCGCATGCGTGGCAGCTGGCGTAGCCCTCGCGGGCGGCGGTCGGCATCGTCATTGGCGGGGCGCTTGCGGCGGCGGAGTGGTGCCGTCGGGCGAGGCGGGCGAGCGCCCGGCGCGCAGGTCGTCGGCGATGTCCCACAGCGTGCGTGGATCGAACATCAGCACGACGGCGGTCATCAGCGTGAGCGCGCCGAACGCGAACAGCGCGGCGTCGGGCACGACGCGCGCGAGGCTCACCATCTTGACGATCGTCACGACGATCCCGAGCATGAACACCTCGATCATCCCCCACGGCCGCACGAGCTGGATCGTGCGCAGCACGAAGTTGAGGCCCGGCGGCACGACGCCACGCCGGATCGGCAGCAGCACGTAAAGCAGCGCGGCCATCTCGACGAGCGGGAACAGCACGGTCGAGCAGAACACCATCACGCCGACGGCCTCCATGCCCTGATGCCACAGCGCGTCGATCGCGCCGATCAGCGTCGTCTGCACACGGGTGCCGTTGAGGTCCATTTCGAGGATCGGGAACGCCTGCGCGATGACGAACGTGACGAGCGCCGCGACCGCAAGCGCGCTGATGCGCTCGATCTGCGTGGTGCTGTTGCGATAGAGCAGCGCGTCGCAGCGCGGGCAGCGCGCGATTTCGCGACCGCTCAGGCGCGGTTTATGCAACAGTGCGTCGCATTCGTGGCAGGCAATCAGGTCGTGTCGTTGCATGGAAAAGGCGGTGGTGCGACGGGCGGGGGAACGCGTCGACGGGGCCGGAACCCGCGCCAATCTTACCAAAACGGCTTTTTCGGCGTGTCAACGCCCGGTTGCCGGGTGACCGGGCGGTAACATGGCGCAAACCTGACAGCGGGCTGGCGCGCCTGTCCTCGGAGTCCGCGCGTGACAAAAGGTTGCGGTAGCATGGCGGCCTTGACAAGCGTCGGACGAATTTACCGGCGCAGCCGTTCGCTCAACTGAGGAATCCATGATGGCATCGAAATCGCCGCCGGCCGCGCCGGCACGCTACGCGCACACCGCGATCGCGCTGCACTGGCTGATCGCGCTGCTGATCGTCTGCGGCTTCGCACTCGGCTGGGTGATGACCGACATCCCCGGCTTCACGCCGACGAAGCTCAAGTACTTCTCGTGGCACAAGTGGATCGGCGTGACGGTGTTCGCGCTGGCCGTCGTGCGCGTGCTGTGGCGCGCGACCCACGTGCCGCCGCCGCTGCCGGGCGGCACGCCGGCGTGGCAGCGTGCGGTGTCGCACGGCGTGCACATGCTGCTGTACGCGCTGATGATCGTGATTCCGGTGACGGGCTACCTGTACAGCTCCGCGTCGAACATCCCGGTCGTCTATCTCGGCATCGTGCCGCTGCCGCGCCTGATCGATCCCGATCCTGCGCTGAAGGAAACCTTCAAGACGCTGCACGTGTCTTTGAATTACATTCTGCTTGCGCTCGTCGCCATGCACGTGCTCGCGGCGTTCAAGCACCAGTTGTTGGACCGCGACGGCCTGCTGTCGCGGATGCTTCCCTCCGCCAAATGAAGGATCCCATGAAAGTGTCTTTCTCCCGCTCCATGCTGACCGCGTTCGCCGCGGTGTCACTTGTCGCGTCGGCCGCGGCGCACGCCGACGTCGATCTCGCGAAGAGCAAGGTGTCCGCCGTGTCGAAGCAGATGAACGTGCCGACCGAAGGCGCATTCAAGAAGTTCTCCGCGCAGGTGAAGTTCGACCCGGCCAAGGCCGCGCAGGGCAGCGCGCAAATGACGATCGACATCGCGAGCTTCGACCTCGGCGACAAGATGTACAACGACCAGGTCGCGGGCAAGGACTGGTTCGACGCGAAGGCGTATCCGCAGGCGACCTTCGCGTCGTCGGCGATCGCGCCGGCGGGCGGCAACAAGTACAACGTGACCGGCAAGCTGACGATCAAGGGCAAGTCCGAGACCGTCACGGTGCCCGTCACGGTCACGCAGAGCGGCGCGACGCAGACCTTCGACGGCGTGCTGCCGATCAAGCGTTCGGCGTTCAACGTCGGCACCGGCGAGTGGAAGGACACGTCGATCGTCGCCGATGAAGTGCAGATCAAGTTCCATCTCGTCGCCACGAAGTAAGCGGCGGGCTGTCGCATCACCCCGAATGCCGCGCGAGGGCGCGGCGCTGTTCCAAGGAGAAATCGTTTGAAAAAGCATCTGATCATCGCCGCGGGCGCGCTGGCCGCTTCGCTGTCGTTCTCGGCATTCGCCGACAGCGCGACGTACCAGTTCGACCCGAGCCATACGTACCCGAGCTTCGAGGCCGACCACTTCGGCGGCCTGTCGGTCTGGCGCGGCAAGTTTGACAAGTCGAGCGGCACCGTGACGCTCGACCGCGCGGCGAAGACCGGTACGGTCGACGTGACGACCGACATCGCGTCGATCCACACGGGCAGCGCGAAGCTCGACGAGCACCTGCAGACGGCCGAGTTCTTCGACGTCTCCAAGTTCCCGCAGGCGAACTACAAGGGCGCCATCAAGTTCGACGGCGACAAGCCGGTGTCGGTGGTCGGTAACCTGACGCTGCACGGCGTCACGAAGCCGGTCACGCTGAAGATCGATTCGTTCAAGTGCATGCCGCATCCGATGCTCAAGCGCGAAGTGTGCGGCGTCGACGCGGTCGGCGAATTCAGCCGCGACGATTTCGGCCTCGACTACGGCAAGCAGTACGGCTTCAAGATGAAGACGAAGCTGCTGATCACGGCCGAAGCCGTCAAGCAGCAGTAACGCGCCCGACCGGGCCGGCCGCCGCGTCACGCCGCCGGCCCGTCGCGAGCCAGCCGCCGCGCTCCCGTTTTCAGGGGGCGCGGCGGTTTTTTTTGCGCGCCTATAATCGTCGGCGCAGCTCGCGGCGCGAGAACCGGCGCGCCGGATACAACGTACAACGACAAGGAGATCGCCGATGCACGCCGTCACGCAGTCCAGCTCCATTGCCTCGTCGCCGCGCGTGTGGCGCGCGGTGGTCGCCGCGTCGATCGGCAACGCGCTCGAGTGGTTCGACCTCGTCGTCTACGGCTTCTTCGCGGTGACGATCTCGAAGCTGTTCTTCCCGGCCGGCAACGACACCGTGTCGCTGCTGCTCACGCTCGGCACGTTCGGCGTGTCGTTCTTCATGCGCCCGCTCGGCGCGATCGTGCTCGGCGCGTACGCCGACCGCGCGGGCCGCAAGGCCGCGCTCACGCTGTCGATCCTGTTGATGATGGCCGGCACGCTGGTGATCGCGGTGCTGCCGACCTACCAGACGATCGGCGTTGCCGCGCCGCTGATCCTCGTCGCCGCGCGGCTGATGCAAGGTTTCTCGGCCGGCGGCGAATTCGGCAGCGCGACCGCGTTCCTGGCCGAGCACGTGCCGGGCCGGCGCGGCTTCTTCGCAAGCTGGCAGGTCGCGAGCCAGGGGCTCACGACGCTGCTCGCCGCCGGGTTCGGCACCGTGCTGAACGCACAGCTCACGGCCGACCAGATGGCCGCGTGGGGCTGGCGCATCCCGTTCTTCTTCGGGCTGCTGCTCGGGCCCGTCGCGTACTACATCCGCTCGAAGGTCGACGAGACGCCCGAATTCCTCGCCGCCGAAAGCACCGCGAGCCCGCTGCGCGACACGTTCGCGTCGCACAAGGCACGGCTCGTCGCCGCGATGGGCGTGGTGGTGCTCGGCACCGTCGCGACCTATCTCGTGCTGTTCATGCCGACCTACGGCGTGAAGCAGCTTGGCCTTGCGCCGTCGGCCGCGTTCGCCGCGATCCTCGTCGTCGGCGTGATCCAGATGGCGTTCGCGCCGCTCGTCGGCCACTGGTCGGATCGGTACGGACGCGTGCGCGTGATGCTCGCGCCGGCCGTCGGCATCCTCGTGCTGATCTATCCGGCGTTCGCGTACCTGGTCGTGCATCCGGGCTTCGGCACGCTGATCGCGCTGCAGGTGCTGCTCGCGTTCCTGATGACCGGTTATTTCGCGGCGCTGCCGGGGCTGCTGTCCGAAGTGTTTCCGGTGCAGACGCGCACGACCGGGATGTCGCTTGCGTATAACGTCGCGGTGACGATCTTCGGCGGCTTCGGGCCGTTCATCATCGCGTGGCTGATCCGCGCGACCGGGATGAAGACCGCGCCGAGCTTCTACCTGATGTTCGCGGCCGTGCTGAGCCTTGTGGCGCTGGTCGTGCTGCGCCGGCGGTTCGGCTTCCGGTGACGCGGGGCGCGCGGCGGCGCGTCAGTCGCTGACGCGCTCGCATACCGGCTGCGCCGGCATCAGTTGCGCGGGCGCGGCGACGGTCCGCACCGGCCGGCCGGCGAGCGCGTCAAGCGCCTGCCGGAGCTGCCAGTCGGCATCCGTGCCGAATTCCCGCTGCGGCAGCGCCGCGCTCTTCGACGTATCGATTTTTTCGCGCACGCGTGCTTCGCGCAGTGCTTGCCGTGCCTTGCGGACCTGCGCGAACGGATCGGGCGCCAGCCGGTCCGCATACGGCGCGCGGGCGAGATCGACTTCGCGGTACCAGAGCAGCACGCCGTCGACGTCCGAGTCGCGGCGCGGCGGCACCAGCCAGTCCGGCACGACGCCATAGCCGTCCATCGGGCAGCCGTTCGGCCGCAGGTTGCGCGCGAACGTGAAATTGACGCGCGTGCCGTCGATCAGGTCGACGCCGGTCTGCGCGAGTCCCTTTCCGTAGGTCGGCATCCCGAGCAGCCGCGCGCGGCCGAGATCCTTCAGTGCCGCCGCGGTCGCTTCGGCGGCCGACGCGCTCTGTCCGTCGACGAGCACGACGAGCGGCACGGTGCGCCACCAGTCGTCCGTCTGCAGCGGCGCGAGCGGATCCTGGCCGTGCATGACCGGCAGTTCGTAGTCGGGCCAGTCGGTCGTGAAGCGGCGGCGCTTCGTGCCGTCGCGCTCGAGCGTCGTCATCGCGGTGCGGTCGCGCCCGGCGAACAGCGCGGTGATGCCGATCGCCGCATTCAATGCGCCGCCGCCGTTGATGCGCAGGTCGAGGATCACGCCTTTCACCGGCGGCCCCGCGCGGCGCGCGGCCTGCACCGCGTCGATATAGTTGCCGACCGCCGGCTCCGGGAAGCTCGACAGCCGCGTGTACAGGATGTCGCCGGCGAGCCGCCTTGCGGTCGCCGGGTGCGGCCGGACGATCGCGCGGACCGGCGCGAAGGTCAGCGTCGCAGGGTTCGGACCACGCCGGACCGTGAGCTTCAGCGGCACGCCCGCGTCGCCCTTCGCGAGTTTCACGACCTCGCTGCTGTCGATGCCGACGACGCTTCGGTCGTTCATCGCGACGACGAGATCGTCGGGCCGCACGCCGGCCTGTTCGGCGGGCGCGTCCGGGATCACGTCGATGATGTGCAGCCCGTCGGGCCGCGTCTCGAACACGATGCCGATGCCCGGCGTGCCGTCGCGTGCGCGGCGCTCGTCGTCGCGCCGTTCCTGCTCTTCCTTTGCGTTGAAGAAGCGCGCGTACGGCAGCGTCTTGATGCCGTCGTGCACGGTGGCGTCGAGCAACGCGCCGATGTCGACGTCGGTCAGGTGCTGCTTCTTCAGCACTTCGACCGCGGCCTTCAGTTCGCAGAGCTGCGGTTCCCAGTCGGGCGGGCAGGGTGACGGTTGTGACGCCGCCGCAGCAGCAGCGGCGCGCGGGGCGGACGCGGATTGCGCGCGGGCGGCCGATGCGCATGCAACGAACGCAGCCGCGGCGGCGGCACCGGTGCTCCAGGCGACGATGCGATGAAGGACACGCGAGGCAGGCATCATGAGGGACCGCGGCTTCGACGGGTGGCGGGGCGGGATGGTGGAGCGATTGTAGCCGACGGTCCGTGCGGCCGCGCCGGAGGAAGCGGCCGCGGCTCGCGCATGAAAAAAGGCCGGTCCAACAGGACCGGCCTTCGGGTATCAGCCGAAACGACGCGGCGCTTAAACCTGCGCGCCCGCGTTCGGATCGTCCGGATCGTGCGCCGTCTTCTTTTCCTTGATCAGGTCTTCGCGCTTGATGCCGAGCCACATTGCGAGCGAGCCCGCGACGAACACCGACGAGTAGATGCCGAACATGATGCCGACCGTCAGTGCGAGCGCGAAGTAGTGCAGCGTCGGGCCGCCGAAGAAGAACATCGACAACACCATCATTTCCGTCGACGTGTGCGTGATGATCGTCCGCGACATCGTGGTCGTGATCGCGTGGTTGATCACCTCCGACACGCTCATCTTGCGTTCGCGGCGGAACGTTTCGCGGATCCGGTCGAAGATGACGACCGACTCGTTGACCGAGTAGCCGAGCACCGCGAGGATCGCCGCGAGCACCGCCAGCGAGAACTCCCACTGGAAGAACGCGAAGAAGCCGAGAATGATCACGACGTCGTGCAGGTTCGCGATGATGCCGGCGACCGCGTACTTCCATTCGAAGCGGATCGACAGGTAGATCACGATGCCGATCACCACGCACGCGAGCGCGAGGAGACCGTCGGTCGCGAGCTCGCGGCCGACCTGCGGGCCGACGAACTCGACGCGCTGCAGCGTCACGTCGGGGCTCTGCGCCTTCAGCGCGGTCATCACCTGGTCGCTCTGCTGCGCGGACGTGAGGCCTTCCTTCAACTGCAGGCGGATCAGCACGTTGCGCGACGTGCCGAAGTTCTGCACCTGCGCGTCGGCGTAGCCGAGCTTGCCGAGCGTGTCGCGCACGGGTTCGAGCTGCGCGGCCTGCTGGTACTGCACCTCGATCACCGTGCCGCCGGTGAATTCGACGGACAGGTGCAGCCCGCGGTGGAACAGGAAGAACACGGCGGCGAGGAACGTGACCAGCGAGATCACGTTGAACACCAGCGCGTGCCGCATGAACGGAATGTCTTTACGGATGCGGAAAAATTCCATGGCTTCGTCTCCGGGGCCTTATTGGGTCGAGCCCGGTTTCTTCGGCGACACGCCTTGCTGCGCGCGGTTGCGCAACTGCGGCTTGCCGGCACGCGGTGCGTTGCCCTTCGCGGGTGCGGCGAGCTTCGCGGCGCGCGCGGTGTCGGTCGATTCGTCGGCCGCGGCGAACGAGGCGCCGGCCGTGGCGCCTTCCGGCTTCCACACCTGGCCGATCGCGAGCGACTTCAGCTTCTTGCGGCCGCCGTACCAGAGGTTGACGATCCCGCGCGAGAAGAACACCGCGGAGAACATCGACGTCAGGATGCCGAGGCAGTGCACGATCGCGAACGCGCGAACCGGGCCCGAGCCGAAGGCGAGCAGCGCGAGGCCGGCGATCAGCGTCGTGACGTTCGAGTCGAGAATCGTCGCCCATGCGTGCGCGTAGCCGGCCTGGATCGCGGTCTGCGGCGGCTGGCCGGCGCGCAGTTCTTCACGCACGCGCTCGTTGATCAGCACGTTCGAGTCGATCGCCATGCCGAGCGCGAGCGCGATTGCCGCGATACCCGGCAGCGTCAGCGTCGCCTGCATCAGCGACAGCACCGCGACGAGCAGCAGCAGGTTCACCGACAGGCCGATCACCGAGATCACGCCGAACAGCATGTAGTACGCGATCATGAACACGGCGATCGCGCAGAAGCCCCAGATCACCGAGTGGACGCCCATCTTGATGTTGTCCGCGCCGAGGCTCGGGCCGATCGTGCGTTCCTCGATGATGTCCATCGGTGCGGCGAGCGAACCGGCGCGCAGCAGCAGCGCGAGATCGGCCGCGGCCTGCGGCGTCGGCTGGCCCGTGATCTGGAAGCGGTCGCCGAGTTCGGACTGGATCGTCGCGACCGTCAGCACCTCGCCCTTGCCCTTCTCGAACAGCACCATCGCCATCGGCTTGCCGATGTTCTCGCGCGACACCGCGCGCACCGAGCGGCCGCCCGCCGAGTCGAGGCGGATGTTGACCGACGGACGCTGGTGTTCGTCGAAGCCGGCCGACGCGTCGATGATGCGGTCGCCGGTGAAGATCACGTCCTTCTTCAGCAGCACGGGCGCCTGGTTGCCCTGCGTGAACAGCTCCTCGCCCGGCGGCACGGGGTCGTTCGGGTTCGGGTGCGTGTTGATCGGATCGGCGAGGCGCGCCTCGAGCGTCGCGGTGCGGCCGATGATGTCCTTCGCCTTCGCGGTGTCCTGCACGCCCGGCAGTTCGACGACGATGCGGTCGCTGCCTTGCTGCTGCAGGATCGGCTCGGACACGCCGAGTTCGTTCACGCGGTTGTGGAGCGTCGTCAGGTTCTGCTTGAGCGCGGCGTCCTCGACGGCTTTCTGCACGGCCGGCGTGAACGTGCCGACGACTTGCGTGCCGCCGCCGCCGGGCTGGGTCGCCCATTGCAGTTCGGTGACCGACGCGGCGAGCACCTTGCGGGCGTCTTCCGCCGTCTGCGCGTCGCTGAAGTTGACGACGACGGACTGGTCGACGCGGCTCACGCCGCCGTCGCGGATGTTCTTGTCGCGCAGCAGCGTGCGCGCGTCGGACGCGTCGGAGTCGAGCTTCTTCGTGAGCGCGCCCGTCATGTCGACCTGGAGCAGGAAGTGGACACCGCCGCGCAGGTCGAGGCCGAGATACATCGGCAGTGCGTGCAGCGCGGTCAGCCAGCGCGGCGACGCGCTTTGCAGGTTCAGTGCGACGACGTACTGCGGATCGTTCGGATCGGCGTTCAGCGACTTCTGCAGCAGGTCCTTGACGCGCAGCTGCGTATCGGTGTCCTTCAGGCGCACGCGGATGTTCGCGTTGGACGCCGTGTTCTCGAAGGTGACGTCGTCCGGCGTGATCTGCGCGGAGGCGAGCGCGGATTCGACCTGGGTCAGCGTGGTCGAGTCGAGCTTGACCGTGGCCTTGCCGCTCGACACCTGCACCGCCGGCGCTTCGCCGAAGAAGTTGGGCAATGTGTACAGAAGGCCGATGGCGAGCGCCACGACCATCACGACATATTTCCAGAGTGGATAACGATTCATGAGGGGGCCGAACGGGTGGTTGGCGTGAAAGCGTCGCGTCCGGCGCCGCGGCGGCCCGCTCTCTCAGGCGGGCACGACGCGGGGAGCCGGACGCTCGGTAAAAGCCTTACAGCGACTTGATCGTGCCCTTCGGCAGAATGGTCGTGACGGCAGCCTTCTGCACGGTGATTTCGGTGCCTTCGGCGATTTCGACGCCGATGTAGCCTTCGGTGACCTTCGTCACCTTGCCGACGAGGCCGCCGCTCGTGACGACTTCGTCGCCCTTCGCCATGGCCGCGAGCATGTTGCGGTGTTCCTTCTGGCGCTTCATCTGCGGACGGATCATGATGAAGTACAGCACCGCGAACATCAGGATGAGCGGCAGGAAGCTCATCAGGCTCGATTCGGCGCCACCGGCACCTTGCGCGAAGGCATTGGAAATGAACGGCACGTTGGTCTCTCCGTAGGGGAAGATCGAAAATTAAGCCGGTTATTCTACCACCGGCCCCATGTGCAAACGGCGCAGCAAATGCGCTTTCGGATCAAGCTGTTAAAGCATGAAACGGCACCGTTGCGGCTCGTTTGGAAAGGCGATTGTAATATTCGGCGGCCACGACCGGCGGTCGGGACGCGATATTTAGTACATGTCTTATGTGACGTGGCGCGGTGCGGGCAGCGGTGCGGGCAGCGGTGCGCAGCCACGCGGGCCGCCGCCCCCGGTCAGTCGACCCCTCTCGCGCGATCCTCCGCGAAGCGCTGGCGGAACGCGTCGAACGTATGGGTCTCGATCGCGTCGCGGATCTCGCTCATCAGCTGCAGGTAGTAGTGCAGGTTGTGAATCGTGTTGAGCTGCGCGCCGAGGATTTCGCCGACGCGGTGCAGGTGGTGCAGGTAGCCGCGCGAGAAGTTCCGGCACGTGTAGCACGTGCAGCTCGCGTCGAGCGGCTTCAGCGAATTCTTGTGCGTCGCGTTGCGGATCTTCACGTCGCCGAAGCGCGTGAAGAGCCAGCCGTTGCGTGCGTTGCGGGTCGGCATCACGCAGTCGAACATGTCGACGCCGTTCGCGACGCCCTCGACCAGATCCTCCGGCGTGCCGACGCCCATCAGGTAGTGCGGCTTGTTGGCCGGCAGCTTCGGGCCGACGTGCCGCAGCACGCGCATCATGTCTTCCTTCGGCTCGCCGACCGACAGCCCGCCGATCGCGAGGCCGTGGAAGCCGAGCTCCGACAGGCCCGCGAGCGACTCGTCGCGCAGGTCCTCGAACATCCCGCCCTGGACGATTCCGAACAGCGCGTTCGGGTTGCCGAGCCGGTCGAACTCGTCGAGCGAGCGTTTCGCCCAGCGCAGCGACATGCGCATCGAGTCGGCCGCTTCCTTGTGCGTGGTCGGCACGCCGTTGGTCGCGTACGGCGTGCATTCGTCGAACTGCATCACGATGTCGGAGTTCAGCACCTTCTGGATCTGCATCGACACTTCCGGCGACAGGAACAGCTTGTCGCCGTTGATCGGCGATGCGAACGTCACGCCGTCCTCGGTGATCTTGCGCAGGTCGCCGAGCGAGAACACCTGGAAGCCGCCCGAGTCGGTCAGGATCGGCTTGTTCCAGCCCATGAAGCCGTGCAGGCCGCCGTGCGCGTCGATCGTCTCGAGGCCGGGGCGCAGCCACAGGTGGAACGTGTTGCCGAGGATGATCTGCGCGTTGATCTCGTGCAGCTCGCGCGGCTGGATCGCCTTCACGGTGCCGTACGTGCCGACCGGCATGAAGATCGGCGTCTCGACCACGCCGTGGTTGAGCTTCACGCGGCCGCGGCGCGCATGGCCGTCGGTCGTCAGCAGTTCGAATTCGAGCCCGTTGGCCGGGCGGTCCTGCACGGGAGCGTGCGTATCGTGGGATGAACCTTCGGTCATCGCGTCATTCTCCTTGCCACCGAAGAAGCCTTGCATGGGACCGGAGTATGCGCTGAAGCGCTGACTCCGGACCGCAAGTCCGGCGCATGTTGGAAACGCCGCCGGCAAGCCGGCGGCCGGGAAAAGCGGGGCGCGCGCCATCGGAGCGCGCGCTGCGGGACAACGGTGCAACGGCGGCTGCGCGGTCGCGGGCCGGTGCGTCTTCGCACCTGCCGCGCTCACGCGCGCGGCGTCTCCGGCGTGTCGCGCCGCGTGAGCAGCATCGCATCGCCGTAGCTGAAGAAGCGGTAGCGTTCGTCGATCGCGTGCCGGTACCCGGCGCGGATCGTCTCGACACCCGCGAACGCCGACACCAGCATCAGCAGCGTCGACTTCGGCAGGTGGAAGTTCGTCACGAGCCGGTCGACGACGCGGAAACGGTAGCCCGGCGTGATGAAGATGTCGGTCTCGGCCTGCGTCGCCCCGAGCGGGCGGCCCGCTTCGTCGGCGCTGCGCGCCGCGGCTTCGAGCGCGCGCATCGACGTCGTGCCGACCGCGATCACGTTGCCGCCGCGCGCGCGGGTCGCGGCGATCTTGTCGACGAGCGATTGCGGCAGGTCGTACCACTCGCTGTGCATCCGGTGCTCGGCGAGGTTCTCGACGCGCACCGGCTGGAACGTGCCGGCGCCCACGTGCAGCGTCAGCGTCGCGCGCTCGACGCCCATCGCGTCGAGCTTCTCGAGCAGCGGCTGGTCGAAATGGAGCCCGGCCGTGGGCGCCGCGACCGCACCCGGGTTGCTCGCATAGACGGTCTGGTAGCGCGTCTCGTCGTTCGCGTCGGCGTCGTGCTCGATGTACGGCGGCAGCGGCAGGCGGCCGTGCTGCTCGATCAGCGCGAGGCACGGCTCCGGGAAATGCAGCGTGAAGAACGGCTCGACGCGCTCGCCGACCGTCACGTCGAACGCGTCGGCGAGACGCAGCGTCGTGCCGGCGCCCGGCGACTTGCTCGCGCGGATCTGCGCGAGCGCGGTGTGCGTGCCGGTCACGCGCTCGATCAGCACCTCGATCTTGCCGCCGCTGGCCTTCTGGCCGAAGAAACGCGCCTTCAGCACCTTGGTATCGTTGAACACGAGCAGGTCGCCGGGCGCGATGCACGACGGCAGCTCGGCGAAGCGGCGGTCGACGAGGCGCGCGGGCTCGACGGTGCCGTCGACCTCGAGCAGGCGGCTCGCGGTGCGGTCGGGCAGTGCGGTCTGCGCAATCAGCTCGGGGGGCAGATTGAAATCGAAATCGGAAAGCGTGAACATGCGGGCTGGTTCGAAACGGCCGGCGGGCGCCGCCGACGGGGCGGAAACGCATGAATGGGGCGCGCGAGCCGCTATGATGGCGGGATGCGCGGCCTGGCCGGCGTCGTTCGTTCGGACGACGTGAAAGCCGCTATTGTACTTGCCTTGCGAAGCACCCAGACGATCCGATGCCAGTGTCACCACGCCGTTCCTCCGCCGCCGTTGCCGATTCCGCCGATCCGTTCGACGCGGACGATGCCGCGTTACCCGCGCAAAGCGCGGAGCCGCGCGGTGGCGCGCCGCGCCGCGCGGGCCCGAAGCGCGGCGCCGACGGGCGGCTCGCGCAGCCGGCCGCCGCCGCGCCCGACGTCGACCCGGGCGCGGACGGCGACGAGGCGGGGGCAGCCGGCACGTCCGGCGCGAAGCGCAAGAAGAAGCCGGCCGCCGACAAACCCGTGAAGACCGCCGACAAGCTCGCGAAGCTCGGCCTCACGCGCTCGATCGATCTCGTGCTGCATCTGCCGATGCGCTACGAGGACGAAACCACGCTCACGCCGATCGGCGAACTGCTGCCGGGCGGCATCGCGCAGACCGAGGGCGTGGTGTTCGACAACGAAGTCGCATACCGGCCGCGGCGCCAGCTCGTCGTGAAGATCCAGGATGACGACGGCGAGCAGCTCGTGCTGCGCTTCCTCAATTTCTACGGCTCGCAGGTCAAGCAGATGGCCGTCGGCCAGCGGCTGCGCGTGCGCGGCGACGTGCGCGGCGGCTTCTTCGGAATGGAGATGGTGCATCCCGCCGTGCGCGTCGTCGAAGCCGACGCGCCGCTGCCGCAGGTGCTCACGCCCGTCTATCCGAGCACGGCCGGCGTGTCGCAGGCGTATCTGCGCAAGGCGATCGAGAACGCGGTCGAGCGCACGCCGCTGCCCGAGCTGCTGCCGCCCGAGATCGAACGCGACTACCTGAAGCCGCTCGGCGTGCCGACGCTCGCGCAGGCCGTGCGGATCCTGCACCACCCGGCTGTCGATTCCGACGAAGCCGCGCTGATGGACGGCTCGCATCCGGCGTGGACACGCATCAAGTTCGAGGAGCTGCTCGCGCAGCAGCTGTCGCTCAAGCGTGCGCACGAGGAGCGCCGCACGCGCGCGGCGCCGGCGATGCCGCGCCGCACCGCGGCCGATGCCGACGCGCTGACGACGCGTCTCTACGCGGCGCTGCCGTTCACGCTGACGGGCGCGCAGTCGCGCGTCGTCGACGAGATCGCGCACGACCTCACGCTCGCGCATCCGATGCAGCGGCTGCTGCAGGGCGACGTCGGCAGCGGCAAGACGGTCGTCGCGGCGCTGGCGGCCACGCAGGCGATCGACGCCGGCTACCAGGCCGCCCTGATGGCGCCGACCGAAATCCTCGCGGAGCAGCACGCACGCAAGCTGCGCGCGTGGCTCGAACCGCTCGGCGTCTCGGTCGCATGGCTCGCGGGCAGCCTGAAGGCGAAGGAAAAGCGCGCGGCGATCGAAGCCGCGGCGCTCGGCACCGCGCAGCTCGTGATCGGCACGCACGCGATCATCCAGGACACGGTCGAATTCGCGCGGCTCGGCCTCGTGATCGTCGACGAACAGCACCGTTTCGGCGTCGAGCAGCGTCTCGCGCTGCGCGCGAAGGCTGCGAACGCGGCCAACGGCGCGCGCGATTTCCAGCCGCACCAGCTGATGATGTCGGCCACGCCGATTCCGCGCACGCTCGCGATGACGTATTACGCGGATCTCGAGGTGTCGACGATCGACGAGCTGCCGCCGGGCCGCACGCCGGTGTTGACGCGCCTCGTCGGCGATGCGCGGCGCGAAGAGGTGATTGCCCGCGTGCGCGAGGCCGCGCTGACCGGCCGCCAGGTGTACTGGGTGTGTCCGCTGATCGAGGAGAGCGAGACGCTGCAGCTGCAGACGGCCGTCGAGACTTACGAGACGCTGGCCGAGGCGTTGCCCGAGCTGAAGGTCGGGCTCGTGCACGGGCGGCTGTCGCCGGCCGACAAGGCGGCCGTGATGGAAGCCTTCACGCGCAACGAGGTGCAGTTGCTCGTCGCGACGACCGTGATCGAGGTCGGCGTCGACGTGCCGAACGCGTCGCTGATGGTGATCGAGCACGCGGAGCGCTTCGGCCTCGCGCAGCTGCATCAGTTGCGCGGCCGCGTCGGTCGCGGCACCGCGGCGTCGGTCTGCGTGCTGCTTTACACGGGCCCGCTGTCGCTGACCGGCCGCGAGCGGCTGAAGACGATGCGCGAGACGACCGACGGCTTCGAGATCGCGCGGCGCGACCTCGAAATCCGTGGCCCCGGCGAATTCCTCGGCGCGCGCCAGTCCGGCGCCGCGATGCTGCGCTTCGCGAACCTCGAGACCGACGGCTGGCTGATCGACCCGGCCCGCGACGCGGCAGCGCGACTGATCGCCGCGTATCCCGACGTGGTCACGCAGCATCTCGCACGCTGGCTCGGCGCGCGGGAGCAGTACCTGAAGGCCTGATCCGCGCATTCGGGGACGGATTTAAAACCGCCATTCGGCGGCGATTCGGCGCATCGTGATGCAGAGAAACTTGGCGAATCGGTGCCAACGGGTGTATAAATTAAACCTATCGCCTGTATAACCCTGATTGACCCACAATGACCCTGACTGAATTGAAGTACATCGTCGCGGTCGCGCGCGAGCGGCATTTCGGTCGCGCGGCCGAAGCATGCTTCGTGAGCCAGCCGACGCTATCGGTGGCGATCAAGAAGCTGGAAGACGAGCTCAACGTGCAGATTTTCGAGCGCGGCGCGAGCGAAGTGAGCGTGACCCCGATCGGCGACCAGATCGTCACGCAGGCGCAGCGCGTGCTCGAGCAGACCTTCGCGATCAAGGAGATCGCGAAGCAGGGCAAGGACCCGCTCGTCGGCCCGTTCCGGCTCGGCGTGATCTACACGATCGGGCCGTACCTGCTGCCGACGCTCGTCAAGCAGATGATCCAGCGCGTGCCGCAGATGCCGCTGATGCTGCAGGAGAATTACACGCTGAAGCTGCTCGAGCTGCTGAAGCAGGGCGAAATCGACGCCGCGATCATGGCGCTGCCGTTCCCCGAAACCGGCCTGATGGTGCGGCCGCTGTACGACGAGCCGTTCGTCGTCGCGCTGCCGGCCGGCCATCCGTGGGAAAAGCGCAACGAGATCGACGCCGAGGATCTGAAGCAGGAAACCATGCTGCTGCTCGGCAACGGTCACTGCTTCCGCGACCACGTGCTCGGCGTGTGCCCGGAACTGATGCGCTTCTCGCAGACGGCCGACGGCATCCAGAAGACCTTCGAAGGCTCGTCGCTCGAAACGATTCGCCATATGGTCGCGAGCGGTGTCGGCATCACGGTGCTGCCGCGGATGTCGGTCGCCGAGATCGGCCCGCGCGCGAACGGTCCCGACGCCGAGTTGCTGTCGTACGTGCCGTTCAACGAGCCGGTGCCGGATCGCCGCGTCGTGCTGGTGTGGCGCAAGAGCTTCACGCGGATGCCGGCGATCGACGCGATCAGCGAGGCGATCGCCGCGTGCGAACTGCCGGGCGTCGCGAAGCTCGACATGCCCGCGACGATGAATTGAGCAGGGTGCGGTGCAACTGAGGCAGGCAGTCAACGGGGTCTTGCGACCCCGTTTATTTTTGCCTATCGGATAGATGAAATTTATCAAATTCAAATAAACGATAGAAATACATAGAATCCTTTCCATGGATCGCACCGGATCGGCGGTCCGATTTGCACGTTGAGTGCAGGTGTCAAAGGAGGATGTCATGATGCGGTCGGTATTGCAGCACGCGCAGCGGAACATCCCGTCGCGCGACGAGGTCGTAAATCGCGCGAGGGCCGCGGCCCGGAGCCTCCGCCCGATTGCGTTCGCGTATCTGGCGGACCGTGTGTATGGCGGATGAGTGCCGCGGCATGCCGGTTCCGTGTTCCCCGACTCACTGCCGTTCAGCCATGAGGGAGCATTGCATGTCCGAAGTCCCGCAGCCCGCATCGCAGGCCACGCCGCCTGCCACCCCGTAGCACGACAGGACCAACCTGTTCCGTTTCATCCCCCCGCAATGCTCCACGAACCGCGCCAGGCAAGTGGGGGCTTACGAGCAAGCAAAGGAGAAAAAAGCATGTCGACCGAATCGAAATGTCCGTTCAACCATACGGCGGCCGGCGGCACGTCGAACAAGGACTGGTGGCCGAACCAGCTCAATCTCAACATCCTGCATCGGCATTCGGCGCTGTCCGATCCGATGGACAAGGACTTCGACTACGCGGAAGCGTTCAAGAAGCTCGACCTCGCGGCGGTGAAGCGCGACCTGCAGGCGCTGATGACGACGTCGCAGGACTGGTGGCCGGCCGACTTCGGCCACTACGGCGGCCTGTTCATCCGGATGGCCTGGCACAGCGCCGGCACGTACCGGACCGCCGACGGCCGTGGCGGCGCGGGCGGCGGGCAACAGCGCTTCGCTCCGCTGAACAGCTGGCCGGACAACGGCAACCTCGACAAGGCGCGCCGGCTGCTGTGGCCGATCAAGCAGAAATACGGCCGCAACATCTCGTGGGCCGACCTGATGATCCTGACCGGCAACGTCGCGCTCGAGTCGATGGGCTTCAAGACTTTCGGCTTCGCCGGCGGCCGCGTCGACACGTGGGAACCGGACGACGTCTACTGGGGTTCGGAAAAGATCTGGCTGGAACTGAGCGGCGGCCCGAACAGCCGTTACTCGGGCGACCGTGACCTCGAGAATCCGCTCGCGGCCGTGCAGATGGGTCTCATCTACGTGAACCCGGAAGGCCCGGACGGCAACCCCGACCCGGTCGCGGCGGCACG
This sequence comes from Burkholderia sp. RF2-non_BP3, assembly GCF_001522185.1. Classification (NCBI taxonomy): domain Bacteria; kingdom Pseudomonadati; phylum Pseudomonadota; class Betaproteobacteria; order Burkholderiales; family Burkholderiaceae; genus Burkholderia; species Burkholderia sp. RF2-non_BP3. The sequence continues at coordinate 103,077 of NZ_LOSU01000032.1, read as the reverse complement.
CGACATCCGCGAGACGTTCGCGCGGATGGCGATGAACGACGAAGAGACGGTTGCACTGATCGCCGGCGGCCACACGTTCGGCAAGACGCACGGCGCGGGCCCCGCATCGAACGTCGGTCCGGAACCGGAAGCGGCCGGCATCGAGCAGCAGGGTCTCGGCTGGAAGAGCACGTACGCATCGGGCAAGGGCCGCGACGCGATCACGAGCGGCCTCGAAGTCACGTGGACGTCGACCCCGACGAAGTGGAGCAACGACTTCTTCAAGCACCTGTTCAGCTACGAATGGGAACTGACGAAGAGCCCGGCCGGCGCGCACCAGTGGGTCGCGAAGGGCGCCGACGCGGTGATTCCGGATGCGTTCGATCCGGCGAAGAAGCATCGCCCGACGATGCTGACGACCGACCTGTCGCTGCGTTTCGACCCGGCCTACGAGAAGATCTCGCGCCGCTTCTACGAGAACCCGGCCGAGTTCGCCGACGCGTTCGCGCGCGCCTGGTTCAAGCTCACGCACCGCGACATGGGTCCGCGCGCCCGCTATCTCGGCCCGGAAGTGCCGGCCGAGCAACTGCTGTGGCAGGACCCGATCCCGGCTGTCGATCACAAGCTGATCGATGACGCCGACGTCGCGGCGCTGAAGGCGAAGGTGCTTGCATCGGGCCTGTCGGTCGCGCAGCTCGTGTCGACCGCATGGGCATCGGCCTCGACGTTCCGCGGTTCGGACAAGCGCGGCGGCGCGAACGGTGCGCGCATCCGCCTGGCGCCGCAGAAGGACTGGGAAGTGAACCAGCCGGCCGCGCTTGCGACGGTGCTCGAGACGCTGGAAGGTGTGCAGAAGGCGTTCAACGATGCGCAGACGGGCGGCAAGAAGGTGTCGCTCGCCGACCTGATCGTGCTGGCCGGTGCGGCCGGCGTCGAACAGGCCGCGAAGAACGCGGGTGTCGCGGTGACGGTGCCGTTCGCACCGGGCCGGATGGACGCGTCGCAGGAGCAGACCGATATCGAAGCGATGGCCGTGCTCGAGCCGGTTGCGGACGGTTTCCGCAATTATCTGAAGAGCGCGTACAAGACGCCGGCCGAGGCGCTGCTGGTCGACAAGGCCCAGCTGCTGACGCTGAGCGGGCCGGAGCTGACGGTGCTCGTCGGCGGCCTGCGTGTGCTCGGCGCGAACGTCGGTGACTCAACGCACGGCGTGTTCACCGATCGTCCGGGCTCGCTGACCAACGACTTCTTCGTGAACCTGCTCGACATGGGCACGGAGTGGAAGCCGGTGTCGGCCGCGAACGACGTGTTCGAAGGGCGCGATCGTGCGTCGGGCCAGCTCAAGTGGACGGGTACGCGCGTCGATCTGATCTTCGGTTCGCACTCGCAGTTGCGTGCGCTGGCCGAGGTGTACGGCAGCGCGGACGCGAACGAGAAGTTCGTGCGCGATTTCGTCGCGGCCTGGAACAAGGTGATGAACCTCGACCGCTTCGACCTCAAGTGAATGTCGCGATGCGGTAACGCAGTTGCGCTGTAACGTGAAACGGCCGGTCGCACGACCGGCCGTTTTTTCTTCCAGGATCGTGTCGAAGGAGTGACGATCATGACGCAATTGATGCTGAACATGCGCACCGCGTTCACGCCGGCCGAGTGGGCGCGGCGTATCGTCGGTTTCGCGATCGTCGTCGGCGGCGCGGCCGAGCTGGTCGCGCAGGCGCTGCACGCGCTCGCGCCGCGCGTGTCGGGCGCCGGCGGCTGAGCGCGCGAATCGCTCGCCGCACCAGACGGGCGAGGCGTGAACGGATGCCGTGCGATGCGGCATGCGGATTGCTCGACGCATTTTCTCCGGTTCAACATTTCGAATGAGGAGTTCCGAAGATGGCCAGGAAAGGCAACGCCACGCAGATCAACATCGGCATCAGCGACAAGGACCGCAGGAAAATCGCGGACGGCCTGTCGCGTCTGCTTGCCGATACGTTCTCGCTTTACCTGAAGACCCACAATTTCCACTGGAACGTCACGGGTCCGATGTTCAACACGCTGCACCTGATGTTCGAAGAGCAGTACAACGAACTGTGGCTCGCGGTCGACTCGGTCGCCGAGCGCATTCGCACGCTCGGCGTCGTCGCGCCGGGTACCTTCGCGGATTTCGCGAAGCTGTCGTCGGTGCCGGAAGCGAACGGCGTGCCGGCGGCCGAAGAGATGATCCGTCAGCTCGTGGAAGGGCACGAGACGGTCGTGCGCACGGCGCGCGAAATCTTCCCGATCGCCGATGCGGCGAGCGACGAGCCGACCGCCGACCTGCTGACGCAACGCCTGCAGACGCATGAAAAGACCGCGTGGATGCTGCGGTCGCTGCTCGCGTAAGTTCGACGCGGCCAGTTGCCCGTCGTGCGACCGGCATCGGCGGGCAGTCCGACCGCAAATCGGGGCCGGGTCGCCTGCAGAGGATCGAATTCTGCCTTGGCCGCCGGTGCATGTTTACCGCGCATCTGTCCCTTGATTGGCGGCCAGGACTGCTTCGGCCGCTTGCAGCGGGCCGGCGTGGCCGACGCGCGTACCGCGGCACGCGGGCGCGGGCCATCCCGACATGACGCGAACCGCGCCTCGGCTCTAAAATGCCGGGATTATCTTCCCGGTGCTTCGCCATGCTTGCCCGCTTTCCCCTGTATCTGCGGCTCGTCCGGATGGACAAGCCGATCGGCAGCCTGCTGCTGCTCTGGCCGACGCTCAACGCACTGTGGATCGCATCGGACGGCCATCCGCGCTGGCCGCTGCTCGTGATCTTCGCGCTCGGCACGCTGCTGATGCGCTCGGCCGGCTGCGCGATGAACGACTATGCCGACCGCGATTTCGACCGTCACGTGAAGCGCACGGCCGACCGGCCGCTGACGTCGGGCAAGATCCGCGCATGGGAAGCCGTCGCGATCGCGGTGGTGCTGTCGTTCATCGCGTTCCTGCTGATCCTGCCGCTCAACACGCTGACGAAGGAGTTGTCGGTCGTCGCCTTGTTCGTCGCCGGTTCGTATCCGTTCATGAAGCGATTCTTCGCGATTCCGCAGGCATATCTCGGCATCGCGTTCGGCTTCGGCATCCCGATGGCGTTCGCGGCCGTGCAGGATACGGTGCCGATGCTCGCGTGGGTGATGCTGATCGCGAACGTCTTCTGGTCGGTCGCGTACGACACCGAATACGCGATGGTCGACCGCGACGACGACATCAAGATCGGCATTCGCACGTCCGCGCTGACGTTCGGCCGCTTCGACGTCGCGGCCGTGATGGCGTGCTATGCGGTGACGCTCGGCATCTACGTATGGATCGGCGTGACGCTCGGCTTCGGTCTCGCGTACTGGGCCGGCTGGGCGGCGGCGGTCGGCTGCGCGCTGTATCACTTCACGCTGATCAAGGGGCGCGAGCGGATGCCATGCTTCGCGGCGTTCCGGCACAACAACTGGCTCGGCGGCGTGCTGTTCGCGGGAATCGCCGCGCATTACCTGCTGGCGGGTGCGGGCGCCAACTGAAGTGGCCGCGCGCCGACGCGCGATGCCAGCAAAAAAGCGGCCGAGGCCGCTTTTTTGTTGCCGGTGCCGGAAACCCGCCGGCGGTCGCGGCGCTTATGCGCGGCCGAGCTCGTCGCCCATTTCCTTCGCGCGTGCCTCGGCTGCGAGCGCGCCGCGCACGATCGCTTCCTTCACGCCCTGCGCGTCGAACGACGCGAGCGCGGCGGCCGTCGTGCCGCCCTTCGACGTCACGCGCTCGCGCAGCACGCTTGCCGGCTCGCCCGATTGCGCGGCGAGTTGCGCGGCGCCCGCGAACGTCGCGACCGCAAGCGCGCGGCCCTGTTCGTCGTTCATGCCGAGGCGGCGCGCGGCTTCCTGCAGCGCTTCGATGAAATAGAACACGTAGGCCGGGCCGCTGCCCGAGATTGCCGTGACCGCATCGAGCTGCGCTTCGTCGTCGAACCACACGATCTCGCCGACCGCGCCGAGCACGTTCGACGCGAGCTCGCGACCGGCCGCGTCGACGCCCGGCAGCGCGGCGAGACCCGTCACGCCCATGCCGACCAGCGCGGGCGTGTTCGGCATCGTGCGCACGACGCGCGCGTAGTCGCCGAGCCAGCGGGCGAGGTCGGTGCCGCGGATGCCCGCCGCGATGCTGATCACGAGCTGCGATTTCAAATGCGGCGCGAGCGCTTGCGCGACGTCCTTCAGCACCTGCGGTTTCACCGCGAGCACGATCGCGTCGTAGGCCGCGAGCGTCGTGTCGATGGCCGCGCCGGTGCGGATGCCGAACTGCTGCGCCGTGCGCGCGCGGGCGTCCTCGTTGACGTCGATGGCGTACAGGCCGTCAGCGGCGACGCCGCGCTTGATCAGGCCGCCGATGAGGGCCGCGGCCATGTTGCCGCCGCCGATGAATGCGATTTTCATGATGTCCGATTGAGCAGATGAGTGAACGGAAAGGCGGAAAAGGGCAGCGCTCAGTGCGAATAGTCGCGCGCGCCGAAGATCGCGGTGCCGACGCGCACGATCGTCGCGCCTTCGAGCACCGCGGCTTCGAGATCGGCGGACATGCCCATCGACAACGTGTCGAGCGGCAGGCCCTCGGCGCGCAATGCATCGAACAGCGCGCGCAGCGCGCGATGCGGCACGCGTTGCGCGTCGGTATCGCCGGCCGGTTCGGGAATCGCCATCAGGCCGCGCAGCCGCAGCGCCGGCAGCGCGGCGACCGCGCGCGCGAAATCGGCCACGTCGGCCGGCGCGACGCCGCTCTTCGACGCCTCGCCGCTGATGTTCACCTGCACGCACACGTTGAGCGGCGGCAGGTGCGCGGGGCGCTGTTCGGCGAGGCGCTGCGCGATCTTCAGCCGGTCGACCGAATGGACCCAGTCGAACCGTTCGGCGACCGGGCGCGTCTTGTTCGATTGCAGCGGCCCGATGAAATGCCATTCGAGGTCCGCGCGCAGGTCGGCGAGCGCGTCGATCTTGTCGATCGATTCCTGCACGTAGTTCTCGCCGAACGCGCGTTGTCCGGCCGCATGCGCGGCGCGCACGTCGTCGGCGGGAAACGTCTTCGACACGGCGAGCAGCGAGACGGTGGCGGGATCGCGGCCGGCCGCGTGGGCGGCGTCGGCGATGCGGCGGTGAACGGAATCGAGACGGGCGGTGAAGTCGGACATGACGGGCACGGAAGCAGGCACGGGGAAGCGATTACGGCGGCGAGTACGGTGACGAATGCGGCACGGCACGCGCCGCTTCGATTCGCCCATTATACGGACGCCGCCGCGGGTGCCGCGCTAGCCGTACAGCAGATGCTCGACGAGCTGAATCCAGTGCGTGACCGGAATCTGCGTGCCGCTTTGCAGGTGCGCGATGCAGCCGACGTTGCCGGACACGATCATCTGCGGCTCGAGCGCCTGCAGCTTCAGCAGCTTCTGCTTGCGCAGCCGGTACGACAGCGACGGCTGCGTCAGCGAATAGGTGCCGGCCGACCCGCAGCACAGATGACTGTCGGCCGGCAGCCGCACGTCGATGCCGAGCGTCTCGAGCAGGCGCTCGACCTTGCCGCGCGACTGCTGGCCGTGCTGCAGCGTGCACGGCGGGTGATACGCGACGGTATGGATCGCGCGGCGCCGCGCGAGCGTCGAGAGCTCGGCCTCGAACGCGAGCAGCACGTCGGAGATGTCGCGCGTCAGCGCGACGATGCGCTGTGCCTTCTCCGCATACGCCGGATCGTCGCGCAGCAGGTGCGCGTATTCGAGCACCGTCGCGCCGCAGCCCGATGCGTTCATCACGATCGCCTCGGCGCCTTGCTCGACGTACGGCCACCACGCGTCGATGTTGCGGCGCGCGTCGTCGAGCGCTTCGTCGTGATAGTTCAGGTGCAGGCGGATCGCGCCGCAGCACCCCGCGTCGGGCGCGACGATCGTCTCGACGCCGAGCGCATCGAGCACGCGCGCGGTCGCGATGTTGATGTTCGGCAGCATCGACGGCTGCACGCAGCCGGCGAGCATCAGCATCTTGCGCGGATGCGTGCGCTGCGGCCATTCGAGCAGCCGCGTGCGCGGCGGCACCTTGTCGCGCAGCCGTTTCGGCAAGAGCGGCCGCACGTGCTGGCCGAGCCGCATGATCGGCGAGAACAGCGCCTCGTTCGGCACGAGGCTGGCGAGCACGCGGCGCACGAGCCGCTGCTGCACGGGGCGCTGCACTTGCGCCTCGACGTGCTTGCGGCCGATCTCGACGAGCCGGCCGTACTGGACACCCGACGGGCAGGTCGTTTCGCAGCTGCGGCAGGTGAGGCAGCGGTCGAGGTGCTGCTGCGTGCTGCGCGTGACGGGCGCGCCTTCGACCATCTGCTTGATCAGGTAGATGCGGCCGCGCGGGCCGTCGAGTTCGTCGCCGAGCAGCTGGTAGGTCGGGCACGTCGCGGTGCAGAAGCCGCAATGCACGCACTTGCGCAGGATCGCGTCGGCCTCGTCGCCGTCGGGCGTATTGCGGATGAAATCGGCGAGGTTCGTTTGCATCGAGCCCTCAGAGATCGGGGTAGAGCCGGCCGCGGTTGAAGATGCGCGCGGGATCGAACGCCGTCTTCAGCCCGCGGTGAATCTTCATCAGCGGCGCGGGCAGCGGCGTGAACACGCCCGCGCTGCGGTCGTAGGATTCGCCCGCGCGGAACAGCGTCGCATGGCCGCCGGCCTGCTTCGCGCTCATGCGCACCGTCTGCGCGTCGGCGTCGGTGATCCACCAGCGCTGCGCACCGCCCCATTCCATCAGCTGGGTGCCGGGCAGGTGCATCGGTTCGGTGATCGACGGCAGCGCGAGGCGCCACAGCGCGTAGCCGGGCGGAATGCCGTTGAAGAACGGATCGGTGTGCTCGCGCAGGCCGGCCCAGAAGCGCTCGGCCTCGACCGCGTCGACGACTTCGCCGCCGAGCAGCGTCTTCGCCGATTTCACGGCGGCCTCGGCGCCCGACAGCCGCAGCACCAGCGTGCCGTTGCGCCAGGCGCTCGCGCTGACGGGCAGCGGATGGCCACCCCATTCGTTGAGCTTGCGCACCGCGTCGGTCGCGGTCATCTCGAACTTCAGCGTGACTTCGGCGACCGGCACCGGCAGCACCTTGATCGACAGGTCGAGCATCAGCCCGAGCGTGCCGAGCGAGCCGGCCATCAGCCGCGACACGTCGTAGCCGGCGACGTTCTTCACGACCTGCCCGCCGAAGCGCAGCACTTCGCCGCGCCCGTTCATCAGCGTGACGCCGAGCACGAAATCGCGCGGCGCGCCGCAGGTCGCGCGGCGCGGGCCGGCGAGGCCCGCCGCGATGCAGCCGCCGACGGTGGCCGCGCGGCCGAAATGCGGCGGCTCGAACGCCAGCATCTGGCCGCGCTCGGCGAGGACGGTTTCAAGCTGCGCGAGCGGCGTGCCCGCGCGGACCGTGACGACGAGCTCGGCCGGGTCGTACGACACGATGCCCTGAAACGAGCGCGTGTCGAGTATTTCGCCGTCCAGCGCCTGGCCGTACCAGTCCTTGGTGCCGCCGCCGCGAATCCGCAGCGGCCGGCCGTCGGCACTGGCGGCACGGATGCGCTCGGCCCATCCGGCGACGATGTCGTCCTCTTCCATGTTCTGTTGCTGCCTCGTTGTTGTCCGGTCGATTGTACCGGGGTGGCGCGAATCCACATCGCGACTATCCCTAAGCCCCGTCTGACGAAGGCATGCCGCCGCCACGCGCGCGGCCGGCACGGGCCGCGCGACTGCGCGGCGCTCAGAAGCGCGGCAGGTCGGGGTGCGGCAGCAGCCCCCCGCGCACGTGCTGGCGGCCGTACTCGGCGCAACGCGCGCGGGTCGGGATGCCCTTGTCGGGATTGAGCAGCCCGGCCGGATCGAACGCGCGCTTGACCGCGAAGAACGCATCGCGCTCCTGCGGCGAGAACTGTACGCACATCGAATTGAGCTTTTCGATGCCGACGCCGTGCTCGCCCGTCACGCTGCCGCCGAATTCCACGCAGCATTCGAGGATTTCCGCGCCGAACTGTTCGGCGCGGTGCAGCTCGTCCGGATCGTTCGCGTTGTAGAGGATCAGCGGATGCATGTTGCCGTCGCCGGCATGGAACACGTTGATGCAGCGCAGCCCGTAGCGCGTCTCGAGTTGCTCGATGCGCGCGAGCAAGGGGCCGATCGCGCGGCGCGGCACGGTGCCGTCCATGCAGTAATAGTCGGCGGAAATGCGCCCGGCGGCCGGAAACGCGTTCTTGCGGCCGGACCAGAAGCGCAGCCGCTCGCTTTCGTTGCGCGATACCTGGATCCGCGTTGCGCCATGTTCGCGCAGCACGGCCGTCATGCGGACGATTTCCTCCGCGACTTCCTCGGGCGTGCCGTCCGATTCGCACAGCAGGATCGCCTTCGCGTCGAGGTCGTAGCCCGCATGCGTGAACGCCTCGACGGCCTGGGTGGCCGGCTTGTCCATCATCTCCAGCCCGGCCGGGATGATGCCCGACGCGATGATCGCGGCGACCGCCTCGCCGCCCTTCACGACATCGTCGAAGCTCGCCATCACGAGCTGCGCGGTCTGTGGTTTCGGGATCAGCTTCACCGTGATCTCGGTGACGATCGCGAACATCCCTTCGCTGCCGATCATCACCGCGAGCAGGTCGAGGCCCGGCGTGTCGAGGCCGAGCGAGCCGAATTCGACGATCTCGCCGTCGATCGTGACCGCGCGCACGCGCATCACATTGTGCACCGTCAGCCCGTATTTCAGGCAGTGGACGCCGCCGGAATTCTCCGCCACGTTGCCGCCGATCGTGCAGGCGATCTGCGACGAAGGATCGGGCGCGTAGTACAGCCCGTACGGCGCGGCGGCTTCCGAAATCGCGAGGTTGCGCACGCCGGGCTGCACGGTGGCCGTGCGCGCGTACGGATCGACCTCGACGATGCGCGTGAAGCGCGCGAGCGACAGCACGACGCCGTTCGCGATCGGCAGCGCGCCGCCGGACAGGCTCGTGCCCGCGCCGCGCGGCACGATCGGCACCTCCATGCGGCGGCAGATCTGCACGATCCGCTGCACCTGCGATTCGGTTTCGGGCAGCGCGACCGCGAGCGGCAGCCGGCGGTACGCCGACAGGCCGTCGCATTCGTACGGCGCGGTGTCTTCGTCGCGGAACAGCAGGCAATGCGTCGGCAGCACGGCCATCAGCGCCTGCACGACTTCGCGCTGGCGCTGCGCGCGGGTGGCGCTCGACAGTTCGACGGAAGCGTTCATCGGGTCTCCTGCGGGCGGCGCGGCGGCGCGCCGCCATGTCAGCACGTGAAGATCTTGCCGGGATTCATCAGATTGCGCGGATCGAGCGCGAGCTTGATCGCGCGCATCGCGTCGATCGCATTGTCGCCGTGCTCTTTCGGCAGGAAGCGCATCTTGTGCAGGCCGACGCCATGCTCGCCGGTGCAGGTCCCGCCGAGGCGCAGCGCGCGTTCGACGATCCGGTCGTTGATGCGTTCGGCTTCGTCGATTTCCTCGGGCTTGTCGGGATCGATCAGGATCGCGACGTGGAAATTGCCGTCGCCGACGTGGCCGACGATCGGGCAGGGCAGCGACGACGCGCGCAGGTCGACTTCGGTTTCCTCGACGCACGCGGCGAGTTGCGAGATCGGCACGCACACGTCGGTCGTCACCGCGCGGCAGCCGGGTTTCAGCTGCAGCATCGCGAAGTACGCGTTGTGGCGCGCGGCCCAGAGCCGCGTGCGATCCTCGGGGCGGGTCGCCCATTCGAAGCCCTGGCCGTTGTTCTGGCCCGCGAGCGTCTGCACGAGCTCGGCCTGTTCCTTCACGCCGGCTTCGGTGCCGTGGAATTCGAAGAACAGCGTCGGCGCTTCGGCGAGCGTCAGGTTCGAGTGGCGGTTGATCGAGCGTACCGCGAGCGAGTCGACGAACTCGACGCGCGCGATCGGCACGCCGATCTGGATCGTCTCGATCACGGTGCGCACGGCGTCGCCCATCGACGGGAACGTGCAGATCGCGGCCGACACGGCTTCGGGCAGCGGATGCAGGCGCAGCGTGATCTCGGTGATCACGCCGAGCGTGCCTTCGGAGCCGACGAACAGCCGCGTGAGGTCGTAGCCGGCCGACGACTTGCGCGCGCGCGAGCCCGTCTTCACGACACGGCCGTCGGCGAGCACGGCGGTGAGGCCGAGCACGTTCTCGCGCATGGTTCCGTAGCGCACGGCGTTGGTGCCCGATGCGCGGGTCGCGGTCATGCCGCCGATGCTGGCGTCGGCGCCCGGATCGATCGGGAAGAACAGGCCGGTGTCGCGCAGCGCTTCGTTGAGCGCCTTGCGCGTGATGCCCGGCTCGACCGTGACGGTCAGGTCTTCCGCGTTGATCGACAGCACGCGGTTCATTTCCGACAGGTCGAGCGAGACGCCGCCGCGCACGGCGAGCAGATGGCCTTCGAGCGACGAGCCGGCGCCGTACGGGATCAGCGGCACGCCGTAGAGCGCGCACAGCGACACGACTTCGCGAACTTCATCGGCGTTGTGGGCGAATACGACGGCGTCGGGCAGTTGCGGATCGAACGGCGATTCGTCGCGGCCGTGATGGGCGCGGACGGCGTCGGCGGTCGACACGCGCTCGCCGAAGGCGGCGCGCAGCGCATCGAGCATGGCGGAGGGCAGCGGGCGGCGCGCGGTGGCCGGCGGGGCAGGGTGATTCACGAATGTCTCCTGACGACTGCTTGTCAAACTTTCGGCCCATTCTACGCTGTAACGCCCGCTGCGCCCGCCGCCGCGGGCTGCGATAATCGCGTTCCTGGGCAACCGGGCCGCATCGCGGCCGCGCACGAGAGGACATTCGCATGGGTAACCGCTTGAGCAAGATCGCGACGCGCACGGGCGACGACGGCACCACGGGCCTCGGCGACGGACGGCGCATCGGCAAGGACGATGCGCGGATCGCCGCGATCGGCGACGTCGACGAACTGAACTCGAACCTCGGCGTGCTGCTCGCCGAGCCGCTGCCGGACGACGTGCGCACCGCGCTCGTCACGATCCAGCACGACCTGTTCGATCTCGGCGGCGAGCTGTGCATTCCCGGCCATGCGGTGCTCGACGACACGCACCTCGCGCGCCTCGACCGTTGGCTCGCCGACTACAACGCGACGCTGCCGCCGCTGAAGGAATTCATCCTGCCGGCCGGCTCGCGCGCGGCGTCGCTCGCGCACGTATGCCGGACGGTGTGCCGCCGCGCGGAGCGCTCGATCGTCGCGCTCGGGCGGAACGACGCGCTCAATGATGCGCCGCGGCGTTACGTGAACCGGCTGTCGGACCTGCTGTTCGTGCTGGCGCGCGTGCTGAACCGCGCGGGTGGCGGTTCGGACGTGCTGTGGGAGCGCGGGCGCGTTCGCTGACGCGCGGCAGCGTTGTTGCGCGCTGCGACAATTTGCCCGGGGGGCCGTCGATTTTTAAAGATGTATCGTGTGAGCATGTTTAACGGAGAATACGAACATGACCCACATCACTGCTGACCAGATGGCTCGTGTGAAGGCCACTGCCCCTGTCCTCGCCGTGCACGGCGCGACGATCACGAAGCACTTCTACCAGCGCATGTTCGCGCGCCATCCGGAACTGAAGAACCTGTTCAACCAGACGCACCAGAAGACCGGCAGCCAGCCGGAAACGCTCGCGAAGGCGGTCTATGCATATGCGGCGAACATCGACAACCTCGGCGCGCTCGGCGGCGCGGTGTCGCATATCGCGCACAAGCATGCGAGCCTGAACATCCGGCCCGAGCATTACCCGATCGTCGGCGAGAACCTGCTTGCGTCGATCGTCGAAGTGCTCGGCGACGCGGTCGATGCTCCGACGCTCGAGGCATGGCGTGTCGCGTACGGCCAGCTCGCGCAGATCCTGATCGGCGCCGAGGCCGATCTGTACGCGGGCGCCGCGTGGAGCGGCTTCCGTCCGTTCAAGGTCGCCCGCAAGGTGCGTGAAAGCGACGAGATCACGTCGTTCTACCTGACGCCCGCCGACGGCGGCGAGGCGCCGACCTTCGCACCGGGCCAGTACGTCACGGTGAAGCGTTTCGTCGGCGACCTCGGCGTCGACCAGCCGCGCCAGTACAGCCTGTCAGACGCGCCGCACGGCAAGTGGCTGCGCATCTCGGTGAAGCGCGAGGCCGGCCAGCCGGAAGCGATTCCGGCCGGCAAGGTGTCGACGCTGCTGCATGACGGCGTGGAGGAGGGCGCGATCGTCGAAGTGACCGCGCCGATGGGCGAATTCTCGCTGAAGCGCGGCGTCGATACGCCGGTCGTGCTGATCTCCGGCGGCGTCGGCCTGACGCCGATGGTGTCGATGGCATCGACGCTGGCTGGCGAAGGCAGTGCGCGCGAGGTGCGGTTCGTCCACGCATGCCGGTCGGGCGCGGTGCATGCGTTCCGCGATTGGTTGAACGATACGGTGCGCGAACACGCGAACGTGAAGCGCACGGTGCTGTACGAGCTGGTCGGCCCGAACGACCGGGGCGGCGTCGATCACGACCTCGAAGGGCGCCTGACGCCGGAACGCGTGAAGCAATACGCGCTGGTGCCGGATGCCGACTACTACGTCTGCGGCCCGATCGCGTTCATGAAGGCGCAGCGCGACGCGCTGGTCGCGCTCGGCGTCGCGCCGGCGCGCATCAATACCGAGATCTTCGGCTCGGGCGCGCTCGAGTGAGATCCTGACGGCGGCTGCCCGTCAACGAAAAAAGCCCGGCGCGAGCCGGGCTTTTTCTCGCGGCGCGGGCGGCACGCGCCGCCTCGGGCCTGTCGGTGATCAGTTGCCGCTGCCGCGCGCGACGCGCCGTGCCTTCACCGATTCCGCGAGACCTTCGAGCACCTTCACGCTGTCGTCCCACGCGATGCACGCGTCGGTGATGCTCTGGCCGTAGGTCAGCGGGCAGCCTTCCTTCAGGTCCTGGCGCCCCTCGACGAGGTGCGACTCGATCATCACGCCGACGATGCGCTCGTCGCCGGCCGCCACCTGGCGGCCGATGTCCGCGCACACGGGGATCTGGTTCTCGTGCTTCTTCGAGCTGTTCGCGTGGCTCGCGTCGATCATCAGGCGTGCGGCGAGGCCGGCCTTGCCGATGTCCGCGCACGCGGCGTTCACGCTGTCCGCGTCGTAGTTCGGCGCCTTGCCGCCGCGCAGGATCACGTGGCAGTCCTCGTTGCCGGCCGTCGACACGATCGCCGAGTGGCCGCCCTTGGTCACCGACAGGAAATGGTGCGGCTGCGATGCGGCCTTGATCGCGTCGACCGCGATCTTCACGTTGCCGTCGGTGCCGTTCTTGAAACCGACCGGGCACGACAGCCCCGACGCGAGCTCGCGGTGCACCTGCGACTCGGTCGTGCGCGCGCCGATCGCGCCCCACGAGATCAGGTCGGCGATGTACTGCGGGCTGATCATGTCGAGGTATTCGGTCGCGGCCGGCAGCCCCATCTCGTTGATCTGCAGCAGCAGTTCGCGCGCGGTGCGCAGCCCTTCGTTGATCTTGAAGCTGTTGTCGAGGTGCGGATCGTTGATGAGCCCCTTCCAGCCGACCGTCGTGCGTGGCTTCTCGAAGTACACCCGCATCACGATTTCCAGCTCGCCCTTGAAGCGCTCGCGCTCCTTCACGAGCCGCCCCGCGTACTCGATCGCCGCCTTCGTATCGTGGATCGAACACGGCCCGATCACGACGATCAGCCGGTCGTCCATCCCGTGCAGGATGCGGTGCATCGACTGGCGCGAGTTGTAGATCAGCTCGGACGCGGCCTCGGAGCACGCGAATTCGCGGATCAGGTGGGCGGGCGGCGTCAGTTCCTTGAGTTCGCGAATGCGGACGTCGTCGGTGTTGTGCGGGGGCATGCTGTTTCTCCTAATTTTGCGGGCGCCGTTCGGTCAGTGCGCGTGCGGCAGATTCATCAATTCAAGCGATTCAGTGATTTCGGTCGGGGCCGCGGGATGCGCTGCGGCGGCGACCGGGTGGCGAAGGGCGAAAAAAAACCGCCGGGTTCGCCGGCGGTTTTTTCGGGAATTTCGGTTGCGCTTTACGCGCCATCAACCCTCTCGATCCGCCAGCGGTCTGAGATGCCAAAAAAAGTAAAAATAAAACTTGGCGGACATGACGGAGATTCGGTTCGTCAAAAAAGTTGATTCGGAATTTATACCCGGTCGCCGGGCCGCTGGCAACCGGGGACGCTCGAAAATGCGGACAATCCGCGCGCTTTCGTCAAAATGCGCGGATTGTCTGCGCCGCGATGCGGTTATGCCGTACCGCCGACCGTCATCTTGTCGATCCGCAGGGTCGGCTGGCCGACGCCGACCGGCACGCTCTGGCCTTCCTTGCCGCACACGCCGACGCCCGAGTCGAGCGACATGTCGTTGCCGATCATGCTCACGTACTTCAGCGATTCCGGGCCGCTGCCGATCAGCGTCGCGCCCTTCACCGGGTAGGTGATCTTGCCGTTCTCGATCATGTACGCCTCGGACGCCGAAAACACGAACTTGCCGTTCGTGATGTCGACCTGGCCGCCGCCGAAGTTCACCGCGTACAGGCCGTTCTTGACCGACGCGATGATTTCCTGCGGATCCTTGTCGCCGTTCAGCATGTACGTGTTGGTCATGCGCGGCATCGGCAGCGCCGCATACGACTCGCGCCGCGCGTTGCCGGTGACGGGCATCTTCATCAGGCGCGCGTTCAGCGTGTCCTGGATGTAGCCCTTCAGGATGCCGTCCTCGATCAGCGTCGTGCACTGCGTCGGGTTGCCTTCGTCGTCGATGTTCAGCGAGCCGCGGCGATTCGGCAGCGTGCCGTCGTCGACCACCGTCACGCCCTTCGCGGCGACCTGCTCGCCGATCCGGCCGGCGAACGCCGACGAACCCTTGCGATTGAAGTCGCCCTCGAGGCCGTGGCCGATCGCCTCGTGCAGCAGCACGCCCGGCCAGCCCGGCCCGAGCACGACCGTCATCGCGCCGGCCGGGGCGGGGCGCGCGTCGAGGTTCACGAGCGCCGCGTGCACGGCGTCGTCGACGTAGCGCGACAGCACTTCGTCGGTGAAGTAGCCGTAGTCGAAGCGGCCACCGCCGCCGCCGGAGCCGATTTCGCGGCGGCCGTTCTGTTCGGCGATCACCGTGACCGACACGCGCACGAGCGGGCGGATGTCGGCGGCGAGCGCGCCGTCGCTGCGCGCGACCAGCACGACGTCGTATTCGCCGGCGAGCCCCGCCATCACCTGCGTGACGCGCGGGTCGCGACCGCGCGCCATCTGCTCGATGCGCTCGAGCAGCTTGACCTTGGCCGTCGCGTCGAGCGACGCGAGCGGATCGGACGGCAGGTACAGGTCGCGGCCCGAGATGCCCTTCAGCGACGTCGCCGCCTTGATCTTCTGGCGGCCGCCGCCGGCCGCCGCGATCGCCTTGGTGGCCGCGGCCGCCTGGGCGATGGCTTCCGGCGACAGGTCGTCCGAGTAGGCGAACGCGGTGCGGTCGCCCGCGACCGCGCGCACGCCGACGCCCTGGTCGATGCTGAAGCTGCCCGACTTCACGATGCCTTCCTCGAGGCTCCACGCTTCGCTGCGGGTCGCCTGGAAGTACAGGTCCGCGTAGTCGACGCGATGCGTGAAGATGTCGGCGATCGTGCGCGTGAGCAGGCTCTCGTCGAGGCCGTACGGCGTGAGGAGGATGTCCTTCGCCAGCGCAAGATTGCGGATGCCGGGTTCGATGATGTTCATGCGGGTATCGAGGGTTCTCAAAAAGTTGTCGGGTGCGTGCTGGGCAGATGGGTTGGCCGGGCGGCGTTTCAAGCGCCAGGGCGGATCGGATGTTCAGGCCAGCACGCGATGCCGCCACGCGGGCAGGCTCTGGCGCACGTCGGCGATGCGCTGCGGATCGAGCGCGCCGGTCACGACGCTCGCGCCTTCGTCGCGGACCGCGACGATTTCGCCCCACGGGTCGATCAGCATGCTGTGGCCCCAGGTGCGCCGGCCGTTCTCGTGCTTGCCGCCTTGCGCGGCCGCGAGCACGTAACACTGGTTCTCGACGGCCCGCGCGCGCAGCAGCATTTCCCAGTGCGCGCGGCCCGTCGTATACGTAAACGCCGACGGCACGACGATCAGCGCGCAGTCGCCCATCCTGCGATACAGCTCCGGAAAGCGCAGATCGTAACAGACCGACAGGCCGACCCGCCCGAACGGCGCGTCGAACGCGACGACCGTGTCGCCCGCGCGGATCGTGCGCGCCTCGTCGAACGATTCGTCGCCTTTCTCGAAGTTGAACAGATGGATCTTGTCGTAGCGGGCCGCTTCGTGGCCGCTCGGGTCGAACACGAGCGTCGTGTTCAGCACGCGATCGGGTTCGGGCGCCTTCAGCGGCAGCGTGCCGCCGATCACCCAGACGCCGTGACGGTGCGCCGCCTCCGAAAGGAAGCGCTGAATCGGACCGTCGCGGTAGGGTTCGGCGAGCGCGAGCTTGTCGGTGTCGCGATGGCCCATGAAGCAGAAATACTCGGGCAGCAGCACGAGCTCCGCGTCGTCGCCGGCCGCTTCCGCGATCAGGCGGCCGGCTTCGGCGAGATTGCGTGCGACGTCCGGCGTGCTCACCATCTGCAGCGCGGCGACCCGAAAGGGCGTGGCGGAACGGGTGTGATCGGTCATCGCTGGATCGGTTGCATCATAAATGGGGTGCGGCCCGGCACCTTGCGCGCGTCAGTGGCTCGCCGCATCGGCCGGACCGTGATTCATCTTACCCTGATCGCCCCGCACCCGCTCGATGTGCGGATGCGCCCACGAGCCGGTGATCGCGTAATCGAGCGCGAACGCGTGCGACAGCGTCTCCGACAGCGCGTAGTTCGCCGCCAGCACGCCGACGCCGAGCAGCGGATTGATGATCGCGGCCGCGATCGCGGCCGTGCCGGCGCCGATCTTCGGCGCGACGTGCGCGTGCAGGTCCTGCGTCTCGGTGCCGAGGTCGACCGCGCCGCGCACGGTCACGTTGGCCGGCGCAGTCGTCATCGAGAAGTCGTCGGTGCGTGCGATCCCGTTCGAGATCCGGCTGGTGCCCGTGATCTTGTCGAACGGCAGTCCCTTGCCGATCACGTCGCGGAAATTCAGCGTCAGGAAGCGCGCGAGACTCTGCAGGCTCAGCACGCCGAGCAGTTTCGCGGCGCCCGGATCGACCTTCAGGATCTGGCCGTGCTCCAGGTCGAGCGCGATCTGGCCGCCGAGCGACGGCAGATCGACCGCGGTCGGGCCGCCGCGCCAGCCGACCTTGCCGGTCACCGTGCCGTGGCCGTCCGCCAGCGTGCGCGGCAGGCCGACGAGGTCGAGCAGCGCGCCCGCGTTGCCGACGTCGAGCTTGAAGTCGAACACGCTGCGGCGCGGCGCATCGTTCTCGTCGACGCCGCGGGCCAGCGCGCGGCGCGACGTGCGCCAGTTGCCGGTCGCCGTCAGCTTCGCGGCCGGGTTCGCCAGCTCGAGCTTGTCGAGCTGCCACACCGGCGCGCCGTCTTCCTCGATGTTGCGCGCATTGACGACGAGCCGGCCGATGTCGTGATCGCGTGCAACGACCTGGTCGACGATCAGGTCGACCGACGGCATCGGCCGGTCGGTCGGCGTCGGCAGGTTCATCGCGCGGCCGACGAGGTCGTGCTGCGCGCTCTGCGGAATCACGAGCTTCGCGAGCCGCGCATTCAGCACGCCCGCGCCGTTGTGGCCGCCGCCCGGCGCCCACGACAGGTAGCCGGAGACCTGGTTCGACGCGATGTTCGCCTGCCACAGCTCGTCGATGTGCGACGCGCCGATGATCACGTTTTCCCAGTTGCGCTTGAGCAGCTTCAGCGTGCCGAAGTGGAGCGCGAAGCGCTTCGGCGTGAAGCTCGCGACGTCGATGCGCGGCGCGGTTTGCGGTTCCGGCGCGCGCGGCGCGTCGTGCTGCAGCGTGCGGGCCAGCGCGAGCCAGGCGTCGGCATCGAGTTCGTCGACGTCGACGGCGGCGCTCACGCCGTCCTGCGGCAGGTCGGGCATCCGGTGGATGCCCATCGCGCCGCGCACCGCGCGCAGCGGCTGGCCAGGCGTCGCGTCGAGCAGGTAGGTCGCGGCCACGGGGCCGAGCGTCAGGTCGGCATGCTCGAGGCGCTTGCCGCCCGCCTGGGCGGCCGGCTGCAGCGTGAAGCGGAACGGCATCGGCGTGCCGGCCGGTTTCGCGAACGGCGCCGGAAAGTTGAGCGCGACGCCCGTCAGGTCGGAACGCGCGGTGACCTCCGGCAGGCGGCCCGGCGCACCGCGCACGGCGAGCTGGTACGGTGCGTCGCCGACCACGTGCTCGAGCAGCGCCGCGGCCGTGCCGCGCAGGTTCAGGCCGCGCGCGGCGTCGAGCGCGAGCTTGCCGTCGACGTCCACCGCGTACGGGCCGTGCGACTGGAAGTTGCCGTTCGCACGCACCGGGCCGCCGAGGAAGCGCCCCGACAGGCCCTGCAGCGACGCGCCAGTCTCGGAAAAACGCACGCTGCCGCGCAGCGCGGACAGCGGCGGCACGCCGTCGGCCGACACCGTGTTGCCGCCGAACGCGAGTGCGCCTTCGACATGGGTATGCGGATGCGGAACGTGTTGCGGAATCGTGATCTTGAGCGCGAGCGCCGCGGGCCCCTGCGCATCGATCCGCCGGCCGATGTGCCCGCTCATCGCGCCGAGCGAGCTGTTGTCCGCGTAGTCGATCAGGTCCGCGAGCGGGCCTTGCGCATGGCCGTCGATGATGAGCGGCGACTTCGACGGGTTGCCGAGATCGTCGATCCGGCCGGCAACCTTCGTCAGCGCGACGCGTTTGTAGCGCGCGCGCGCGATGTCGAAATGCAGCTTGTTCTGCGCGAGCTCGAACACGCCGTCGATTCCGTCGAGTGCGGGCCAGACGCTCGGCGTGCCGTTCGCGAGCTTGCGCGGCGGGTACGGCGTCGGCTCGAAGCGCCCGCCGGTGAACGGCGCGACGATATGGAACACGCCGGCATCCGGCTCGTGTTCGAACGGGAATTTCTCGAGCGGGCCGCGGGCGACGATCGACGCGCCCTTGGTCACCTGGCCGTCCTGCAGCGCATGGCCGAGATAGTCGCGCAGGTGCTCGGACATCCCGGTCGGCAGGTAGCGCGGAATGCGCGCCACCGACGCGCGCGCGAAATCCGCGCGCAGGTCGAGCGAGCCGCGGCCGTGGCCGGGGTTCGTGTACGAGCCCGACACCGCGATTTCCGCATCCGGGTTCGCGACGAACAGGTCGGGCAGCGTCACGTCGACGCGCGCGTGCTTCTCGCCCGGCGCCGGCGTGATCACCCATTTCGCGTTGCCGCGCAGCCGGTCGAAGGTGAGGCGCGGCTCGTCGAATTCGCCCGGCACCGTGACCGCCGCGTTGACGGTATCGAAGTGCGCGGCGCCGCCCGTCTCGTTCGCGTCGACGCGGCCCCACAGGTTCTCGACGCCCGGCCAGCCGGCGCGCGGATGGCCGCGCGGCGAGAGGCCGGGAGGCGGCTCCTGCGCGGCGAAGCTGATGCCCTGCAGGTCGCCGAGGAAGCGGTAGCGGACGATCGGCGCGGCGCCGGTGCGACGCTCTTCGTCGGCGAGCTCGGCCCGCGCCGGCTTCGCGCGTTCGACCTCGATGTGATAATTCGACACCATCCCGCGCGGGTCGAGCTTGATCAGTTCGTTGCGCAGCCGCGCCGGCAGCGGCAGCCCGCGGATGAACTCGCTGAGGATGCCGAGATCGACGCGGTCGCCGACGACGCTCAGGAGCTGCCCCTGGTCGGCGGCCGGCACGCGGTAGCGGGCGGTCAGCGTCGACAGCGCGAGCGAGCGGGCGAGCGGCGTGCCGTCCGGCAGCGGCGGCTGGCCGAGCTCCGCGTTGAAGCGCGTCAGGTGCAGCGTGTAGTCGCGGCCGGTGTCGAGCGCCATGTCCCAGCCGAAGCCGACCGTCGGCACGTCGAGGCGCGGCTGGGTCGGCCGCACGCGCAGCACGACGTCGGCGCCCTGCAGGTCGCCGCCGGCGGAGCGCAGGTGGCCGTTCTCGAAAGTCGCCCAGATTGCATTGTCGATCCGGCCCGCGTGCATCGTGAGCGGGATGTCGAGATAGCGGCCGAGCGTCTGCAGGTCGACGGGGCCGGTCGACAGATACGCGTCGCCAGTCCAGTTCGTCGGCTTGCCGATCGGCGCGAGCGGCTTGTGCCGGAAGCGCGCGCGGAAATCGAGCGGACCGAGCAGCAGGGTGCCGTTCGCGGGCGCCTGCAGCGCGGCCTTGTGCTCGCGGCCGTGGTTGAGCACCGCGAGGCGGATGCCGGACAGCGCGAGCTCCGGTGCGTCGTGCTGCGCGTCGCGCCAGCGCAGCGTGCCGTTGCGCAGCACGATCGCTTCCTGCTTCAGCAGCCACGTGCTGAACGTGTCGTTGCCGCCATGGGTGGTCGCGACGCCGACGCCCGCGATGCTCAGCGAGCCGTCGGCCGCGCGCGCGACGACGAGGTCCGGATGGTCGACGATCAGGCTCGACAGCGCGGGCGACAGCCGCAGCAGCGACATCCACGACAACGCGGCCGTCGCGTGCGGGACCGACAGCGCGATCTGGCCGTCACGGCCGCGAATGGTGAGGTTGGCGACTTCGACGCCCGGCTGCATGCCGGACCAGTGGGGGGACAGTTTGCCGATCGAAAGCTGCGCGTGAAGCTTGTCGGACACCGCGCGCTCGATGCGCGGGCGAAATTCGTCGATGCGCGGCAGCACCACGTAGCGCAGCCCGAGGAACGCGCCGGCCGCGACGAAGTACGTGCCGATCCCGACCGCCAGCGTCACCCTGAACACGCGACGCAGGACTGGATGATCGTGCTTCGGAGGTCCCGCTTCGGGCTCAGCTAAGGCGGATTCCTGACGGTCGGACATGCGGCGGAAGGGCGGCGATATGGTAGTTTTGCAGACTGACGTTGAAATGTATCACAGGGGTTCGTGCCGGCGGCCGTTGCGG
This sequence comes from Burkholderia sp. RF2-non_BP3, assembly GCF_001522185.1. Classification (NCBI taxonomy): domain Bacteria; kingdom Pseudomonadati; phylum Pseudomonadota; class Betaproteobacteria; order Burkholderiales; family Burkholderiaceae; genus Burkholderia; species Burkholderia sp. RF2-non_BP3. The sequence goes on along the minus strand of NZ_LOSU01000032.1, from coordinate 82,108 downwards.
CGGCGCGGCACGGGCTTTCCGGCGCGCGGTTTTCGCGGCGGCGCATCCGCGTCGCGACACCGCGCCGAGTCCACGGGGCCTGTCGGCGGCGGGGCGCGCAAGCGTTCTCCCGCGGCGGCGGGCCTTACCGCCAGGCCCGCTTTTCGATGACCGACGCTTCCGCCCTGATCAGCCCGTCCTACTCCCGATATATCGCCCGCGCGGTGGCCGCGCGTCCCGCGCTGTCCGACCAGATCGCCGCGTGGGCCGCCGCGCCGCTCGCCCGCGCGCAGCTCGACGCGCGCCTGACCGAACTGCTCGCATCGCCGGCCGGCGCGGCCGCGCCGGGCGACGAGCAACTGAAGCGCGCGCTGCGGCAGTTGCGTGTCGAGGTGTTCGGCGCGGTCGCGGAGCGCGACCTGCGCGGCGTCGCGAATGTCGCCGAGGTGACGTCCGCGATGACCGATCTCGCCGAGGTGGCCGTGCAGCGCTCGCTCGCCCTGCTGTCGGCCGAACTCGAGGCGATGTACGGCGAGCCGCGCGGCGCCGACGGCCAGCGCGTCGTGCTGGGCGTGGTCGGGATGGGCAAGCTCGGCGGCCGCGAGCTGAACGTGTCGTCCGACATCGACCTGATCTTCGTCTACGAGGACGACGGCGAGACGGCCGGCGGCACGCGCTCGCCGCTGTCCACCCAGGAATACTTCACGCGGCTCGGCCGGCGCCTGATCGGCGTGCTGTCCGAAGTCACGGCCGACGGCTACGTGTTTCGCGTCGACATGCGGCTGCGCCCGAACGGCGATTCGGGGCCGCTCGTGTGCAGCCTCGGGATGCTCGAGGAATATTTCTACGTGCAGGGGCGCGAATGGGAGCGCTACGCGTGGATCAAGGGGCGGCTCGTGTCGGAAGGCGACAGCGACGCGGCGCGGCGGCTCGAGTCGCAGCTCGAATCGATCGTCAAGCCGTTCGTGTACCGCCGCTATCTCGACTTCGGCGTGATCGGCGCGATCCGTTCGCTGCACCAGCAGATTCGCCAGGAAGCCGCGCGCCGCGCGTCGATGCGGCCCGACAAGGCCGACGACATCAAGCTCGGGCGCGGCGGGATCCGCGAGATCGAATTCAGCGCGCAGGTGTTCCAGCTGATCCGCGGCGGCCAGGATGCGGAATTCCGCGTGCGGCCGACGCTCGCGGTGCTGCGCCATGCGCAGGCGCGTGGGCTGATCGGCGAGGACGTGCGCGAGCGCCTGACCGACGCCTACAACTTCCTGCGCACGCTCGAGCATCGGCTGCAGTACCGCGACGACGCGCAGACGCACGCGATGCCGGTCGATCCGAACGAGCGCGCGGCGCTGGCCGCGTCGCTCGGCTTTGCCGACTACGCGGCGCTGATGACGGTGCTCGACGGCTACCGCACCTTCGTCGAGGCGCAGTTCGACCAGATCTTTGCCGACAAGGCGAACGGCGGCCCCTGCGCGGCGGGCGAGGACACCACCGCATCGTGGATCTGGAGCGGGGCGCTCGCCGACGACGGCGAAGACGACGCGCTGCGCGCGCGCCTCGACGGCCTCGGCTTCAGCGATCCGGCGACCGTGCTCGCGCGGCTGCGCGCGATCTGGCAGTCGTCGCGCTATGCGGGCCTGCCGGAAAAGAGCCGGCAACGCTTCGACAGCGTTGCGCAACGCGCGCTCGAGGCCGCGCCGCGGATCGACGCCGCGCGCCGCGACGACACCATCGTGCGGCTGTTCGACCTGCTCGAGACGGTCAGCCGGCGCGGCGTCTATCTCGCGCTGCTGACCGAGTATCCGGCCGCGCTCGATCGCGTACTGTCGGTGCTCGGCGCGACGCGCTGGGGCGGCGGCTACCTGATCCGCCATCCACAACTGCTCGACGAACTGCTCGACGACGAAGCGATCGCGAGCCCGTTCGACTGGCCGGCGTTCAAGGACGCATTGCGTGCGCGCCTGGCGGCCGCCGACGGCCCCGAGCAGCAGATGGACCTGCTGCGGCATGCGCAGCACGCGGAGGTGTTCCGCATCCTGCTGATCGATCTGGCGGGCCAGCTGTCGGTCGAGCACGTGAGCGATCGTCTGTCGGAGCTCGCCGACGCGGTGCTCGACGTGACGATCGAGGTGGTCTGGTCGCAGCTCGCGAAGCGCCACCGCGACGTGCCGAAGTTCGCGGTGATCGCGTACGGCAAGCTCGGCGGCAAGGAGCTCGGCTACGCGTCGGATCTCGACCTGATCTTTCTGTACGACGACCCCGACGAGCGCTCGGCGGACGTCTACACGACGTTCACGCGACGGCTGATCACGTGGCTCACGACCGCGACCGGCGCGGGCGCGCTGTTCGACATCGACCTGCGGCTGCGGCCGAACGGCGAGGCCGGACTGCTCGTGACCGATCTCGACGCGTTCCGCCGCTACCAACTGCGCGAGGGCGACGCCGCGAACACCGCGTGGGTGTGGGAGCACCAGGCGCTGACGCGTGCCCGCTACAGCGCGGGCGACACGCAGATCGGCGCGGACTTCGAGGCGATCCGCCAGCAGGTGCTGACGACGCCGCGCGACGGGGCGGTGCTCGCGAAGGAGATCGTCGACATGCGCGGCAAGGTGTTCGCCGGCCACCCGAACCAGACGGACCTGTTCGACCTGAAGCACGATCGCGGCGGGATGGTCGACATCGAATTCATCGTTCAGTACTGGGTGCTGCTGCATGCGTCGAGCGATGCCGAGCTGATCCGCAACACCGGCAATATCGCACTGCTGCGCGAGGTGGCCCGGTTCGGGCTGATGGGCGAGGACGAAGCCGAACGTGTCGGCGCCGCGTACCGCAAGTACCGGAAGCTGCAGCACAAGCTGCGGCTCGACGGGATGGAAAAGGCGCGGGTCGATCCGGCGCTGGTGGCCGACGAGCGGGCGGCCGTGACGGCGTTGTGGGAGCGGGTGTTCGGCGCGGTCGAAACGGGTGTTTGAGTCGAGCGTTCGAATCGAGCGTTCGGATTATCGGGGCAGGGCGGGCGCGATCGGGCGGCCGCTGCTGCCGATGAAACAAGACCGGCGCATGCGCCGGTCTTGTTTCATTCGCGACCCGGGTGCCCGCGTCAGGCCGCCAGCATTTCCTTTGCGTGCTTGCGCGTCGTCGCGGTGATCTCGAGCCCACCGAGCATGCGGGCGACTTCCTCGACCCGGCTCGCCTTGTCGAGCGGGACGACCGACGAGACGGTGCCGCCGCGGTCGTCGGCACCCTTCGCGACCTGGAAGTGATGGTCGCCGCGCGCGGCGACCTGCGGCAGGTGCGTCACGCACAGTACCTGGCGGTCACGCCCGAGCTGATGCAGCAGGCGGCCGACCACCTCGGCGACGCCGCCGCCGATGCCCGTGTCGACTTCGTCGAAAATCAGCGTCGGCGTCGGGCTGGCGGCGCTCGCGATCACAGCGAGCGCAAGGCTGATCCGTGCGAGTTCGCCGCCCGACGCGACTTTCGCGAGCGGCCGCAGCGGCACGCCGGGGTGTCCGGCGACCCGGAATTCGACCTGCTCGAGCCCGTGCGGGCCGCCGTCGGCGAGCGGCACGAGCGCGACTTCGAAGCTGCCGCCCGCCATCGACAGTTCCTGCATGCCCGCCGTGACGGCCGTGCCGAGCGCCTTCGCGGCCTGCGCGCGCGCCTTCGACAGGTGTTTCGCGTCGGTGAGATAGGCTTCCCATGCCTTGGCCTGCGCGGCTTCGAGCGCGCCGAGATCGGCGGCTGCGTCGAGCGCGGCGAGCTGCGCGCGGCGTGCCGCATGTTCCTCGTGCAGCGTGTCGGGCGGCAGCCGGAACTTGCGGGCGGTCGAGTGCAGCGCGTCGAGGCGCGTCTCGACCTGCGCGAGCCGGGCCGGGTCGAGATCGAGGCGCTGCGCGTAGTGCGACAGCGAATAGACGGCTTCCTGCAGCTGGATCTCGGCCGGTTCGAGCGATGCGAGCGCGTCGCCGAGCCCCGAGTCGTAGTCGGCCAGGCTGCGCAGTTTCGACACGATCGCGCCGAGCTGCGGGAGCATCGCGTCGTCGGCCTCGGACAGCGCGTTGAGCGCACCCTGCACGCCGGCGATCAGGTTCGCCGAATGCGACAGGCGCTTGTGCTCGCTGCCGACTTCGTCCCATTCGCCCGGTTGCGGTGCGAGCTTGTCGAGCTCGGCGAGCTGCCATGCGAGCTTCTCGCGTTCGAGCTGCAGTTCGCGCTCGTGCGCCTTCGCGGCGTCGATCGCCTGCGTCGCGTCGCGCCAGACGCGCCACGCGCGTGCGACGTTCGCGGCATCGGCGACGAGCCCCGCGTGCGTATCGAACAGCTCGCGCTGCGCATCGGGGCGCATCAGCAACTGGTGCGCGTGCTGGCCGTGGATGTCGACCAGCATCTCGCCGAGCTCGCGCAGCTGCGCGAGCGTCGCACTGGTGCCGTTGATGAATGCGCGCGAGCGGCCGTTCGCGTCGATCACGCGGCGCAGCATCACGGTGTCCTCGGCGTCGAATGCGTGTTCGTCGAGCCAGCGCGCGACGCGGTCGTGCGGCGTGAATTCGGCGGTGATGTCGGCGCGGCCGCAGCCGGCGCGCACGACGCTGGCGTCGGCGCGTTCGCCGAGCGCGAGGGCGAGGGCGTCGATCAGGATCGATTTGCCGGCGCCGGTTTCGCCGGAAAAGACGGTGAAGCCGCTGTCGAATTCGAGATCGAGCGCGGCGACGATGACGAAGTCGCGAATCGAGAGGTGGCGAAGCATGGTGTCGGGCTCGGGTGCGTCAGGACGCCTTGTCGTCTTCGTTCGATGCGTGTTCGTTCCAGTGCAGCTTCTTGCGCAGCGTCGCGTAATAGCTGTAGCCGACCGGATGCAGGAACGGCACCGTGTGCTTCGAGCGGCGCACCTCGATCGTGTCGTTCAGCTCCAGTGCGGTAAACGATTGCATGTCGAAGTTCACGTTGACGTCGCGGCCGCCGACGATCTGGATTGCGATCTTCGAATCGTCGGGCAGCACGATCGGCCGGTTCGACAGCGCATGCGGCGCGATCGGCACGAGCACGATGCCCTGGAGTTGCGGGTGCAGGATCGGCCCGGCGGACGACAGCGCGTACGCGGTCGAGCCGGTCGGCGTGGCGACGATCAGGCCGTCCGAACGCTGGTTGTACATGTACCGGCCGTCGACCGACGCACGCAATTCGACCATCCCGGAAAAGCCGCTGCGGTTCACGACGACGTCGTTGAACGCGAGTGCGTGGTAGATCGGTTCGCCGTCGCGCACGATCCGGGCCTCGAGCAGCGAGCGCTCCTCGCGCTCGAACTTGCCCGACAGGATCACCGGGACGCGCGCCTGCATGTCGGCCGCCGCGATGTCCGTGATGAAGCCGAGCCGCCCGTGGTTGATCCCGATCAGCGGTGTCTTGTACGGCGCGAGCTGGCGGCCGATGCCGAGCATTGTGCCGTCGCCGCCGAGCACGACCGCCACGTCCGCGCGCGCGCCGATTTCAGCCGGAGTGAGCGCCGGATAGCCGGAGATGCCGATCTCGCGCGCGGTTTCGGCTTCGAACACGACCTCGAAGCCGAGCTTCGCGATGCAGCCAGCCAGCGTGGCGAGCGGCTCGGCGATGCCGGGCGTGTTGCTCCGGCCCACGAGCGCGACAGTATTGAACTGATTACCGGTTTTCATGCCGGCATTACACCATAGCTCGTTGACGAAAAGAACCGGCTGTGTGAAGACGGGGCCGGATCGGTCAGCCCACGCGACAGTGGCCGCGGCCACTCGCCGTGCTCGCGCGGTTGCGCTAAAATTTTCCACCATGCTAGATCCTCGCGCACGAACCCTCCTGAAAACCCTGATCGAACGGTATATCGCCGACGGTCAGCCGGTCGGCTCGCGCACGTTGTCCCGTTACTCGGGGCTCGAGCTGAGCCCGGCAACGATCCGCAACGTGATGTCCGACCTGGAGGAGCTCGGCCTCGTGTCGAGCCCACACACGTCGGCCGGCCGCGTGCCGACGCCGCGCGGCTATCGCCTGTTCGTCGACACGATGCTGACGGTCGAGGCGCCGATCGATGCCGAGGCGGTCGCGCGCCAGGTGCAGAACACGCTGCAGGCCGGCGAACCGCAGCAGCGGGTGGTGGCCGCCGCGGCGAGCGTGCTGTCCAACCTTTCGCAGTTCGCGGGTGTCGTGCTGACGCCGCGCCGCAGCCACGTGTTCAAGCAGATCGAGTTCATGCGGCTGTCGGACAAGCGCATCCTGCTGATCATCGTCACGCCCGAGGGCGACGTGCAGAACCGGATGCTCGCGACGCCGCGCGACTATTCGCCGTCGCAGCTCACCGAGGCGTCCAACTACATCAATGCGCATTTCGCCGGGCTGTCGTTCGACGAGGTGCGCCGCCGCCTGCGTGACGAGATCGACCAGCTGCGCGGCGACATGACCACGCTGATGCATGCGGCCGTGACGGCCAGCACCGAGGTGCCCGACACCGAGGACACCGTGCTTATTTCCGGCGAGCGCAACCTGCTCGAAGTGGCGGATCTGTCGTCCGACATGGCGCGGCTGCGCAAGCTGTTCGACGTGTTTGACCAAAAGACGGGCCTCCTGCAATTGCTCGACGTGTCGAGCCACGCCCAGGGCGTGCAGATCTTCATCGGCGGCGAATCGACGCTGGTGCCGATCGAGGAAATGAGCGTCGTGACCGCGCCCTACGAGGTGAACGGCCAGATCGTCGGCACGCTCGGCGTGATCGGCCCGACCCGCATGGCGTACAACCGCGTGATCCCGATCGTCGACATCACGGCGCGGCTGCTGTCGCTCACGCTGAGCCAGCAATAACCCGACCGATACCGTTCCGCCATCGTGCCGCGACGCCGCGTGCGCCGCCAGTCGGCCGAACGGCCAGCCGACCCGAGCGAGGCGGCCCGCTATAATTGAGGGCCGTCCGACTGCGTGCCCCGAGCACGTTCCTGCCCATGCGTTTCGATCTTGAACCGCCTTCGAGCGTTGCGGCCGCCCATCGCATCGGCGTGCTGCTGATCAATCTCGGCACGCCCGACGCTCCGACGCCGCGCGCGGTGCGGCGCTATCTGGCCGAATTCCTGTCGGATCCCCGCGTCGTCGAAATCCCGCAGGTCGTCTGGCAGGTGCTGCTGCGCACGCTGATCCTGCCGCTGCGCGGCCGCTTGTCCGCGAAGAAATACGCGGCCGTCTGGATGCCCGAGGGCTCGCCGCTGCGCGTGTACACCGAGCGCCAGACCGAAGGCGTGCGCCACCTACTCGCATCGAACGACTACCAGGTGACGGTCGATTACGCGATGCGCTACGGCAGCCCGGGCATTGCGCAGGCACTCGCGCAGTTCAAGCGCGCGGGCGTCGAGCGCGTGCTGCTGATGCCGATGTATCCGCAATATTCGGCGTCCACCACCGCGACCGCGTTCGATGCCGCATTCGCCGCGCTCGCGCGGATGCGCAACCAGCCGGAAGTGCGCACGGTGCGGCAATATGCCGACCATCCCGCCTACATCCATGCGCTCGCCGAGCAGGTGCGCCAGTACTGGGCGCAGCACGGCCGGCCCGACTTCGCGGCCGGCGACAAGCTCGTGCTGAGCTTTCACGGGGTGCCGAAACGCACGCTCGACCTGGGCGACCCCTATCATGAACAGTGCCAGCAGACGGGCGCGCTGCTGATGGCTGCGCTCGGGCTGTCGACGCTCGAGTGCCGTGTGACGTTCCAGTCACGCTTCGGCAAGGCCGAGTGGCTGCAGCCGTACACGGCGCCGACGCTGCGCGAACTCGGTGAGGCCGGCGTGCGGCGAGCGGACGTGTTCTGTCCCGGTTTTACGGCCGATTGTCTGGAGACGATCGAGGAGATCGGGATGGAGGTGCGCGACGAATTCATCGCAGGCGGCGGTCAGGCCTTCCACCGGATTCCGTGCCTGAACGGCGCGCCCGCGTGGATCGGCGCGGTGGGCGAGATTGTCGCCGAGAATCTGCAGGGCTGGCCGGTGAAGGCCGCGCAGCCCGAAACGGTGAGTTGAGCGCGATGAACTACAAGATTTCGACGGAACCCGGCGCGAAGCTGCGCATCGACAAATGGCTATGGGCAGCGCGCTTCTTCAAGACGCGCTCGCTCGCGTCCGACGCGGTCGACAAGGGCCACGTGAAGATCGGCGGCGCGGCGGTCAAGCCGGCGAAGGACGTGCGCGTCGGCGACGAGGTCGAGATTGCGATCGACGGTGTCGTCTGGCACATTGCCGTGCTGGGCATTTGCGACGTGCGCGGGCCCGCGAGCATCGCGCAGACGCTTTACGAGGAAACGGAAGCGGGGCGCGTCGCACGGCTCGCCGAACTGGAGCGGCGCCGCACGTATCGCGAGCCGGCGGCGGAACTGCACGGCCGGCCGACCAAGCGCGACCGGCGCATCATCGACAGATTTTCTGGTGGGAGCTGAACATCTGGTCGAAGGTCGCCCGCGCGCTTCCGTATTCGGTCGTGCGGTCGGTCACGGCTCCGGACAGGCAGATGGTGGTGGTGCCGGCAATCAGTACCAGCGCGACCACCGATATGGCAAAGGTCAGTTTCACGGTACTCGCCTCGATGGGACGGTGAATGCAGCGCCAGGTGGATGTCAGGCGGCGGTAAGCTAGGGTAAACGCGCTTTCTCGACGCTTGAGTGGAGTGTAGTGCAGCCCCCTGTGCCGGGCTAGTACTTGCCTGGTAAGCGTTGTTACAGGCCGTTTCGTCCAATCTGGCGACAAATGCGCGCAATCGGGCGACGCGCAGCGCGGTTGTTTCGCGGTATTGGCGAATGCCGGCGAATAACCCTCTTGAAATCGCAGTTTTCGCCCTTATTTGCACCAACAATGTGCGGTGCCGTCGGCATACGGTCCGGCGGTTGCCGATTTGGCTTCAACCTCTAATCGACTTTCAGCGACATGGAAAACACGCAAGAGAACCCGGCTACCCAATCGGCCGAAGACATCGGCAGCGAGAAGCAGGCGGCGCAAGGCGCTGCTCCCGCCGCCGAAGCAGCCGACGCGGCGCTCGCGGAGGCTCAAGCCAAGGTCGCCGAGCTGCAGGAGAGCTTCCTCCGGGCGAAGGCCGAGACCGAGAACGTCCGCCGCCGTGCGCAGGAAGATGTCTCGAAGGCGCACAAGTTTGCGATCGAAGGCTTCGCGGAGCACCTGCTGCCCGTGCTGGACAGCCTCGAGGCCGCCGTCAGCGACACGTCCGGTGACATCACGAAGGTGCGCGAAGGCGTCGAGCTGACGCTGCGCCAGTTGACGAGCGCGCTCGAGAAGGGCCGCGTCGTCGCGATCAACCCGGTCGGCGAGAAGTTCGATCCGCACCAGCACCAGGCGATTTCGATGGTGCCGGCCGATCAGGAGCCGAATACCGTCGTGACCGTCCTCCAAAAGGGCTACACGATCGCGGACCGCGTGCTGCGCCCGGCGCTCGTCACGGTCGCCCAGCCGAAGTAAGGCTGCCGCGATGGTTCCCGCCGGCGTCGATCCGGCCGCGTTCGAAGCGTTCGACATGCAGGCGCTGGCGACCGACACGTTCGACGCCGGGATCGCCGGCGCCGGCGATGCGCTCGCGGTGATGTTCTTCTGGGGCGTCGACTGCTTCAACTGCGAGATCGCGAAGAAGGCGATGCTCGCCCAGCCGGACGCGATCCGCGCGCTGGACCTGAAGTGGTTCCATTGCAACGTGTACGAACATCATGAGCTAGGGCGCCGCTTCGGCCTGCACGGCGTGCCGACGTGGGTCTTTTTCCACCGCGGCAAGCGGCTCGGCCGCGCGACCGGCTGGCATGGCCTCGCGCAGTTCCAGGCGGCGGTGTCGGCGGCGCGCGCGAAGATCGCAGCGGCGGCCGGCGCGCCGTCGGACCGCGACGATGGTCCGCACGATCCAGCTACCGGCGTCGATTGAAAAAATTTAATATCCGCATCGCTCGGCGGGTCTTGAAAACGGATCGGCCGGACGCATTTCGGGAACAGAGTTGAATTCTGGCGCGCGAAACTGCCCAAAAACGCGGGGTTTCGCGCAGCAAACAGGCATTTCTGGAGATTAGGAAAAATGGGAAAGATCATCGGTATTGACCTCGGCACCACGAACTCGTGCGTCGCCATCATGGAAGGCAACCAGGTCAAGGTCATCGAGAACTCGGAAGGCACGCGCACGACGCCGTCGATCATCGCCTACATGGACGACAACGAAGTGCTCGTCGGCGCACCGGCCAAGCGTCAGTCCGTGACCAACCCGAAGAACACGCTGTTCGCGGTGAAGCGCCTGATCGGCCGCCGTTTCGAAGAGAAGGAAGTCCAGAAGGACATCGGCCTGATGCCGTACGCGATCATCAAGGCCGACAACGGCGACGCATGGGTCGAAGCGCACGGCGAGAAGCTGGCGCCGCCGCAGGTTTCGGCGGAAGTGCTGCGCAAGATGAAGAAGACGGCCGAAGACTACCTCGGCGAGCCGGTCACGGAAGCCGTGATCACGGTGCCGGCGTACTTCAACGACAGCCAGCGTCAGGCAACCAAGGACGCCGGCCGTATCGCGGGCCTCGAAGTCAAGCGGATCATCAACGAGCCGACCGCGGCCGCGCTCGCGTTCGGCCTCGACAAGGCCGAGAAGGGCGACCGCAAGATCGCCGTGTATGACCTCGGCGGCGGCACGTTCGACGTGTCGATCATCGAGATCGCGGACGTCGACGGCGAAATGCAGTTCGAAGTGCTGTCGACCAACGGCGACACGTTCCTCGGCGGCGAGGACTTCGACCAGCGCATCATCGATTACATCATCGGCGAGTTCAAGAAGGAGCAGGGCGTCGACCTGTCGAAGGACGTGCTCGCGCTGCAGCGCCTGAAGGAAGCCGCTGAAAAGGCGAAGATCGAGCTGTCGTCGAGCCAGCAGACCGAAATCAACCTGCCGTACATCACGGCAGACGCATCGGGTCCGAAGCACTTGAACCTGAAGATCACCCGCGCGAAGCTGGAAGCGCTGGTCGAGGATCTGGTCGAGCGCACGATCGAACCGTGCCGTATCGCGATCAAGGACGCCGGTGTCAAGGTGTCGGACATCGACGACGTGATCCTGGTCGGCGGCCAGACCCGCATGCCGAAGGTGCAGGAGAAGGTGAAGGAGTTCTTCGGCAAGGATCCGCGCCGTGACGTGAACCCGGACGAAGCCGTCGCAGTCGGCGCGGCGATCCAGGGCCAGGTCCTGTCGGGCGACCGCAAGGACGTCCTGCTGCTCGACGTGACCCCGCTGTCGCTCGGCATCGAGACGCTCGGCGGCGTGATGACGAAGATGATCAACAAGAACACGACGATCCCGACGAAGCACGCACAGGTGTATTCGACGGCGGACGACAACCAGTCGGCCGTGACGATCAAGGTGTTCCAGGGCGAACGCGAGATGGCGGCAGGCAACAAGCTGCTCGGCGAGTTCAACCTCGAAGGCATCCCGCCGTCGCCGCGCGGCGTGCCGCAGATCGAAGTGACCTTCGACATCGACGCGAACGGCATCCTGCACGTCGGCGCGAAGGACAAGGCGACCGGCAAGGAAAACAAGATCACGATCAAGGCGAACTCGGGCCTGTCCGACGCTGAAATCGACCAGATGATCAAGGACGCGGAAGCGAACGCAGCGGAAGACCACAAGCTGCGCGAGCTGGCCGATTCGCGCAACCAGGGCGACGCGCTGGTCCACAGCACGAAGAAGGCGCTCACCGAGTACGGCGACAAGCTGGACGCGGGCGAGAAGGAAAAGATCGAAGCGGCGCTGAAGTCGCTCGAGGACGTGCTGAAGGATACGTCGGCCGACAAGGCGGCGATCGACGCGAAGGTCGAGGAACTCGGTCAGGCTTCGCAGAAGCTCGGCGAAAAGATGTACGCCGACATGCAGGCGCAGCAGGCCGGTGCGGCCGGCGCGGCGGGTGCAGCGGAAGGCGCGGCCCACGCGGGCGGTGCGCAGCAGGCTGCGGACGACGTCGTCGACGCCGAGTTCAAGGAAGTGAAGAAGGACTAAGCCGGGTTGCCATGGCACCGCACGCCGCGCGCGACACGCGCGCGGCGCGGCTGAACAGCGGTCTGTCTTTCCTTCCGGATGGCCGGATCGACTCCACGCCTGGCGGGCTTCGCGGCCCTCCGGGCACATTTGTTTTTTGGCGGGTGCTGCGCGAGCCGTCCGCGGACGGCGCAGCGCCAGACGAGTCGAGAGACTTTACTGCGGGCGAAAGGAGCCGCCGCGTGCGTGACGCGCGACGGCACAGCGAATCGATATGGCGAAACGGGATTACTACGAGGTTCTGGGCGTCGCGAAGAATGCGAGCGACGACGAAATCAAGAAGGCGTATCGCAAGCTTGCGATGAAGTATCACCCTGACCGCAATCCGGACAGCAAGGATGCGGAAGAGCATTTCAAGGAAGCGAAGGAAGCCTATGAAATGCTGTCGGACGACCAGAAGCGCGCGGCGTACGACCAGTACGGCCACGCGGGCGTCGATCCGAACATGGGTGGTGCGGGCGGACAGGGTTTCGGCGGCTTCGCGGATGCGTTCGGCGACATCTTCGGCGACATCTTCGGTCAGGCCGCGGGCGGTGCCGCGCGTGGCGGCCGCGGCGGTCCGCAGGTGTATCGCGGTGCCGACCTGCGCTACAGCATGGAAATCACGCTCGAGCAGGCCGCGCACGGCTACGACACGCAGATCCGCGTGCCGAGCTGGGTGTCGTGCGAAGTCTGTCACGGGTCGGGCGCGAAGCCCGGCACGAAGCCGGAAACCTGCCCGACTTGCCACGGCCAGGGCACGGTGCGCATGTCGCAGGGCTTCTTCAGCATCCAGCAGACTTGCCCGAAGTGTCACGGCACCGGCACCTACATTCCCGAACCGTGCGCGCACTGCCACGGGTCGGGCAAGGTGAAGGAAACCAAGACGCTCGAAGTGAAGATCCCGGCCGGCATCGACGACGGGATGCGGATCCGCTCGGCCGGCAACGGCGAGCCGGGCATCAACGGCGGGCCGCCGGGCGACCTGTACGTCGAGATCCACATCAAGCCGCACTCGGTGTTCGAGCGCGACGGCGACGATCTTCACTGCCAGATGCCGATTCCGTTCACGACCGCCGCACTCGGCGGCGAGATCGAGGTGCCGACGCTGGCCGGCCGTGCGACGTTCCCGGTGCCGGAAGGCACGCAGTCGGGCAAGACGTTCCGCCTGCGCGGCAAGGGGATCAAGGGTCTGCGTTCGAGCATCGCGGGTGATCTGTACGTACACGTGCAGGTCGAGACGCCCGTGAAGCTGACCGACCAGCAGCGCGACCTGCTCAAGCAGTTCGAGAAGTCGCTGGCCGAGGGCGGTGCGCGTCACAGCCCGCAGAGCAAGAGCTGGTTCGACCGGGTGAAGAGCTTCTTCGAGTAACGGCATGACTGAAGGCAACGAGAGCGCGTCGTTCGCGCTCTTGGACGATTGCGACTCGACCGCGTCCGCGCGGTCGAGTCGTTTGTATTCCGGTTTCGTGCGCGAACGCGTGTGCACGGATCCGGCACGGCTCGACGAGCTCGATGCGGCAGTGGCGCAGGATCTGCGCGACGGGCTGCATGCGGTCGTCGTCGGCGATTACGAATTCGGACGCAACCTCGAAAGAGCGCAGCCGGGCCATGCCCCGCTGCGCTTTTTGCTGTATGCGCGCTGCGAGCGCCTGTCGCGCGACGAAGTCGACGCGTGGCTCGCGCAGCAGGACGGCGGCGGCCCGCCGTCGATCGCGGGCGTCGCGCATGTCGCGAAGAGCGTGTCGCGCGACGCGTTCGACGCGGCGATCGCCGCGGTGCACGACGCGCTGCGCGCGGGCGATTCGTACCAGATCAACTACACGTACCGGCTGAATTTCGACATGTTCGGCACGCCGCTCGCGCTGTACCGGCGCCTGCGCGCGCGTCAGCCCGTGCGTTATGGCGCGCTGATCGCGCTGCCCGACGGTGCGTGGGTCGTGTCGTGCTCGCCGGAGCTGTTCGTCGAGAGGCACGGCGACGTGCTGCGCGCGCGGCCGATGAAAGGCACGGCGCCGCGCTCGGCCGATCCGCGCGACGACGCGGCGGCCGCCGCGTTCCTCGCGAACGATCCGAAGAACCGCGCGGAAAACGTGATGATCGTCGACCTGCTGCGCAACGACGTGTCGCGGATCGCGCGCACGGGCACGGTCAAGGTGCCGGCGCTGTTCTCGGTCGAACCGTACGCGTCGGTATGGCAGATGACGTCGACGGTCGAAGCCGGCTGGCGTGACGGCACCACGTTCGCGCAGATGCTGCGCGCGCTGTTTCCGTGCGGATCGATCACCGGTGCGCCGAAGCACAAGACGATGGAACTGATCGACGCGATCGAATCGACGCCGCGCGGGCTCTATACGGGCGCGATCGGCTGGCTCGACGCACCGACGGAACGCGCATCGGCAGGCGATGCGTCGCCCGACGAGGCGGCCGGCTGCGGCGATTTCTGCCTGTCGGTCGCGATCCGGACGCTGACGCTCGAGACGGTCGATGCCGCCGCAACGATCGACACGCGTGACGCGGCAACGGCCGCCGCCGGCCGGCGGCGCGGCACGATGGGTGTCGGCGCGGGCATCGTGCTCGACAGCGTCGCCGCCGACGAATATGCGGAGTGCGAATTGAAAGCGCGATTCCTGACCGACGCCGATCCCGGCTTCCAGTTGTTCGAAACCACCGCCGCGACGCGTGCGGACGGCATCCGGCATCTCGAGCGCCATCTCGCGCGGCTGCGGCGCAGCGCGGACGCATTCGGCTTCCGCCTCGACGCCGATGCGTTGCGCCGCGAGATCGACGCGCGCTGCGCGGCGCTCGACGGCGACGGTCCGTACCGGATGAAGCTCGCGCTCGCGAAGGATGGCACCGTCGACATCACGACCCCGACGCTGAAACCGCTGCCCCCCGGGCCGGTCGGCGTGATGCTCGCGTCCGCGCACGGCTTCGCACCGACCCGCACGGACGACGCGCTGCTGCTGCACAAGACGACGCGCCGCGCCGAATACGACCGCGCATGGCAGGCGGCGGAGGCGCTTGGCGGCTTCGACATGCTGTTCGTCAACGAGCGCGGCGAGGTGACGGAAGGCGGGCGCTCGAACCTGTTCGTGAAGCTCGGCGGCCGGTGGGTGACCCCGCCGCTGTCGAGCGGCGTGCTGCCGGGCGTGATGCGCGGCGTGCTGCTCGACGACCGCACATTCGGCGCCGAGGAGCGCGTCGTCACGCTCGACGATCTGGCGCGCGCCGAGGCGCTGCTGCTGACCAATGCACTGCGCGGCGCGCTCGATGCGGTATTGAAATGACGCGATGAACGACGGGGCCGCGTGCCGGAAGAACCGGCACCGCTGACCTTCGGCAACACGGCATCCAAAGAAAAAGCGCGGCGCCCCGCAAAGGGTGCCGCGCTTTTTTCGTATCGAACGGGCGCCGGCCGCGCGTCAGAACGAGTGTTCCGGGCCCGGGAACGTGCCGTCCTTCACCGCGCTCACGTACGCCTCGACGGCCGCCTGGATGTTCGGCTGGCCCTGCATGAAATCCTTCACGAAACGCGGGCGCTTGCCGGGGAAAATACCGAGCATGTCGTGCAGCACCAGTACCTGGCCCGAGCATTCGAGGCCCGCGCCGATGCCGATCGTCGGGATCTTCAGCATGTGCGTGACTTCGGACGCGACGAGCGTCGGCACCGCTTCGAGCACCACGAGCTGCGCGCCCGCGTCCTCGACCGCGCGCGCATCGCGCAGCAGCTGCGCGGCGCCGGCTTCCGTGCGGCCCTGCACCTTGAAGCCGCCGAACGCGTGAACCGACTGCGGCGTGAGGCCGAGGTGCGCGCACACCGGCACCGAGCGTTCGACGAGGAAGCGGATCGTGTCGGCGAGCCATTCGCCGCCTTCGAGCTTGACCATCTGCGCGCCGGCGCGCATCAGCGTGACCGCGTTTGCGAACGCCTCCGCCGGCGTGCCGTACGTGCCGAACGGCAGATCGGCAACGACGAGCGCGCGCGGCTGCGCACGCGCGACGCATGCGGTGTGGTACGCGATGTCGTCGATCGACACGGGGAGCGTGGTGGTGTGGCCCTGCAGCACGTTGCCGAGCGAGTCGCCGATCAGCAGCACGTCGGTGCCGGCGCGATCGAGCAGCGCGGAAAAGCTCGCGTCGTAGCAGGTGAGCATCGCGATCTTCTCGCCGGCTTCGCGCATTGCCTGCAGCTTGGGCACAGTGACGGCAGGCCGGCTCGATTCCTGGAGATAGGTCATGGGAAATCCGGTTCGATGGGGGAGGAACGACGGGCGAGGACGCGTCAGCGCGTCGTTTCGCCCTTGACGAAGAATTCCTTGCGGCCGCGCATCGTGTCGATGCGCTCGATCAGCAGCGCGAGGTCTTCGGGGGAGTCTTGCGGGTTCAGATGTTCGGCTGCGACCGTGAGCACCGGCGTGCGGTCGTAGTGATAGAAGAATTCGTTGTACGCATCGACGAGCGAGCGCAGGTACGCGTCGCTGATCTGCAGCTCCATCGGCAGCCCGCGCTTCTGGATGCGCGAGAACAGCACTTCGGGGCTCGCCTGCAGATAGACGACGAGATCGGGCGCGGGGGCCTGCGGGACGTCGAGGTGTGTCGCGATCGACCGGTACAACTGCCATTCGTCTTCCGGCAGGTTCAGCCGCGCGAAGATGTCGTTCTTCTGCGGCATGAAATCGGCGACGACGGGCCGGCCCGTATCGAGTGCGCCGATCAGTTCGCGTGCCTGCTGCGCGCGCTGCAGCGCGAACGACAGCTGCGCGGGCAGCGCGTAGCGCGCGGTGTCGCGATAGAAGCGTTCGAGGAACGGGTTGTCCTGCGGGCGCTCGAGCAGCGTCTGCATCGACCAGCGCTCGGCGAACAGGCGCGCGAGCGTCGTCTTGCCGACGCCGATCGGCCCTTCGATCACCAGATAGCGATGCGGGGCGCGCAGGTCGGGCGCGGTGACGGTCAGCGGAGTGATGTTCATCGGCAGCGGTTCTTGTCGGCGTCAGCGCCGGCGGCAAGGGCCTTCTGCATCAGGCACTGACAGGTCTGCACCTTCTCGACGCGCTGATCCGCGACGGAGGCGAGGTACGCATCGGCGCGGCCGCGCGCGGGGATGTCGAGCGCGGGCTCGATCTCGACGAGCGGCACGAGCGCGAATGCGCGATCGGTGAGGCGCGGATGCGGGACGATCAGGTCGGGTTCGTCGATCGAATCCGTGCCGAACAGCAGGATGTCGAGGTCGAGCGTGCGCGGCGCGTTGCGATACGGGCGCTCGCGCCCGAAGTGATGTTCGATCTTCTGGCAGAGCGCGAGCAACTCACGGGCCGACAGCGTCGTGTCGAGCTTGACGACGCAATTGTAGTAATCGTCGCCGCCCGCTTCGAAGGGCGCCGTGCGATACAGGCTCGATTTGCCGAGGATCGAGATGGTGCGCTGCTGCGCGAGGCACACCACCGCGTCCTTCAGGGTCTGGCGCGCATCGCCGAGATTCGCCCCCAGTCCGATATATGCAACCGTCATGGCATCACTTCCTACGTCGTTCGCCGGCGAGCGCGTCAGTCGTCGGAACCGCCCGCGGTGTCCGGCGCCTGCTCGGCGGCGCCTTCGCCCGGCTTGCGATTTCGCGCACCGCCGCGGCGGCGCCGCTTGCGGGGCGATTTTTCCTTCGAGCCGCCCTGCGTGAGGAGTGCCTCGCGCGCGGCCGCGTCGCCTTCGATGAAATCCGTCCACCACTGTCCGACTTCCGCATCGAGCTCGCCGGATTCGCAGCGTAACAGGAGGAAATCATACCCCGCTCTAAACCTTTGGTGTTCCAGCAGCCGCATCGCGCTGCGGCCCGAGCGTTTTTCGAGGCGCAGCTGCAGGCCCCAGATCTCGCGCATGTCGGCCGAGTAGCGCTTGTGGATCGCGAGTTTCTCGGTCTGCATGTCGATCACGTCGTCCATCGCGCGATGGAGCGCCGGCACCGGGAATTCGCCTTCCGCCGAGTATTGCTCGAAGCGCTGGCGCATGTCGTGCCACAGCAGCGTCGCGAACAGGAAGCCCGGCGACACCGTCTTGCCGGCGCGCACGCGCGCGTCGGTGTTGTTCAGCGCGAGCGTGATGAACTTCTCGCCCTGCGGTTGTTCGAGCACGACGTCGAGGAGCGGCAGCAGCCCATGGTGCAGGCCTTCCTTGCGCAGCTGCTTCAGGCATGCGAGCGCGTGGCCCGACAGCAGCAGCTTCAGCATTTCGTCGAACAGGCGCGCGGCCGGCACGTTGTTGATCAGGTCGGCGAGCGCGTTGATCGGCTCGCGCGTGTGCGGCTCGATCTCGAAGCCGAGCTTCGCCGCGAAACGCACGACGCGCAGCATCCGCACCGGATCCTCGCGATAGCGCGTGGCCGGGTCGCCGATCATCCGCAGCAGACGGGCGCGCATGTCGGCCATCCCGTCGTGGTAGTCGAGCACCGTCTGCGTCGACGGGTCGTAATACATCGCGTTGATCGTGAAGTCGCGGCGCGCGGCGTCTTCGTGCTGTTCGCCCCACACGTTGTCGCGCAGCACGCGGCCGCTGGCGTCCACCGCATGCGTGCGGCGATCGAGTTCGTCGCGCTTCAGGCGCTTCGGCGGCTCGGCCGCGGCGGCTTCGGGCGGGGCGTCGACCAGGGCGCGGAACGTCGACACCTCGATCAGTTCCTGGCCGAACTGCACGTGGACGATCTGGAAGCGGCGGCCGATCAGGCGCGCGCGGCGGAACAGGCGCTGCACCTCGGTCGGCGTCGCGTCGGTCGCGACGTCGAAGTCCTTCGGTGCGATGCCGAGCAGCAGGTCGCGCACCGCGCCGCCGACGATGAACGCGCGAAAGCCCGCCTGCTGCAGCGTGTCGGTCACGCGTACGGCATTGCGCGAGATCAGCGACGGATCGATCTGGTGCACGCTGGCCGGCACGACGGTCGGTTCGTGATTGCTGCGCGGCTTCCTGGCGGTGCTGCCGCGGCTACCCTTCGCGGGGCGCTGGGCAGGGGCCGTGTCGGCGGCGGGCGCCTCGACGGGCGACGTTTGTTCGGCGCCGTCCTGGCCGAGCAGCTTGCGAATGAATTTTTTGATCACGACGTTCAGAAGAGATCGAGGATGCGCCAGCCGCGGTCGCTTGCATGCGCACGCAGCGTGTCGTCGGGGTTGGTCGCGATCGGGTCGGTGACTTTCTCGAGCAACGGGATGTCGTTGTGCGAGTCGCTGTAGAAGTAGCTGTGTTCGAAGTCGTCCCAGTGCTTGCCGAGCGACGCGAGCCACGCTTCGGTGCGCACGATCTTGCCCTCGCGATAGCTCGGCGTGCCGGTCGGCCGGCCCGTGTACGGCGAGTCGGGGTGCCCGTCGGTCGTTTCGACCTCGCACGCGATCAGCGTGTCGACGCCGAACGCGGTCGCGATCGGACGCGTGATGAACTCGTTGGTCGCGGTCACGACGCAGCACAGGTCGCCGGCATCGATGTGCTTGCGCACGAGTTCGAGCGCGGCGGGCGTCATCGCGGGGCGGATCACCTCGTGCATGTACTGCTCGTGCCATTCGGCGAGCTGCGCGCGCGAATACTTCGCGAGCGGCGTGAGCATCGCGCACAGGTACGCATGGATGTCGAGCTTGCCGGCCTTGTAGTCGGCGAAGAACTGATCGTTCTGACGCGAGAAGCTTTCCGCGTCGACGATGCCGAGCTTCACCATGAAGCGGCCCCATTCGTGGTCGCTATCGGTCGGGATCAGCGTGTGATCGAGGTCAAAGAGTGCCAGATTAGTCATGGATGCGCATTTTACTCGAAGCGGTTCGGGCCTGTGCCCGGTGGTGCGATGTCGTCGCCGGGGCGGGCCAGCATCCGGCGCAGCAGGGGCAGCGTGACGGCGCGCTTCTGCTCGAGCGAGAAGCGGTCGAGCGCGTCGAGCAGCGCCATCAGGCTCGGCATGTCGCGGCGGAAATGGGTCAGCAGGTAGGCGGCGATGTCGTCGGTGAGCGCGATCCCGCGCTCCTTCGCCGCGAGCTTCAGCACGGCGATCTTGCCGGCATCGGACGGCGGCGACAGGTGAAACACGAGCCCCCAGCCGAGGCGCGTGCGCAGATCCTCGCGCACGTCGAGCGCGAGCGGCGCCGCGGGGCCCGCCGCGACGAACGCGCTCGACGGGTGCGCGCGGACCTCGTTGAACAGGTTGAACAGCGCGACCTGCTGCGTGTCGCTCATCCGGTCGCAGTCGTCGATCGCGTAGATGCCGATGCGCGGGTCGAACGTGAACGCGCCGAGCGGGCTTTGCGGCGTCAGGTAGCGCGCGTAGCCGTACGACGCGTCGCTCACGAGCGCCTGCAGCAGGTGGGTGCGGCCGCTGCCGGGCTCGCCCCAGATATAGAACGACCGGTCCGGCACGGGCCCCGCCGCGAGCGCGAGGTCGAGCTTCTGGAGCCGCGAGATGAGCTCGTCGTTCTCCTCATTCATGATGAAGTTGTCGAACGTGGCGGGCGGCGGCGTGCCGAGATCGAGCGTCAGTTGACGGGACACAACAGTCACAATGCGGGTCGGTTGATGAAACGCGCGCCGTACGCCGGGCACGCGCGGGGGGCTGCTCCGGTGCCTGCACACGCGGCCGCACGCACCGCGGCGCGCGGGTTTCGGCGCGGCTCGCGTGGCGATGAAAACGGGGACGTGTCGACCAAGATGCAATCCCTGACGATTCGGTGCTGGGAATTCCGGCCAACGGGCCGGCTTCGGGTAAAATCGCATTTTACCGACCTTCTCGCATTCCCCCATGAATCCTCCGAAATCCGCTCCCGACGCTCAGGGTCTGTCCTACCGCGACGCAGGCGTCGACATCGACGCAGGCGACGCGCTCATCGACAAGATCAAGCCTTTTGCGAAGAAAACCCTGCGCGACGGCGTGCTCGGCGGCATCGGCGGGTTCGGCGCGCTGTTCGAAGTGCCGAAGAAGTACAAGGAGCCCGTGCTCGTGTCGGGCACCGACGGCGTGGGCACCAAGCTCAAGCTGGCCTTTCATCTGAACAAACACGACACCGTCGGCCAGGACCTGGTGGCGATGAGCGTGAACGACATCCTCGTGCAGGGTGCCGAGCCGCTGTTCTTCCTCGACTACTTCGCGTGCGGCAAGCTCGATGTCGACACGGCCGCAACGGTCGTCAAGGGCATCGCGCACGGCTGCGAACTGTCGGGCTGCGCGCTGATCGGCGGCGAGACGGCCGAAATGCCGGGCATGTACCCGGACGGCGAATACGATCTGGCCGGTTTCGCGGTCGGCGCGGTCGAGAAGAGCAAGATCATCGACGGCAGCACGATCGCCGAAGGCGACGTGGTGCTCGGCCTTGCCTCGAGCGGCATCCACTCGAACGGCTTCTCGCTCGTGCGCAAGATCATCGAGCGCGCGAACCCCGACCTGTCCGCCGATTTCCACGGCCGTTCGCTGGCCGACACGCTGATGGCGCCCACGCGCATCTACGTGAAGCCGCTGCTCGCGCTGATGCAGAAGGTGTCGGTGAAGGGCATGGCCCACATCACCGGTGGCGGCCTCGTCGAGAACATTCCGCGCGTGCTGCGCGAAGGCCTCACGGCCGAGCTCGACCAGAACGCGTGGCCGCTGCCGCCGCTGTTCAAGTGGCTGCAGGAGCACGGCGGCGTCGCCGACGCCGAAATGCACCGCGTGTTCAACTGCGGGATCGGGATGGCCGTGATCGTCGCGGCGGCCGATGCCGACGCAGCGATCGCCGATCTGACGGCCGCCGGCGAGCAGGTATGGAAGATCGGCACCGTGCGTGCAAGCCGTGAAGGCGAGGCGCAGACGGTCGTGGTCTGACGCACCGCACGCAAGATGCAGCAAGGAAAGCCGCCCGGAGTCGATCCGGGCGGCTTTTTTTTCGGTTCTTCGAGGATTCCCGGAGGACGCGACGCGAATCTCCGGGGAGAAGGACTCCCCGTCCGGATACCCTTAAGCCCGACGCTCGATGACGTTGATGGCGTTGTTGATGCTTCCAGCCATGGCCAGTTCAGCCATCAACCGAAGCCGAAGCGGATGATGAAGCTGCGTGTGCCAGCGTCACTGCCTGTTCGCGCGCAGCCTCTCTGCCCGCGTGATCGACTTCAGGTCCAAACAGCGTTTTCTCGACGATGATCGATTCGATGTCGGTGATACCGATGAAGCGCAGCCACGCTTCAAGAAACGGCCGCTGAAAGTCGAACGACTCGGCGGGCGTGCTCGATTGCCTCGAATAGTCGAGGCCTCTCGCGTAGATCACGACTGCTTTCTTGCCGTTCAGCAATCCCGCTAACCCACGCTCGTCGAATGAGAAGAGGAGGCCGCGGTGGGACACGGCGTCGATGAAATGCTTGAGCTTGTAGGGGATGGAGAAATTCCACAGCGGCACGGAGAACAGCAGCGTATCCGCGTCGTGCATCCGCTGCGCGAGTTGCCGGAAACCTGCCCACGCTTGTTGCTGGCCTTCACTGAGCGGCGTGCCGCTCAAGTCCGCGTATTTGGCATCGAGCGCATCGCCGTCGAGTTCCGGCAATGGCGTCGCCCAGAGGTCGAGCACGTCGACCCGATGCTTCGGATGCGCGTCGCGCCAGGCTTCCAGATACGCGTGCGCAACGTCGCGTGATGCGGACCGCGACTTGCGCGGAGAAGATTCGATATGCAGCAAGGTCGACATGGAACGGCTCCTGACGGGTTGACGGCCCTCATCAGAACATAGTTCGATTCGAAATATAAACGAAGTATCATCGCGCTATTCAGTAGCATTCGCACTGTATTGCGGGACATCTCATGTTCGATACCGTTTTGTTGCGCTCTTTCGTGGCCGTCGTCCAGGAAGGCGGATTCACGCATGCCGCGGCCCGTCTGAATCTGACGCAGTCCGCCGTCAGCGCGCATCTTCGGCGCCTGGAAAAACAGATCGGCCGTGACCTGCTCGTGCGCACCACGCGCTCGGTCACGCTCACGGTGGACGGCGAACTGCTGCTGGGTTACGCGCGCGCCATCCTCGCGCTCAATCAGGACGCGCGGGCGCAACTGCTGCGCGAACCGAGTGCGGGCGCGATCCGCGTGGGTCTGTCGGAAGACCTCGCCAATGTCAGGCTGATGCATGTGATGCAGGCGTTTGCCGCGCGGTACCCGCGCATCGCGTTCAGCATCCGGGTCGGTATCCCGGGCGAACTGCTCCAGGCGCTGGATCACGGCGAGCTGGATGTGGTGATGGGTGGACGCTGCCACGGCGGGCCCACCGGACGCGTGCTCTGGCGCGAGCCGCTTGTGTGGGCCGGTGCGGATTGGGCGCCGCTCACGCCTGGCGTACCGGTGCCGATCGCGCTGCTGCCGGAACCGTGCCCGTATCGTGAGGCCTCGCTGGCAGCATTGGCCCGCGCGGGCGTGGATTACCGGATCGTGCTCGTGTGTCCGAGCGGCGCAGGCCTGTGCGCTGCCGCGCACGCGGGCTTTGCGGTGACGCCAATCGTGCATACACAACTGGCGCACGGCTTGCGTGCGATCCCCCCGGATGCCGGCCTGCCGGCCCTGCCCGATGTCGAGTTCACGATGTTCGCGGCCCCGGGTGCGTCGGACCGGGTTGTTGATGAACTGGGCAACGCGATCGTGCTGGCATTCGCGCACAACGGATGACCGCGGTCATCGCGGCGACAGAGCCGGGATCTTCGCGGCCAGAGGCACACGCATCGTCATCGGTTCATGAAATTCCGCGAAGAGCTTCTTTTCGGGGCAGGGGCGATGCGGGCCGATGGGGCTCCGTTAGCGATCCTCGATACGGCCGTCCAGCACGCGCTCGAGCGCGTCAACCGCGCGGTCGGTCGAATCCGGCGCGACGCAGTCGACGACGATCCGCTCGGGTATCGCGCGCAGCCAAGTGATCTGCCGTTTGCACAGCTGGCGCGTCGCGAAGATGCCTTTGTCGCGCATGGTCCGGTAATCGGTGTCGCCGTCGAGGAATTCCCATGCCTGCCGGTAGCCGACGCAGCGCATCGACGGCAGGCCGAGATGCAGATCCTCGCGGCGGCGCAGCCGTTCGACTTCGTCGATGAAGCCCGCGTCGAGCATCGCGTCGAAACGTTGCGCGATGCGCGCGTGCAGCACCGCGCGGTCCGACGGCTCGAGCGCCACCGGGACGAAGCGGTACGCGGCGGCTGCATCGTCCGCGCGGCGCGGCGCGGCGAGCAGCGCCGACATTGGCTGCCCGCTCAGCAGGAACACTTCGAGCGCGCGCTGGATCCGCTGCGAATCGTTCGGCGCGAGCCGTGCGGCCGTCGCCGGGTCGACCTGCGCGAGCCGCGCATGGAGTGCCGGCCAGCCGTCGCGCGCGGCGTCGGCATCGAGCTCCGCGCGCACGGCCGGATCGGCGGTCGGCAGATCGTTGAGGCCCTGCGTCAGCGCCTTGTAGTACAGCATCGTGCCGCCCGCGAGCAGCGGCGTGCGGCCGCGCGCGGCGATCTCGCCGATCACGCGCAGCGCGTCCGCGCGGAATTCGGCCGCCGAATAGGCGTCGGCCGGGTCGATGATGTCGATCAGGTGGTGCGGCACGCTCGCGCGCTCGTCGCGCGTCGGTTTCGCGGTGCCGATATCCATGTCGCGGTAGACGAGCGCCGAATCGACGCTGACGATCTCGATCGGACGGCGCGCGGCAAGCGCCAGCGCCGCGGCCGTCTTGCCCGATGCGGTGGGGCCGAGCAGGCAGGCGATCGTCGTTGGGCGGGACTGCGGTGAAGCGTTCATTGGCCGCGCATGAAGAGACGGTCGAGATCGTTCAGCGTGAGCTGATACCACGTCGGCCGGCCGTGATTGCACTGGTCCGCGCGTTCGGTCGCTTCCATCTGGCGCAGCAGCGCGTTCATCTCGTCGAGCGTCAGGCGCCGGTTCGCGCGCACCGCGTGGTGACACGCGAGCGTGCCGAGCAGCTCATGCTGGCGCTCGGTGAGCACGCGCGAGCCGCCGAACGCGTGCAGGTCGGCGAGTACCGCGCGCGCGAGCGACTGCAAGTCGGCGTCCTTCAGCAGCGCGGGCACCGCGCGGATCGCGAGCGTCGTCGGCGACAGCACCGCGAGGTCGAAGCCGAGCGATTCGAGCGTGTCGCGTTCTTCCTCGACCGTGCCGATCTCGACCGGCGTCGCCGTCATCGATATCGGCAGCAGCAGCGATTGCACCGCGACCGTGCGGTCGGCGAGCGCGTTCTTGAACTGTTCGTAGAGGATCCGTTCGTGCGCGGCGTGCATGTCGACGATCACGAGGCCGTGCGCGTTCTGCGCGAGCACGTAAATCCCGTGGATCTGGCCGAGCGCGAAGCCGAGCGGCTGCTCGTCGTGTACGGCGGCGCCAAGCGACGACGCGGCGAAGCCCGGCAGCGGCGCAGCTGGCGCATTGGCCGCCTCGGCCGAATCGCGCGCGACGATCGTCGTGCCGTCCGGTGTGCCCGCACCCGTGTCCTTGCGGCCGAACAGCGCATCGTAGAGCGCGAGCGGTTGCGCGACCGGCAGCGTGCCCTGCGTCATGCGCGCCTGGCGCATCCACGTGTTGCCCGACGAAGACGATGACGGCGGCGACGAGAAGCCGCTACCGCCCGTGCCGGTGGCCGCGCCCTGGCCGAGCGGCGTATTCAGGAACGACGCGGGGCCGCTCGGCGCCGGCGAGAGTTGCGCGGCATGGCCGCCCGCGGTGGTTTCCGGCGACGCGCCCGCGTGGCGAGCGAGTGCGCGCTGCACCGCGTGGAACACGTACTGGTGGATCGAGCGCGAATCGCGGAACCGCACCTCGATCTTCGACGGATGCACGTTCACGTCGACGGCTTCCGGCGGCAGGTCGAGGAACAGCACGTACGACGGGTAGCGATCGCCGTGGAGGACGTCCTCGTACGCCGCGCGCACCGCGTGCGTGAGCAGCTTGTCGCGCACGAAGCGGCCGTTGACGAAGAAGTATTGCTGGTCGGCGCGGCCGCGGCTCGCGGTCGGCAGGCCCGCGCAGCCGTAGACGGCGAGCGGCCCGGCCTGCTCGTCGAGCGGCAGGTGCGCGGTCGCGAAGCCGTCGCCGAGAATCTTCGCGACCCGCAGTGCGGGCTCGGTCGCGTTCCAGTGCTCGACGGCCTTGCCGTTGTGCAGCACCGAGATCGCGACGTCCGGCCGCGCGAGCGCCGCGCGGCGGATCATTTCGAGGCAGTGGCCGAACTCGGTCTGCTCGCTTTTCAGGAACTTGCGGCGCGCGGGCGTGTTGAAGTACAGCTCGCGCACCTCGATCGTCGTGCCGACCGCGCCGGCGGCCGGCGACAGCGCGCCCGTGGTCGCGTCGATCTTCGTCGCATGCGCGACGTCGGCCGTGCGGCTCGTGATCGACATTTCGGCGACCGACGCGATCGACGCGAGGGCTTCGCCGCGAAAACCCAGCGTCGCGACCGCCTCGAGCTCCTCGAGCGAGCGGATCTTGCTCGTCGCGTGACGCATCAGCGCGAGCGGCAGTTCGTCGGGCGGGATTCCGCAGCCGTCGTCGGTGATCGAGATGCGCTTGACGCCGCCTTCCTCGAGCACGATGCGCAGCGTCGTCGCGCCGGCGTCCATCGCGTTTTCGAGCAGCTCCTTGACGACCGACGCCGGGCGTTCGACGACCTCGCCGGCCGCGATCTGGCTGATCAGCTGGTCGGGCAGGGGCTGGATCGCGCGCAGCGGGCGCGGAGCAGGGGCGGGCGCGGCGCCCGCGGCCGTTTCGGTGATTTCGGACATGGCCGAATTATAGCGAGGCGGCGGGGGCGTGCCGGGCCGCGGCCGGTTACGTTTTTTCACGGAGCCTTAAGGTAGTTTCGGTATGATGGCTCCGTTCCGCGCGCCGCCTTGTCCGGCGGGCATTTCCGCTTTTTCGGCCGTTCCGGCCCTTTCGCCTTCGAGGAATCGCATTTGGATACGCTGCTTCATTTCGTCAACCTGGTCCTGCATATCGACGCGTTCCTCGGCGACTTCATCCGGCAGTACGGTGCGTGGGTGTATCTGGTGCTGTTCCTGATCGTGTTCTGCGAGACGGGGCTCGTCGTGCTGCCGTTCCTGCCGGGCGATTCGCTGCTGTTCATCGGCGGCGCGTTCGCGGCGACGGGCGACATGAACGTCGGCGGGCTGATCGTGCTGCTGCTGGTCGCGGCAATTGCCGGCAATACCGTGAACTACCTGATCGGCCGCTGGATCGGGCCGAAGGTGTTCAATACGCATATCCCGGTGCTCGAGCGTTTCCTCGATCGCGCGGCGCTGCAGAAGACCCACACGTTCTACGACAAGCATGGCGGCAAGACGATCGTGCTCGCGCGCTTCATCCCGGTCGTGCGCACGTTCGCGCCGTTCGTCGCCGGCGCGTCGTCGATGAGCGTCGCGCGCTTCCAGTTGTTCAACGTGATCGGCGCGCTGGTCTGGGTGTTGCTGCTGGTGCTGCTCGGCTACTTCTTCGGCAATATTCCGTTCATCCGCCAGTATCTGAACGTGATCGTGCTGGCCGGGATCGGTGCGGCGATCGTGCCGGTTGCGCTGGGCGCGCTGTGGAAGCTGGTGCGCGGGCGGCGATCGGGCGATACGCCGAACACGGGCGGCCACTGAGCCGAACGTTTTCGCTTCGGCGCAATAAAAAAGCGTGGCGGCTGCCACGCTTTTTTTTCGTCCGTGCGGTCCGGCCGATTGCCGAGTGGCGGTATCGGCCGTTCCGGCTGCTCGACGCAGGCTGCTTCAGCCAGAATCCGGCGGCCGTCGGGCGCCATCGTTCCGTCAGGTCGTGCGATGAAAGATCGGCGTTTCGGGCGTCGGGTATTGCGCGTCGCGGAACGTCTCGAGAATCGCGCGATTGGTATCGCAGTACACCTGCCAGTAGTTCTCCGGCTGCGTCGACGGACGCACGAACAGCAGCGGGCCTTCCGGCGTGAACTGCAGCACGCCGACGTCCGGCGCCGGCTGAGGCAGCACGTTCGGGATCTGCTGGATCTGCGACTTCAGGCGGTTGATCGCATCGACCGCATCCACGCCGTTCGCGATCTTGGCGGTCAGGTCGACGCGGCGATGCGGCGTCGCGCTGTAGTTCGAGATGTTGTCCGAGAAGATCTTGTTGTTGCCGACGATCGTCACGATGTTGTCGGCGGTGATGATCGTCGTGCCGAACAGACCGAGTTCCTTCACCGTGCCGGTGACGCCGCCCGCGCTGACCACGTCGCCGATCTTGAACGGCCGCAGCACCTGCATGAACACGCCGGCGGCGAAGTGGGCGAGCAGGCCGCCCCAGGCGGTGCCGATCGCGAGGCCGAGGCCGGCGAGCAGCGCGGCGAACGACGTGGTCTGCACGCCGAAGATCTGCAGGATCGCGAGGATCAGCAGGATCGTCAGCAGCACGCTGACGACCGAGGTCAGATAGTCGGTGAGCGTCGGGTCGACCTTGCCGCTGCGGCGCACGACCTTGCCGAGCAGGCGCGTGGCGATGCGGATCGCCCAGCGGCCGACGAACCACAACACGATCGCGGCGAGGAGATTGAGGCCAAAGTCGAGGCCGCGGGTCATCAGGAATTGCTGGGCGGATTCCAGGTTCGGCATGAGGGCTCCAAGACGGGTTTAAAGAACGGCCTGAGGCCGATATTCGTCGCACGGTTATAACCGACCTGTGAGACCGAGACAACCGTCGCGCCTGCCTGGACGCCGGTATCGAAAACGTTTCAATCAGCGCGACGCACGCCGTTTGCCGCGACACGGGCATTGTTAATTCCGGAGTGCAATCCGAGTTAATTACCGCTTATTACCGTGAGACCGCGGATGCGGACTGATCCTATGGTTTTCGGACTGAATTCGGATATGTCCTACTTCCATGCGATAATGCCGGCGTTTGGGAGACCTGCGCTGTAAGTTGCGAGAACCTGAGCGGACAGTGCGATTGCCGGAGCGGGATCGACCACCCCGATAACAGGCGCAGACGGCCGGCTGGCAAGGCAGGGCGCGGTTTTAAGACGTGCCGTCGTTTCGGTTATTTCCCATGAATTTCTGAAGTTCGTTCGCCATCGAGCCTGAATCCGTGGCGGAAATTGACATGCAGTAACCATTTCTTCTGCTGTCACAGAGGGTGGGTTTGTTGCTTTTTCGGTCGCCAATGGCCGAAAGAATGCAAATTTAAGTGAAGAATTTTTGAGAGGTCGATGGCCTGATCGAGCCAATCGACTGATGAAAAAGCGGCCGGGTGTTCGGGGGGATGCGTTGATTGAACGCCCGGGAAATGACGCTGGCAAATCAATAGTAAAAAGTCTTGACCTCAAGATCCATGAAAAAGAGTTTATTGGCAATCTCCGTCCTTGCCGCTTTGGCGCTTTCGGGGTGTGGGACCTATCCGGATTGGATACCCGCTTCCGGTGCGTCTCGCCAGAAGGTGCAGCAGGCACCCGAGACCGGCGGGCGCATCGAAGGTATTCAACTGGTGGACGTCAACGACACGTTGGCGAGGAAGCTTGCCGATAGCAAGAAGCTGGGCCAGTTCGCGACCATCTTTCCGAGTGCGGTTACCAATAACTACTTGATCGGCCCAGGCGACGTCATCGAGGTGACGATCTGGGAGGCGCCGCCGGCGATGCTGTTCAGCACGCTGGCGCCCGCGCAGCCGATGACGACGGCCACGGCCACGGCCAATAGCGTCACGTTGCCCAACCAGATGGTGGCCTCGGACGGCACGATCACCATCCCGTTCGCGGGGCGGATCGCCGTCAAGGGGCGGACGACCGAGCAGATCGAGGCGAGCATCGTCAGCCATCTCAAGGGCAAGGCAAATCTGCCGCAGGTGCTCGTCAGCGTCACCAAGAACAATGCATCGAACATCACGGTCGTGGGTGAGGTCAACACGAGCGCGCTGATGCCGTTGACCCCGAAGGGCGAGCGTCTGCTCGATGCGCTGGCATTCGCCGGCGGCGTGAAGCAGTCGGTCAGCCGCATGGCGGTGCAGCTTTCGCGAGGCAGTGTCACTGCAACGATGCCGCTCGATTCGGTCATTCGCGATCCGCGCCAGAACATCGTGCTCAAGCCGGGCGATGTCGTGACGGCGCTCTTCCAGTCGCAAAGCTTCTCGGTGTTGGGCGCGACGGGCAAGAACGACGAGATTCCGTTCGAGGCGCAAGGCATTTCGCTGGCCCAGGCGCTCGCGCGTTCGGGTGGTCTCAACGACAACCGTGCCGACGCGCGTGGCGTGTTCGTGTTCCGGTTCGAAGACGCGAAGCTGGTCGATGCGCAGGACAAGACGGTGCGGGCTGTCAATGGCACGGTGCCGGTGGTCTACGAGATCAACCTGCGGGATCCCGCCGCGTTCTTCGTGACGCAGAATTTCCCGATTCAGAATCATGACGTGATTTACGTCTCGAACTCGCCCGAGGTCGAGTTCAAGAAGTTCCTGACGCTCGTCGTGATGGTGGCCAGCCCGACGGCGACCATCAACCGGGAACTGGAGTAAGGCGCGATGGTGGGAAAGGTGCGTACTCCGTTCGAGGTCACGGTCTCCGTCTGGAGAGCCATGTTCCTGCGCGAGGCGCTGGATCGGTTGTTCGAGGCGCGTGCGGCGTGGTTGTGGTTGCTGATGGAGCCCGTGATTTATATCGCGATACACGCTTTCGGATATACGACTTTCCGGATCCACGAAGTCGGAGGAATTGCGATAACGATGTGGATCATCGCGGGATTCATTGGCTTCCTGCTCTGGCGGCGTACGTGGATTCAGGTGTTGCACGGGATCGATTGCAACTACGCATTCTTTGTTTACCGGCAGGTAAAGCCGTTTGACGCGGCGATCGTGAGAGCGGTGCTGGAGCTTTTTTTGATGGTCCCGATCTCGATCATCATAATCGCGGCGGCGCTTGCTGCGGGGCGCGTGATAACACCTGACCTGCTCAATCCGATTTTGCTTCCGGCGGATCCGCTATTGGCTATCGCCAGTCTTCTGGGGTTGTGGTTGTTTGGCTTGGGGCTCGGCCTGGTAACGTCGGTGGCGATGAATTTCGTCCCTGAAGTGGATCACATTTTCAAGTTGTTTTATTTGCCGCTTTATTACATTTCCGGGGCTTTGTTTCCGATCATGTCGATACCGAATCCATATCGGGACATTCTGCTGATCAACCCGGTCGTGCATGGTCTGGAACTGGTGCGGATCGGTTTTTTGCCGTCGTATCACACGGCACCCGGAATCAGTCTGACTTATCTCTATGGGTGGGCTCTTGGCGCCATGTTATTGGGACTGGCGCTTTACCGTCGCTTTTCTAATAAGTTGGTGACGCGATGATCTGCATCGAGGACGTCCACAAGCGTTACATGACCGAGCACGGCGTCGGGAAATGGGTGCTGCGCGGGATTGACATGACGATCCCGCCAAAACAAAGCGTTGCACTGATCGGCGTGAACGGAGCAGGGAAGTCGACGTTGTTGCGCATCATCGGTGGCGTCGACCATCCCACCAAGGGGCGCGTCGAGCGGCTGTGCCGTGTGTCCTGGCCGATGGGAGCGGGCGGGCTTGAGGGAACGCTGACCGGACGGCAGAACGCAAAATTCGTCTGCCGGATTCACGGTCGGCAGGACGAACTTCGGGATCGGCTCGCCTTTATTCAGGATTTCGCCGAGCTGGGCGAGGCTTTCGACAGACCGGTTCAAACCTATTCGTCGGGGATGAGATCGCGCTTGCAATTTGCATTGTCGCTCGCATTCGACTTCGACGTATATATATCAGATGAGGTCACGGCTGCGGGGGACGCGAAGTTCCGAAAAAAAGCTGCTGACGCATTCAAGGGAAAAACAAGTCAGGCGAGCGTGATCATGGTTTCTCATGATGAAAGCACGCTTCGGCAGTTCTGTCAGTCCGGAATTTGGATAAACGAAGGTCGCGCTTCCTGGTTCGATGATCTCGACGAGGCATTGCGAGCGTACAAGGAAAGTATTTTTGCATGAAAAAGCAGCTATCCATTGGGGAAGAGGGCGGCGTCGCTCGGCTGGTGGCCGTTTTCCGGAGGGCCAAGGATGTCGTGTGCTCTGTCAGGATTTTTAAGCTGGTTATCAAGCTGATTTTTATTTACGCGGTGCTGTCCATTCCGTACTGGTTGTTGATTGCGTCTGATCGTTACGTGTCCGAGGCTAACGTCATTATTCAGACAACCGATCAAATCAGTAATCCGGGCGTGGACGTATCTGCAATCGTCCCGGGTGCCGGTGGCCCGAATCGTGCCGATCAGTTGCTGCTGCGGGAGTATCTCTTGTCGCTCGATATGCTCAAGAAGCTTGATGCTTCTCTGGATTTGCGCTCGCATTTCAGCAACTGGCGCCGGGATCCCATTTCACGGATGTGGTTCAAGAATGCACCGACCGAATGGTTCTATCAGTATTGGTTGTCGCGCGTCGACGTTCAGTACGATGACTATAGCGGGGTATTGCATATTCGAGCGCAGGCATACGATCCCGATATGTCGCAGGCGATCGTCAAACTGATGGTTCGCGAGGGCGAGGCCCACATGAATCAGATCGGTCATCAACTGGCGCAATCGCAAGTCGACTTCCTGTCGAGGCAAGTGACCGCAGCGCACGACCGGCTTCTGGATGCAACGCATACCGTAATCGACTTTCAGAACCGCAAAGGCCTGGTCGCTCCGCAGGCAACGGTGGAGAGTCTGAACGCGATCATCGACAAGCTCGAAGCGCAAAAGACCGATGTTCAGACTCAGCTGTCGGCACTGCCGGCATCCCTGAGTCCGAATCAGCCTACGGTCGTGATGCTCAGGAATACGCTCAATGCGCTTGAGCAGCAGATCGCGCAGAAGCGCGCCGAACTTGCTTCTCCGTCGAGGAAAACGCTCAACTACACCGTCGAGGAGTTCCAGCGCCTCCAAATGCAGGTTGGATTCGCTCAGGATCTGTACAAGACGGCCTTGTCCGCATTGGAGAAGGGGCGAATGGATGCTGCCCGGACCTTGAAAATGGTTTCGATCATTCAGACGCCGACCAAGCCGGGTTATCCGACGGAGCCGGGGCGGCTCTACAACGCCTTTGTCACGTTGCTGGTTGCGGCCGCGCTGGCCGGAGTGGTGAAGCTGCTGGAAAGCATCATCATGGATCACGTGGATTGAGATCGGGGACGGCGATGAGAACCTTGATCGTGCTCGGAACGCGACCGGAAGCGATAAAGATGGCGCCGTTGGTCAACGTGCTGAAGAAGGATCCGGAGATCGAAACGAAAGTCTGCGTGACTGCGCAGCATCGGCAGATGCTCGACTCGATGCTCGGGTTCTTTCGTGTTCGTCCCGACTACGATCTGGACGTCATGGCACCCGATCAATCCCTTCTGGGGATGACGAGCAAGGCATTGGCAGGCCTTGATTCCGTGTTGAGCGATGCTCGTCCGGACCTCGTGCTGGTACAGGGCGACACGTCGACGACGCTCGCCGCGGCGCTATCGGCGCATTATCGGCAAATCTGCGTGGGTCACGTGGAGGCAGGACTGCGCACCGGGAATTTGTCAGCTCCGTGGCCGGAGGAGGCGAATCGACGTCTTACGAGCGTTCTGGCGAAGTATCACTTCGCTCCGACATCGTCTGCGCGTGACAATCTTTTGCGAGAGGGTGTTTCGAAAGATCGCATCCACATCACGGGCAATACGGTTGTCGATGCCCTGTTGGAAACCGTGGCCGGCATGCGCGAGGATGTCGCTCAGCGCAAAGCGCTGGATACCCGATTCGCCTTCCTCAATCCGGAAAAGCGCTTGATTCTTGTGACTGGCCATCGCCGGGAAAATCTGGGCGAAGGGCACGAGGCCGTTTGTCTCGCGCTGCTGGAAATTGCACAGCGGGGCGACGTCGAAATCGTTTTCCCGGTGCACCTCAATCCCAAGGTCAAGCAGCCGGTACATCGACTTCTTGCACATGCTCCTGGCGTGTTCCTGATCGAACCGCAGGATTACCTGCCGTTCGTTTACTTGATGAACCGGGCAGCACTGGTCATTACGGATTCCGGTGGCATTCAGGAAGAAGCACCGGCCTTGGGCAAGCCAGTACTTGTGACACGCGAGACGACGGAACGCCCCGAAGCCGTTGCGGCCGGTACGGCAAAGATCGTCGGGACCGATTCAGCCATGATAGTTGCGGAAGCAACCAGATTGCTCGACGACCCGGCGAGCTATGCCGCGATGGCGCGAGCGGCGAATCCGTATGGGGACGGCAAGGCTGCGCAACGCATCCGCGATATTCTAGTGAGTACACGTTGAACACCATTTCAATCATCGGTCTCGGCTATATCGGCTTGCCGACCGCAACGCTATTCGCTTCACGCAAACTGCGGGTGATTGGCGTCGATGTATCGCCGTACGTCGTCGATACGATCAACCGTGGCGATATCCACATCGTCGAGCCTGAACTGGACATCTTGGTTCAGGCGGCGGTGGGCGCCGGCTATCTGAGAGCGGCTGCGCACGCCGAGCCGGCGGATGCATTCGTCATTGCCGTACCGACGCCGTTGACACCGGATCACCGGCCCGATTTGAACTGCATCGAGTCGGCGGCGAAGTCGATCGCTCCCGTGCTTTCCAAAGGCAACCTCGTCATTCTCGAATCGACGTCGCCGGTTGGCACGACGGAAATGCTGGCCAACTGGCTGGCAGAGATGCGCCCCGATCTCAGTTTTCCGCAGCAGGTGGGTGACGAATCCGATATTCGAATTGCCTACTGTCCTGAACGGGTTCTCCCCGGGCGCATCGTCCATGAGCTGGTCGTCAACGATCGTGTGATCGGCGGTATGACGCGCGGATGTTCCGACGCAGCCGTCGCACTCTACAAGTCATTTGTGCAGGGTGATTGCATTGTCACGGACGTGCGCACCGCGGAAATGTGCAAGCTGACCGAGAACAGCTTTCGTGATGTCAACATTGCTTTTGCCAACGAGCTTTCGATGATCTGCGACAAGCAGGGAATCGATGTCTGGGAACTCATCAAGCTGGCAAATCGGCATCCTCGCGTGAATATCCTGCAACCCAGTTGTGGGGTGGGTGGGCACTGCATCGCCGTCGATCCGTGGTTCATCGTGGACAGCGCGCCGGATGAATCGACGTTGATCCAGGCCGCTCGTCACGTCAACGACGCCAAGCCGCAGTGGGTCATTCGCAGGGTGAACGAGGCCATTGTCGAGATGACGACGTCCGGCGCCACGCGTGGCGATATCCGCATCGCGTGCCTGGGCGTTACATACAAGGCGGATATCGACGATTTGCGCGAAAGTCCGGCGCTACAAATCGCCGGGATTCTTGCCGAAAGCCATCCCGGCAAGATCATGATAGTTGAGCCGAATCTCGAAGAAATGCCGGAACACTTGGCGACTTCGGGAATGAATCTGGTGACGCTTGATGAGGCACTTTCGCGAGCCGACATATTGGTTTTGCTGGTTGACCACACTGAATTCAAAAGTGTGAAACCTGACCGGATCGATGGAAAGGTACTCATCGATACACGTGGCATTTGGAAGGGCATAAAACAATGATCGAACAAGAAAATTCGACCATCCGGGTCAATGTTGAATCTCGTCTTGAGGCAATGAAAGAGGAGAACGAGATTCTGCTATTGCAGCTTCACCAGGTGCAGGAAGAACTCGAACACCGTTATCGGCAGGAGAGAGCTGCAGAAGACGAGTGGTCGAGCGGGGCATTGGGAAATCGCGGATCGAGCGCGAGCAAGGTCGATGACGAGTTGCACAATGCCTTGGCCGAAAATCAGCGCTTGCGTGCGTTGGTGAACGCGCAGAGAAAGGTCCATCGGCTTGAGAGGGAAAACGCCCTGAATATCAAGCTCGGGAATCTTTTGATTCAAGGCGTCGATTCGCCGAAGACGCTGTTCTCCGTACCTGGTGCACTTGGGAGGATCTGGCGCAACTATCGTCGCCAGTCGCCCCCCGAAGTGCTCGGCGGGAAGGACTTTACGAAGGTCATTGTCGCGTATGGTGCCGGAGGCTTCGAGGCGGTGGAAAAGCTGATGGCTCGCGACTCGATTTCTCCGGTCACTCGGGCGAACGGCTATACGACGCTCGGGCGTCATCTGATGAATAGCGATCGCGCCAGCGCGGCAGAGGCGGCGCGACGAGCGTACGCGTTGGAGCCGAAGTCCTTTCGACTGAAATGGCTCGCCTTCAGGCTTCATGAGGCGGGCAGTCTCGTCGAAGCGGAAGCCTTGCTGGACATCCTGCCATCGGATACCAAATTCAGCGATTCGGAGGCTCGCCAAGCCAGCCAGTTGCGCCATGAAGCCAAGCAAGCTCGCCAACGCGAAGCGAAGCAGGGTGCCGGATTTTCCGAGCGTCGGGACGAGATCGAGAAGCAACTGGCCAGTCTGGCTCGAGCGCGTGACGAGAGCGCGCAGTTGCTTGCAGAACGCACGCGCGAGGTCGAGGCGCTGACGCGGGTCAATGCGCAACTGATGCAGGAAAAGTCCGCGTTGGTAAAGCATCAGGAAACGGCGCTGAAGCATTCTGGCGCCCGAGACCAGGAAGTCGATGCGCTTAAACAGGCCAACGCGCGCCTCGAGCGGGAAAAATCTGATCTCGAACGAACGAAATCTGACCTCGAGCGAGAAAAATCCGAACTTGTGGCTCGTCACGAAAATGCTGTCAGACAGGTCGCCGAGCGTACGCGGGAAGTTGAAACCCTGAAGCAGGCCGAAATGCGACTGGGGCAAGAGCGCTCCGAGCTCGTCGAGCAGCACGAGAGAAACGTCGAGCATGTCGGCGAACTCTGTCAGGACGTCACCGACCTGACGGAGGCAAAAACTCAACTGGAAGAAGAACTTCTTGCCTCGATCGCAATGCACGAGGAGGTGATCGAGCAGTTGATCGCTTGTAGCCTGGAAGTCGAGTCGATGAAGCAGGCGTGGGCTCAACTGGAACAGGAGAAGTTGTCGGCGTTGGCGCAACACGACGAGATCAGCGCTCAGGTGGTCGAGCGTACAAGGCAGGTCGGAGCGCTGGAGCGGGTCGTGATGCACCTCAAACAGGAAAAGGTGGCACTGGAGGGGCGGCATGAGGCGACGCTCAGGCAGTCGACCGAGCAGGCGCGGCGTGTCGTGGATCTCGAGCGGATGGTCGCGCGGCTGGAGCACGAAGTAAGGGGGCTGACCACGCGGCATCAAGCGGAGATTGCGACGCAGGTGGCCGAACGCGCGCGCGAGGTCGATGTTCTTGCGGAGGACCGGGCACGTCTCGAGCGCGAAAATCTGGCGCTGGTCGCGCAATACGACGACGTCGTCAGGCATGCGATCGATCGCGATCGTGAAATCGAACTGCTCACGCAAGTCAAAGCAGAACTGGAACAACAAAACTCGGCATTGACTACCCAACTCGAAGGTGTCAGCGAGCATGCGGCCGAGCGCTCGCGTGAGCTCGACGCGCTGAAGCAAGCCAATGCCGTATCCGAGCGTGAACGGCAGACGTTGGCGGCGCGGTATGAGGATGCCGTCAAACAGGAGGGCGAACGCAGACGAGAGATCGAACTTCTGGTTGCAGCCAAAAAGCAGCTGGAAAGTGAAAAGTCGACCTTGATGAGTCAGCATGGCGAGTCCTCCCGACTGGTGACGGAGCACATCGAGCACATCAACGCGTTACAACAGCAGCTCGAAAATCAGCAGGAGAGCGATGCGGAGTTGAAGGCGCGTCAGAGGATGGTGCAGGAAGAAATGATTCGCGCGGAAGCACAGCTTGAGCTGATCAAGGACATCCTGCTTCGAGAGCCAGAGCTATGAGAAAGAAGTCGGTGAACTTGCGCTACAGGGCACTGGCAAGTCAACGTGTGCGGCCGAACGAAATCGTCGAGATTCGGTCCGAGCAGACCGTCGTGCCTTACGACGAAAATCTGCTCGAACGAGCACGTACCCAGTGGCAGTTTGGCGATTGGCAAAGCCTCGCCCGACTGGAGCGCGCCACCCTGCAACACCATCCCGAGCGTGCAAAGCTGGCCTTGCTCGCGGCATCGGGGCGTCTGCAACTCGGAAGATTCGCCGAGGCCAAACTCTATGTGCGTCTCGCTCGGGACTGGGGCGTCAGCGAGCGTCATCTTTGTCAGATTCTCGTCGCTGGCGTGCATAACAGTCTGGGACGTGCCGCTGTCGTAGCAGGGAGCTTCCCCCGGGCATTGAAACATTTCGAGTCGTCGATCAGGGTCGGCGCGCCCGGGTCGGACAAGGTGTTGTTGACCAAAGCGCGAATCAGTCAACAATGTCAGGAGCTTGGCATGACGTCGACCCATCTCGAAAGCGACGCAAGCGCGGCATTGCGCGGACTGGCTCATTCGAGTTCCGCTTTCGACGTTGTCACGCTGTCAAAGCTCCATCTCGGTGATGCGTGGGCAGGTAACACCATCAATACCGTTATTTTCAGGCATCACGGGATACTGACCCATCTGGACTGGCAGGTTACTGCGTTCTATGTCGATTCACGGACGCTGCGCATTGTTCGGCGCAATCTGAAGACGGATGCGATCGAGAGCCATGACGTAGAAGGTTCGTACGATCTGAACGACGCGCACAATAGTATTAGCCTCGGCGTTGACCGGAATGGTCATATCCACCTGTGCTACGGGCATCACGCTACGCGATTGCGTTATCGCCGAAGCATCACGGCCAACGATATTAACGAGTGGACGGATGAGCTTCCGATGACGGGCACGTCCGAAGAACGGGTGACCTATCCGACCTTCATTCAGCCGCATCATGGATTTCCGCTCGTCCTGCTTTATCGTGACGGCGTGCACGATAGCGGAAACGCTCGCCTCAAGGCGTACGACGAAGAGACCGAGAGCTGGACGGATCGCCCCTTGCCGATTCTCAGCGGCAGTGAGTCGAAGCCCTGGACGAGCAACGCTTACTGGAACCATCCGGCCATCGGCAACGACGGAAGCTTGCATCTCAGCTTCGTATGGCGCACGCATACGCTCGGCGAAGACGATCTCATCAACAATGTGAATATCGGATATGCATGTTCATTCGATAATGGCGCCAGTTGGCAGACGTCAAAGGGGCGAGACTATCAACTTCCGATCACCCAGGTTAATGCTGAAATAATTTGCCCGATCTCGCCCGGAAGTAATTTGATCAATCAGTGCAGCATGGCATTGGACAGCCGAAACCGTCCGCATATTGTTTTCTATGCGGACGATCCGGATGGCGTTCCGCAGTATCAGCATTTGTACTTCGATGGCGCGAAGTGGCGGCATCAGACCATTTCTGCGCGCACTCAGCCTTTTGCATTGCGAGGGAAGGGGACGCTGCAAATTCCGATAAGTCGCCCGGAGGTGGTCATCGATCGATTCGACAATGTATATGTCATCGCTCGCGGAGATCATAGCCGCGGTCGAATGGCCGCGACTTTGCTTGCGGCACCCGATTACATGTGGTCGGAGAAAAACACGCGATTCATTCTGGATGAGGATCTCGGCTTTGCCGAACCAATCATCGATCGAACTCGCTGGGAAAATGAGAGTGTTCTCAGCCTGTTGTTGCAGCGTAACGAGCAGCCGGCGCATGACCTTGACTGCCAGGTTGTGAGCTCTGCAGTCACGTTGTTGGACATCAAATTCACAAATAACTAAATGTGATGAACAAGAATATGAAAACGCCTCTCGCACTTGGCAACGAATACATGCGTTCGGGGAAGTACGAAGACGCCATTCGGAAATATGCCGAGGTGTTGATCACCACACCCGGGCTCGCCCGGATCGCGTCGACGAACCTCGCTCTCGCGAAGCAAAGATATCGAAAGAGCCGCGAAGAGGCCGGTAGGCCGCGAGTGGGCGTCTGCAGTTGGGAACTCGCACATAATTCGGCGGGGCGAGCCTACACGCTGGCGATGGTGTATGAGCGATTTGCCGACGTGGAGATCATCGGCAGCCTCTTTCCACAGTTCGGGCGGGAGATCTGGGGGCCGATTCAGGAAACCGAAATTGCGAAGCACGCAATCCTGGTAGAGGACGAGTCGCGATTTGTCGAGCAGGCTATCGAACTGGTTGTCGCGCATCCCTACGATATCGTGCATCTCTCGAAGCCGCGCGGGCCCAATGTCTTGTTCGGCGCGCTGTACAAGCTGATCTGGGATGCGAAGGTATTGATGGACATCGACGACGAGGAGTTGGCGTTTGTCCAGGCAGAGTCCCCTATCGGCATCGGGGAGTATCTGGACAAGCACCATCAGTTCCCCAGGGTGAACCTGGCCGGCCAGGACTGGACGCGCATCGCCGTTGGCCTGGTGAATTTGTTCGATGGTGTCACCGTTTCGAACCCCGCACTGCAGAATCGATATGGTGGCCTGATTATTCGTCACGCTCGCGACGAAAAGGCCTTTGTTTCGTCGCCGGGGTTGAAGAGCAAGAGCAGAAAAAAATACGGCCTGCCCGCGGACAAGAAAATCGTGCTGTTTTTTGGTACCCCCCGGCCGCACAAGGGGCTGGTCGAAACCGCCGAGGCAATCGCCGAGCTCGGGCGGGATGACGTCCTGTTCGCAATCGTAGGAGACTTCCCGGATCAGTCGCTGAAGGAGACGCTCAAGCAGGTTCGCGGTTGCCAAACGGCATTCATCGCCAACAAACCATTCGCCGAAATTCCGGCCGTCGTCTCGATGGCTGACGTCTGCGTTTTCCTGCACGACGGTGGGCCGGCTGCGCAGTTTCAGGTTCCGGCAAAGCTCACCGATGCTGTCGGGATGGGGGTCCCGGTACTGGCTTGCGACTCGCCGGCAATGGCGGATCTGTTCAAGTATGACGAAGTCTCGATGGTTTCTATCGACAAGCTTGCACCTGCGCTCGGAGCCGTGTTGGATGCCGTCGACGGAAACTCGCAGCAGGGCAACAGGCGCAGCACGCTGTTTCAAGACATCCTGTCCGTGGGGGCTAACGCCGAGGAATTGCGAAACTGGGTGGCGGCCCTTCGTTGTTCGAACGATTCGGAAATCGTTCGACTCTTTGGTCATTTGATCAATCGCGGGCGCGAGCGCGAAGCAACCGTCGATACGATTCGGGTGGACCAAGCGGCCAACGACGTGGTGGCGAAGTCGAACGTCAGCCATCGGACCGATCAACCGATGTTCAGGTTGGGAAAGGACGCGTTCATGTTGCGCGGACTACGTCCGATGGCCTCGATCGCGATCGTGGCAAACGTGATGAACGACGAAGCGTGGGAGCGTGTGAGAAGGACGCTTCCCGTTCTGGGCCACCGACACGATTTGTTTGTACTTGGGTTCTCCGATGTCGAGCACGTCAATTTCGGCAACTTGACCGCATCCGTGACGATCGTTGGTGACGGCGATGGCGAAGGGAACGCCCAGAATTTTCTGCGAGTGGCCGGATCGAATGTATTCGATGACTATCAGGCCGTACTGTGGCTTGCGCCCGGCGAGGGTGACGACGAATTGTCGGACGTGGCGAGCCGGGCAGTCGAATTTACGGCGGATTCTGACTGGGGAATACGTGCGAAACGGTTCGTCTCGCTTTCCAAGGAGGGCGGCAATCATCGTGTGATCGACGGCGTGAAGATTGCACTGTCCCGCATGGGGCTGAGCCTTTCGGACGAGACGGTCACGGTGCCGGTCGGCGCCGAAGTGTGGCTCAAACCTTTGCTGTTGAGAGGGCTGGCTTCGGCGCTCTGGGCGAGTGAGCTTGTCGGCGACAAGAATGCTGCCAACGGGTTTCCGGGACGGCCCACTGTTCTGGGCGTGTTGTCCGTACTGGCAAAACTCGGGAATCTGTCGGTTCAGTCAGAAGCGAGAAAAGGTGCTCAAGCGATTCAGCCCGCTCGTCCTCGGACGTTGAAGACGATCGCGTTCTATCTCCCGCAGTTTCATCCGATCCCGGAAAACGATTTGTGGTGGGGGAAAGGTTTCACGGAGTGGACCAACGTCACGCGGGCTCGACAGTTGTTCAGAGGCCATTATCAGCCGCGAGTGCCGACCGAGCTCGGATACTACGATCTGCGTCTCGAGGAAACACAGGTCGCGCAAGCCAAACTGGCCAGCGAGTTCGGGATTCACGGGTTCTGCTACTACTATTACTGGTTCGACGGCAAGAAACTGCTGAATCATCCAATCGAGCAGATGGCTCGATCCAAGAGCGTCGACACGGGCTTCTGCGTTTGCTGGGCCAACGAGAACTGGTCACGGAACTGGGATGGGCAGAACCGGCATGTGCTGATGGAGCAGACCTATACGCTCGAGAGCAATGTCGCGTTGATTCGGGAACTGATCCCGATGATGAAGGACCCGCGCTGGATTCGGTACGACGGCAAGCCGGTGATGATGGTATATCGAATCTCGATCATTCCGAACTGGCTGGAAACCGCCGCTGCGTGGCGCGAGGAGTGCCGGAAGGCGGGGCTGGGTGAGATTCACCTGTGCGCTGTTCGGTTCGGGCTGGAAACGCTGCAAGGTTCCCCGGAGGACTACCGGCTCGATAGTTATGTCCTGTTTCCGCCTCACGAAGCGGAGCGCGTCGATCTGCGTGACAAGGTGCACGACCTGCACAAGAATTTTGGCGGCCAGATCTTCGATTACTCGGCAGTGGTCGAGGGTGATATCGCGAAGTTTGAGGATGGCTATTCGTGGCCGGTTCACCGAGGAACCATGCTGGGTTGGGACAATACCGCTCGCCGCCTGACGGATGCGCGAGTGTTCCACGGAGCGACGCCATATGGCTTCCGTCGCTGGATGCAGCGCATCCTCGAGCAAGAGCAGCGTTTCAACCAAGGCAACGAGTCGCTCGTCTTCATCAACGCGTGGAATGAGTGGGCGGAGGGCACCTATCTTGAGCCAGATCAGCGGTGGGGTCGTTCGTATCTGAAGGCCTTCGCTTCGGCCGCTGAATCTGTCGCTGGAGTTACGCCGCAAGTATTGCCTGCGGGGATCGCCGCTAGTTCGAAAGAAGCGGACGTACTCAAGCTGCCGGAAAATTCGCTTGCGGATACGAAAGACGCCATCACGGACGGAAAGCCGCTGCCTTCGGTTGCCTGGCATGAAGGACAGAGGCAGCCGAACCCGGACTGGCCGA
Source organism: Burkholderia sp. RF2-non_BP3 (assembly GCF_001522185.1). Taxonomy (NCBI): domain Bacteria; kingdom Pseudomonadati; phylum Pseudomonadota; class Betaproteobacteria; order Burkholderiales; family Burkholderiaceae; genus Burkholderia; species Burkholderia sp. RF2-non_BP3. Next base: position 39,066 of record NZ_LOSU01000032.1, on the reverse strand, counting down.
CAGTGATGCTCTGTGCGCACATCTCCGGCCATCATCTGTTTGGCGGAGAGCGGAGTCTCCTGGATGTGCTGAGCGCGTTCGCCGAACAATCCGTCAACGTCGTGATGACCCTGCCGTCCGGCGGAAACAAGGCCTATATTCGCGAAATATGTGAGCGCAGCCTCGGTGTGTATTGCTTTCCCTATCCGCAATGGAAGAACAACCGTGCCAGCAAGGCCTGGTTGACGGTGACCTTTGCAGACATCATCGCGCGTCACGCTGTCGATGTCGTGCATGCGAACACAATCGTGCTGCTTGAGCCGTTGGAGGCCGCAACGCGCATGGGCAGGACCCGGGTCGTTCACTCGCGCGAACTGATTTCGCTGGATGACCCTTTGCGTGAACAACTTGGTTTGTCGATCAGCGAAATCATCGGGCGCGTATTCGAACGTTCGGATTGGGTGATCGGGAACAGTCGCGCCACGAGTCAATTGTTTTCGCGTCCGGAAAAGACGCTTTACGTACCCAATGCGGTGACGCTGAGCGATTTCGAACTGGGAAACAAGTTCGGTAACACCATCAAGTTCGGCATTGTCAGTTCGAATATTCCGAAGAAGGGTGTTGAGGATTTCGTCGAGGTGGCGCGGCGAGCCGCGGAACGCACACCGCGAGCCCGCTTCGTGGTGGTTGGTCCGGTGAATGCCCAGGTCAAGAAGTGGCAGGAAGAGGTCGCGTCCGGTGCGCGTCCCGACAATCTGATCATTGCCGGCTATGCCGAACATCCGCGCAAGGCGATGTCGGAATTGAACGTGCTGCTCAATCTCTCGCACTTTGCCGAGAGTTTCGGCCGTACGGTTGCCGAGGGAATGGCCGCCCGCCGCCCGGTTATTGCCTATGACTGGGGTGCGCTGAGCGAGCTGGTGCAGCACGGGAAGACGGGCTTTCTTGTGCCTTACCGCGATATCGACGGAGTCGTGGACGCGGTGGTGCGTTTCTGCGAAAAAGACAAGCTCGTTTCCGAAATGGGGCAGGCCGGACGCATGTTTGTCGAGCAGCATTTCACTCAAGACAATTTGAAGGCCGCGCTTTCCGATGGCTATGCAAAGATCTTCGAACGGGAGGGTTTGATCGCGACGGGTAACGCACCAGCCGCTGTCGCGGCGCGCGCGATCGGCTATGCAAAGCCGACGACCGTGATTGTGCCGGTCTATAACGCGGTCACTGCCGTTCGCGACTGCCTGCGATCGGTGCTCCAGCATACCGATCTGACTCGGGACCGATTGATCGTGATCGACGACGGGAGTCCGGATCCGGGCATCACGCCGATGCTGGAAGAGTTCGACGGCGTGCCGGGTGTTCTTATTCTCAAGAACAACGTGAATATCGGCTATACCAAGACGATAAATCGCGGGATTCGCGAGGCGGGCGACAACGACGTCGTATTGCTGAACTCGGATACGGTCGTAACGCCGCGCTGGCTCGAGGGGTTGCGGGCCGCCGCCTATAGTCGCGAGAAGGTGGCGACCGTTACCGCGATGAGTGATAACGCAGGGGCGTTTTCATTCCCTAAGTTCAACGAATATTGTCCGCGTCCGCCGCATCTGAGCCATGACGAATACGCACTCCTCGTGACCCAAGCAACACAGGCATGTGTTCCACCGGAAGTGCCGACCGGGTCGGGATTCTGTATGTATATTCGCCGAGCGCTCATTGACGAATGCGGGGCGTTTGACGAGGAGGGCTTCCCGCGCGGCTACGGCGAGGAGAACGACTTCTGCATGCGTGCTTATAAGGCTGGTTGGCGCAACCTGATTTCTCCCTGGTCGTTTGTCTATCACATTCGAACGGCCAGCTTCAAGGGCGAAAAAACGGCATTGGTCAAAGCGGGCGTCGACGTGGTCACCCGACGATATCCGGAATACGCGGGGCTCGTGAAGGCGGCCTTTGCCGGAGTTGAAATGGGACGCGTGCGCGAAGCGGCCGGGGCTGTGATGAGGCGCTGAGTGAGCTGCGGTGGCCGCCGACGAAACGTGCGGCTAAGGGTGAGCGCCGCTTCAGGTGGATTCTTTGTACGGTGCGGCTTGGGGTAATTCGGAGAGGAGGTGGCCTTGGAAACGAAGCAGTTTGCCGTTCGATTGCTGGTCTTGCTGAGTGTCGCGGCAGCTTCGGCATCGTGGGCGGCCGAGGCCACTGATGCGAAGTGTGCGGGGATGTCACCGGATCTGACGATAGATCGGGTGTGGGGCGCTTCGCGTGTCAAATTCGATGCGCTGGAAGACAAGAAATTTATTTATGTTTCGTACTACGACGCGGATCGATGGTTGTCGGTTGCACAGGTCAACAAATGCACCGGGGAGGTGGCGAAGACGAGGGTTGCATCGCGCTTTGGCGGGTGGGATGCCCACAACTCGATCGTCCTTGCGCTCGACAAGTCGAATCGCCTTCATGTTTCCGGGAATATGCACGCCTCACCGCTTGTATATGCACGAATGGACGCTCCGGACAAGTTGGCGGGCCTTGAAGCGGTGCGGCCGATGATCGGATCAGACGAGGTGCAGGCGACGTATCCCTATTTTTTCCGGTTCATGGATGGTGCATTGGGATTTTCGTACCGCTCCGGGCACAGCGGAGACGGCGAGGAATTTATCAACCGGTTCGATAACGCCGGTTGGGTGCGTTGGACAAATCGCCCGATTTTTGCCCCCACTTCCGAAAAGAAGCCCGTGAATGCGTACCATACGAATTACGTTTGCGGTCCGGATGGCTTCTTCCACGTTGCGTGGGTCTGGCGGGAAAATTACTTCGTCGAAACGAACTTCAACGTGAATTACGCGAAGAGTCGTGACCTCAAGACGTGGCAAAACAGTGCGGGCGACGTCATTCCTTTGCCGATTACACCCAGGACGGCGGAAGTCGTGGACGAGATCCCAGAAAGAAGCGGCCTGTTGAATAACATCCGGCTGGGGTTCGATGAGGCCGGGCGGCCCGTCATCTCATACTTGAAGTTCGATTCAAAGGGGGCGACGCAACTGTTCCATGCCCGCCTTGAAAACGGAATCTGGAAAACGGCGCCGGCAACGCAATGGACCTTCCGTTGGGATCCGAGGGGCGGAGGCACCATCAAGGGTGAAATCAACTTCTCGGGCGTGAAGGTGAGTGATGGCCACCTGATCGAACAGGTCAGCCAGCCGGAAATCGGCGCCAAGACACTCGTCTACGACGATAAATCGATGAAGGTGGCGGAGGCGCTTTCTCCCAATGTATGGAGTCCGTCTCCGGCTGTCCGGAAGGTGAAGGCACCTAATGGCGCAGTGCCCAACGTCCAGGTGGTGAGATTCGAGAATATGGCGGCACATGAATCGAAGGAAAGTCATGTCGTGACGTGGTTCAGCTTGCCGGCCGATAACCGGGACAAGCCGCGAAACTGTGATAACGCCGCCGTCCCGTGCAATTTCACTTCAGATCTGATCTTGCATACGGACCGTAGGTCGCCTTGATGGAGTTTTGGTCTGTCGTGGGTGTCGGATCGGCACGATGCTCGCCCGATCCGGAGCTCGGGATTCGTTATTTTCGGCTGCTCATATCAAGCAGCCAATGAAATTAAAGGTAGATATAAGAGATGAAAGTTCCTGTGTTTGCCTGTGAGAAACACGCATGAAAATCGCTATCGCCGGCACAGGCTACGTCGGCCTGTCCAACGCCGTCCTGCTGTCGCAGCACAATGAAGTCGTGGCTCTCGACATCGTCCCCGAGAAGGTGGCGATGCTCAACCGCAAGGAGTCGCCGATCGAGGATGCCGAGATCGAGGACTACCTGCGCCACAAGAACCTGAACTTCCGCGCGACGCTGGACAAGGAAGACGCGTACGCCGGCGCCGACTACGTGGTGATCGCCACGCCGACCGACTACGATCCGGACACGAACTACTTCAACACCCGCTCGATCGAGGTCGTCATCCGCGACGTGATGGCGATCAACCCGCGGGCGGTGATGGTGATCAAGTCGACCATTCCGGTCGGCTACACCGAGCGTACGCGCGCGGCACTCGGCACCGACAACCTGATCTTCTCACCCGAATTCCTTCGCGAAGGCCGGGCGCTGTACGACAACCTGCACCCTTCGCGGATCGTGATCGGCGAACGTTCCGAGCGAGCCGAAGCGTTTGCCGGTCTGCTGAAGCAGGGGGCGATCAAGCAGGATATTCCGACGCTGTTCACGGGCAGCACGGAAGCCGAGGCGATCAAGCTCTTCGCGAATACGTACCTGGCGATGCGCGTGGCCTATTTCAACGAACTGGACACCTATGCCGCGCAGCACGGTCTCGACACGCACCAGATCGTCGACGGCGTATGTCTCGATCCACGCATCGGCGCGCACTACAACAACCCGAGCTTCGGCTACGGCGGCTACTGTCTGCCCAAGGATACGAAGCAGCTGCTGGCCAACTATCGCGACGTCCCGCAGAACCTGATTCGTGCGATCGTCGAGTCGAACAGCACACGCAAGGACTTCATCGCCGAGAGCATTCTCAAGCGCAAGCCGAAGGTCGTCGGCATTTACCGCCTCGTGATGAAGGCCGGGTCCGACAATTTCCGCGCGTCCAGCATCCAGGGCGTCATGAAGCGCATCAAGGCCAAGGGCGTCGAGGTCATCGTCTACGAGCCGGCATTGCACGAATCGACGTTCTTCAACTCGTCGGTCGTCCACGACCTGGCTGAATTCAAGCGCTCCGCCGACGTGATCGTTGCCAACCGCCTGACCGACGATCTGACCGACGTCGCAGGCAAGGTCTACACGCGCGACCTGTTCGGCGGGGACGCATGATCGGCCAGGAGTCCGGTCACCCGGCGCGCGCGGCGAGCGCGTTGCCGCGCATCCTGTTCTTCAACGTGAACGGCTCGGGCATGGGCCATCTGAACCGTTGCCTCGCGTACGCGCGTCGCCTGCGGGGCCGCGCGCGCCCGTTCTTCTTTTCGCTGGCGTCGGCGATCGAGATCATCGAGGAGATGGGATTCGAGGCGGACTATTTCGTTTCCCATTACTGGTCGTCGAGCTCGACGTTCGGCTGGAACAGCGAACTGGCCGTGCGGCTGGGCCTGATGCTGGAGCGGGTTCGCCCGGATGCGGTCGTATTTGACGGAACGTGGCCCTTCAAGGGTTTGCTGACGGCATGCGAAATGTATGGATCGCCCGTCCTCGTGTGGTCCAATCGCGGGCTGCTCAAGGCCGATACCAAGACGGTGCCGGTGGACGAAGCGCTGTTCGATCTCGTGATCCAGCCGGGTGAACTGGGTGCGACCGAAGCACGCGCGTCGCTGACGAACGGCGGCACGCGGCTGTCGGTGCCACCGGTCTGCCTGCTGGAGGACGACGAGTTGCTCGACCGCGCAGCGGCGAGAAACGCGCTCGGCCTGCCGCAGGCCGGCCGCTTCGTCCTCTTTTCTCTCGGCCCGGGCAACCTGAAGGATGTCGCCGGCATCGGGCACGGACTGATCGCCGCGTTCGAGGCGGCCGGGTTCCAGGTGGTCTGGGCGCGGGCGCCCATCTCGGTGCGCGACGTCGAATTGCCGGCCGGTGTGCTGCCGATCTCGGTCTACCCGTTGGCGCGCTATCTGCGTGCGTTCGATGCCTTTGTCGGCGCCGCGGGCTACAACACCTGCTGCGAACTGGTGCAGTCGGGCGTGCCCGCGCTGCTGGTGCCCAACGCGCAACTGGTGGACGATCAGGTTCGCCGCGCGCGGATGGTCGCCGACGCGATGCCGGCTGTCGTGTCGGCTTGCGAGACCGAACAGGAGCGCAAGGCGGCTGTCGACGCGCTGCTGGGCATGTTGCACGAAGCGGCGCCCGCGCGGTGCGCGGTGCCGATGAACGGCGCATCGCTCGCGGCGGACGAGATCATGGCCAGGATTGCTGACAAGAGGCGAACGCATTGAGCATCATCGACCAAACCCGGGCCTTGAGGCACGAATTGCGCATGCTGGCGGCGAAGCCCGACTGGACGTTGCTGACGCGCCATGACCTGCTCGCCGGGAAGCCGCCTGCCACGCTGAAGGAGCGCGCGTGGCGCGGCATCAGGCGCGTGCTGGCCACGTTGGGTGTGATTACGCCTCACGTGACGAACTATCCGTGGCTGCCGACCCTGAAGCACGCGCCGGTTTCGGCCGAAGCGAACACGCTGCTGATCTGGGCGCCGGGTACGGAGCGCGATGCACTGCGCCGTGCGTGCGAAGGCTTTTCCGCGCGCCTGAAAGGCAACGATGCGCTGGCGCCGGTACTGGTGACCGACGTGGCCGATTTCGCCTTCTATTCGCGACTGGGCTGGCTGGTGGAATACCTGCCGGAATTGAGCGGCGACGATCGTTCGTATCGCGAAAGAAAGCGCGCCTATCTCGCGTGGCGTTATCGCGATGCGCGGATCGTGCCGCCGGCCGCGGCGCAGGCCAGCGACGCCGACTGGAAGGCATTGGTGGAAGTGAACTGAACATGATGGATAGAAATCGCTATGCCATGTTGACGGTGGATACCGAGGCGCTGCCCAAGCGCGCCACGGAGGATCACGTCAAACGGCTGATGTGGGGTGTGCACGAGAAGGGGCGGGCAGGGGTTGCCGAAATGGCTTCCATCGGCGACGAGTTCGGCGTCAAGCACGTGTTCTTCGTGGACCAGTGCGGCGCGTATGCGTATCTCGACGAAACGAAGGAGGTCGTGCGCCGGCTGGATGCCGCGGGGCAGGACGTTCAACTGCATACGCATCCGGAATACCTGCCGGACTCGTTCTGGGCCGAGCACGGCCTTGCGCGGCGGCCGCAATACATGAATCAATACACGGACGATGCGCGCGCGGAGTTCGTGATTCGTCACTTCGGCGGGCTGATTTCGGCGGAAACGGGCAAGCCGGTGCTGGCGCACCGTGCCGGTTCGTTTCGCTGGAACGCGTCGACGATCCGGGCGCTGAAGTCCACCGGCGTACAACTTTCGTTCAACAATTCCCTGTGCGCGGTCCATGCCGGGCAGTGCAACTACAGCGAGCCCACGAATCTGCCGTTCCAGTGGTCGAACGGCGTGATCGAAGTGCCGATGACGGAAAAGAAGATCCTGCCGAAGGTCGGCAAGGAAGAATGGTGGGCACGCCTGACTTATCCTGAATCGCCGTATTTCCGGTTTCGTCCGTGGTGGGGCAAGCTGCTGCTCGACGCGTTCAGCGGCAGTCCGACGTTCTCGATTTTCCTGCTTCATTCGTGGTCGCTGCTGTATTGGGACGAGAACGGGCATGCGACCTATCGGGACGACCAGCGTGTCGAAGGCTACCGGAAACTCCTGGCGCGCCTGACGAAGGACTACGACGTGATCACGACGTCGGAATTCCTGGACTTGCAGGCCCGCGGCAGGATCCGGACCACGCATACGACCGATCTCGCCCGTGCCGAACTGAAGGCGGCCAGGGCGGCGAAAGCATGAGCACGATGCTCGATTCGTTGCAGACGGCGTTGACCGAGCCGCTGCTCGCGATGAGCCGTCGACTGACGGCGCATGTGCTCGAGCGCAAGTTGAAGCAGCGTTCGCGCGGCGTGCCGTTCGTCGGCGATCCGGACAGCATGCTGTACGTGGCGGCGAGCGCATTGCCGTATCACACGAGCGGCTATACGACGCGCACGCACGAAGTCGTGCGCGCATTGGCGGCTGCGGGCGGTCGTGTGCATCCGCTGACGCGGCCCGGCTATCCCGGCGATCGCGCGGATCGCCTGACCGACGCCGCCGGCAGCGAGACGCAGGTGAGCGAGGTCCGGTATCTGCATGCGAGCGCGCCGTTCAACAACCGGCCGGTGCTGATGTATGCGTTGCAGGCGGCGCCCGTCATCGCGCGCGTGGCCGTGCAGCATCGCGCGTCGGTGATCCACGCGGCGTCGAATCACGTGAACGCGTTGCCGGCCCTGCTGGCGGCACGGCAACTGGGCATTCCGTTCCAGTACGAGATGCGCGGGTTGTGGGAATTGACGCGCATCTCGCGCATGCCGGAATACGAAAGGCGGCAGGGGTTCGCGCAGGGGCTGCAGCTGGAGGGGCTGGTGGCCCGGCACGCGGACAAGCTTTTCGTGATCTCGGCGCAACTGGGCCGGTTCGCGCGCGATCGCTGGGGGATTGCCGGCGATCGGATGCATCTGCTGCCGAATTGTGTGGATCCCGAACGGTTTACACCCGCGGCGCCCGAGGAGATCGACGCCGACACGATTGGATATGCAGGCTCGCTGATCGGCTATGAAGGACTCGACACGTTGATCGATGCGGTCGGCCGGTTGAGCGGGCAAGGACGCGCGGTGCGGGTCGAGATCGTCGGAGAAGGCGAGGCACGGCCGGCACTGGAGGCGCAGGTGCGGCGCCTCGGATTGTCGGAGCAGATTCGCTTTCTGGGCCGGACCTCGCCCGAGCAGGCGCGCCGGACGCTCGGTCGTTGCGCACTGGTGTGCATCCCGCGCAAGCCGTTCAAGGTTTGCGAGATCGTGCCGCCGATCAAGCTCGTGGAAGCGCTCGCGATGGGCAAGCCGGTGATCGTGCCGGATCTGCCGGTGTTTCGCGACGAAATGGGTCCGAGCCCGGCTGGCTGGTTTTTCAAGGCCGGCGATGGGATCGACCTGGCACGGGTGATCGATGCGGCGCTGTCCGATCGCGGTACGCTCGCGGCGCTCCGTGGCCAGGCGAGAGAATACGCGGCCACACAGCGCCGCTGGCGCGAATTTGTCATGAACGCACTGCCAATGTCGCAGGGTGAGGGGTTAAATGGTCGGCAGGGTCATTAGAAAACTGGGTTCGTTGGTCTACGACTATCCGACGGTTGCGGAGGATGTGGAGCAGGCCGGACGCTTCGGGCGCCTGAAGATTGCGCTCGTCACCGATTACTTCACGGCGGACTGCCTGTCGGCGGAATGTCGCGTGCGCACCATGACGCCTGCCAACTACGCGGACGTGATCGGCAACTGGAAACCGGATCTCGTGCTCGTGGAATCGGCGTTTCACGGCGTGGACGGGAGCTGGCGCTACGAGCTGGCGCGACAGTCGCCGCCGATGCGGCTGAGCAAGCCGACGGCGATCTTTCGCCTGGTCGACTTCGCCAGGCGCGCGGGCGTTCCGACCGTATTCTGGAACAAGGACGACGGCGCGTTCTTCGACACGTTCATCGACGTGGCGAAGGTGTTCGACTACGTGTTCACGACCGACGAGGCATGTCTTGCCCGATATCGGCAGCAGGTGCCCGCGCACGTGCCGGTCAACACGCTGGTGATGCCGTATCAGCCGGCGTCGCACAATTTCTCGGGCTTCAATTTCGTTCGCAACGAAGCGTGCTTCACGGGCAGCTATTACCGGCGCATCCTGAACGAACGTCGCCGTTTTCTCGACATGGTGTTCGACACCTGCGAGCAGAGCGATCTGCAGCTCAACGTATTCGATCGCAATCACGATCGCCTGTCGCGCTTCTTCGAGTTCCGCTATCCGAAGCGGAACGGGCTGCGCGTGCACGGCAAGGTGCCGCATCGGGAAACCGCGCAGGTGTACAAGTCCCATGCGATCTCGATCAACGTGAATTCGGTGACGGGCTCCGAGACGATGTTCTCGCGGCGCCTGCTCGAGATTCTCGCGTGCGGCGGCATCGCGGTGACCAACGCGAGCTGCGCGGTCGACCGGTATTTCCGTGAGTTCTGCCACGTGATCGATACGCATGACGAGGCGCGGGAGTTGTTTTCGCGGCTTCGGCACGGCCCGTCGCAGGATGATCTGGACCGGGCCGAGGCAGGCGCACGCTACGTACGGCAGAACCATACGTGGGCGCACCGGCTGGAAGAAATCTGCGCCGTCGTGAAGATTTGAGGGGAAGTGGTCACGATGCTCGCGCTGCTTTCCTACGCTGCCCAGCTGGTCTTCCTGCTGGTGGTGCTCTACTTTGCGCTGTACGTGCTGCTCGAATTGCGCGTGCTGCTGATTTCCCGCAAGGTCGAACGGCGCAAGCTGACCGACCTGGCGCAGCCCGTCCGGATCTCCGAAGATGGGTTTCATCCTCGGGTCAGCGTGCTGCTGCCGATCTGCAACGAGTCCGAGATGGTCGAGCGGCTCATCGACGCGGCCTGCCGCCTGACCTATCCGTCCAACGAGATCGAGATCCTGGTGCTCGACGACTCGTCGGATGCGACGACGAAGCTCGCGCGGGCGAAGGTCGATCGCTACGCCGCCGACGGAATCGACATCCGGCTCATCAAGCGTCAGTCGCGAACGGGCTACAAGGCCGGCAACCTGGTCAACGGCATCCAGCAGTCGTCCGGCGAGTTCTTTGCGATCTTCGATGCGGACTTCGTGCCGCCTGCGGATTTCCTGCTGAAGACCATTCCGTGTTTCACCGATCCGAAGCTCGGCTTCCTTCAGACCGGCATCGGCTACGAGAATCGCGACGCGTCGTTCCTGACACGCTTCCAGGCCATGGAAATGGGCCACCAGCAATACGTGACGGTGGGGCTGAGCGAGGACGGCGACATGGCGTCGCTGAGCGGCAGTTCGTGTGTGTGGCGCAAGGAGTGCGTCGATGCGCTGGGCGGCTGGAATGCGTCGACGGTCACCGAAGACGTGGACCTGGGCTATCGCGCGCAGTTCGGCGAATGGAAGTATGCGTATCTGCGAGAGGTCGTTTCCATGTCAGTGCTGCCGGAGACCATCAGCGCGTTTCGCATTCAGCGCGAACGCTGGGGGCGCGGCCTGATCCACAGCGGGTTCAAGCATGTCGGACAAATGCTGTCGCAAAGCATGCCGCTGATGAAGCGGATGCACGCGATCTCGGTGATGTTCTCGTCCGTGCTGCTGGCTTCGATCTATGTGCTGATACTGCTCAGCATGCCGTTGACTTGTCTGGTGCATTTCGACGGCGAGGGGATTCATCTCGGCGCATTCGCCTTTTTCGTTCTGGTGGCAATCTGGGCGCTTGCGAATGCGTTCGGTTCGCGCAAGGGCGCGAGATTCGACGACAAGCCGAGTGTTCTGAAAACGGTATGGGATACCTACCTTTATATCGCGATGTTTTTGCCGATGGCCTGGTATTACTTCGCGGGGGGCGTGCGTGCGGTTTTCGGCGTGTATAGCGGCTTTCATCGCACGCCAAAAGGCAAGGAAGCCTATCGCTCGACGAAGCCTCGCATCAATGCCGTTCTGCTGGCCGGGGAAATCGCCACGTTCGCCTATTCACTCATGACGGTTTTTCTGGCGATTCAGAAGAAGAACTATGTTTTGATTCCGCTCAACGTAACGGTTTGCGTCGGCTTCGGTATGGTTCTCTTTTGGTCGTGGCAAGAGCATCGTGCCCGCGTGCAATCGTGATTTCCGCGTGAGCGCAGTCCAATCGACCCGAATGGCGGGCACGGATTGCCGATTTGTTAAGGGTGCCTTCCTTTCTCGCATATGGTCCGTAAAGCTGATTGTCAGCATCGAAAGAAACGCAGGTATTTGCACGACGAGGGAGCGCAAGATCACGAACGATGTTGTGTGACGAATGCCGCAGGCCGTCGACGCGTTGACCGGCGGTGCTCGCTCGATCGAATCGGGGCGTGCGTTCACTTTTACCGATGGCGCGGCCGCCTGGCTTCGCTCCCGTCTCCGGTCCGGCGCCGATCTGGAGGTGTCGCCTGACGATTTGCATACGTGACCCGGCGAATCAAGCGAGTCGAAGGATCATCAAGATTTGCAAAGAAGATTCGAGGAATTCTGTCCGTCCCAATTGGACGGGGCAGAATGCCACCAGACAGTCTCTCATCGAACCCGCCAAGTCGGAGATTCATGTCTGACGAATGGCCAGGCAACTTTAACAACGGCTTGCAGGATTGCCGCATGCAGCCGGCCGAACGGTGATGCGATCATCGGCATTCGACGCGACTAAAACGTCGTGCGAATGGACCGCTACCGGACGGTCAAGTGAAAAGGTTCGGCAGTTTTTTCCGATGTTTGCACTTCGCGGATCGGCGTGCGACCGGTGCCTGACGATTGCAAGCAATGCGAGTTTCGTGTTTTGCATGGTCCCGATCGGCGAGAGCGTGTGCGGCGTAAGCGGTCGTAACATGCAAGGTATTACTCGAATATTAATATTGATGTATGATCGCGTCGGCGCGTTGTAAGCTTGTGGCCAACAACCTTTCGCGTCACGCAAATTTCCATGCGGTGTCGTTTCGCAGCATGGCCCGCACATTTTTTCGCAACCCTGATTCGGGCGGTCGCACATCGCTACATCGATGTTCCGTGCCAATGCGTGATGTGTCGCGGACGTAGTCAAATCATACGAAATAATCGAACGCAATAAATCGATAATGTTGTCTGCTGCTTGATCGAAATATCAGGCAGCGCTTCGCGCTTGAAGATCGATAACCAGACACCGCTGAAAAACAAAGTCTGTTTAAAACGATGGAAAGCAGCAATATTCGCAACCGGGGAGGGCAGGTGAGCGCAAGCGGGCCACGAGCAATCGTGATAACCGGCAGCAGTGCCGGGCTTGGACGTGCGCTGGCATTGAGTTATGCCGCGCCCGATACCACGCTGGGGTTGATCGGCAGAAATTCGGCGCGGCTGGAATCCGTCGCCGCGGAGTGCCGTGCGCGCGGCGCCCGCGTCGTGATCGGCTGCATGGACGTGCGCGACTCGGCCACCGTCCAGGACTGGATGATCGATTTCGATACGCGGTATCCAATCGAATTGATGATTGCGAATGCAGGCGTGGCCAGCACGCTGCAGTCCGCGGACGACTGGGAGCACATGGCGCGCACCGCCGATGTCGTCGATACCAACCTGTACGGCGCGTTGCATGCGGTGCTGCCGGCCATCGACCGGATGCGCATGCGCCGGTGCGGGCAGATCGCGGTCGTCAGTTCGCTCGCCGCGTTGCGGGGTATGGCCATCTCGCCCGCCTACTGCGCGAGCAAGGCGGCGCTGGTCGCTTACTGCGATTCCGTGCGCCCGATCCTCGCACGCGAGGGCATCGGCCTGTCGGTCGTGATGCCGGGCTTTGTCCGCACGGCGATGAGCGACGTCTTCCCGGGCAGCAAGCCGTTCATGTGGAGTGCGGACAAGGCTGCCGGTTACATCAAGAAGCGCCTCGCGCGACGCCGCGTGGAAATTGCCTTTCCGTTCAGTCTTGCCTTCGGCATCAAGTTGCTGCGCCTGCTGCCGGCCACGCTGGCGGATGCCATTCTCGGTCGTCTGTCCTATCTCCCGCGCGGGAAGGCGTGACGTGCTGCCCGGATTCGCGTTCGCGGCTGCGGCAGCCGCACTCTCGTTTCTCGTAGAGGCCATCGCGTATCCGCGCGCGTCGTTCGTCCGTTCGCCGGCGGCGATCGCTCTGCATGTCTGCGCGTTCGCGATCGTGGCGGGCGCGACTTTCGCCGTGACGGCACGGCCGCTTTTCTCGGCATCCGTCGCCCTCGTGCTAATCGCGTTGCTGGCCGTCATCAGCAACGCAAAATACGAATCCCTGCGCGAGCCCTTCGTCTTTACGGACCTGAGCCTGTTCAGCCAGGTTTTCGCTCATCCGCGTCTCTATCTGCCGTTTCTGAGTGCGGGCAAGGTGTTCGGCATCGTTGCCACCGTGGCGGTCGCGACGGTCGGGTTTCTGCTCGAACAACCGGCCGGCATGATGGCGCGTGGCGCCGCCGCACTGATCGCGGTCGCTTGCGCGCCGGTCTGTGTCGCGCTGTCGCGTCGCGTGCCGCTGACGCTCGACCCGATGACGGACCAGCGTCGGACGGGTTTCTTCGCGACATTCGTCGCTTACCTCGTCAACGGGCTGCGGCGTGCGGAGCGCAACGCGTTCTTTCGCGCGGTCGACGCAGGGCCGTTCGCCGGTGGCCGTCCGCACAGCACGCCGGACGTGATCGTCATCCAGAGCGAATCCTATTTCGACGCGCGTCGCCTCGGCGCATGCGTGTCGGCGGAGCCGTACGCGAATTTCGATCGCGCCCGCCGCGAGGCATTCACGCAGGGCAGCCTGGACGTTCCCGCCTGGGGCGCCAATACGATGCGCAGCGAATTCGCGATGCTGACGGGATTGCCGTCGGCGGCGCTCGGCTATTCGCGCTTTTATCCGTACATGTATGTGCGCCGCGCATGTGCATCGCTGGCGGGCTGGTTCAAGCGAGGCGGATATCGCACGCTCGCGATTCATCCGTATCACGCCGATTTCTTCGGGCGCAACCGGGCATTCCGGTTCATGCATTTCGACCGTTTTCTGGATATTCGGGATTTCGGCGGTGCGGCGCGAGTCGGGCCTTATATCGGAGACGGCCCGGTGGCCGATGCCATCATCGCGGCCCTCCAGGAGGACGGCGACGGGCCGGTGTTCGCGTTTGCGATCACGATGGAGAACCACGGCCCGCTGCATCTGGAACCGGTCGGGCCGGGCGAATCCGACGCGCGGCATACGCTCGGCGACGACGCGCGCTGGCGCGACCTGACCGCCTATCTTCGACACGTCGAGAATGCCGACGGCATGATCGGCAAGCTGACTGATTATCTCCGCAAGCGGGAGCGTCCGACCGTGCTGTGCTTTTACGGCGATCACGTTCCCGCGCTGACTTCGGTGTTCGACGCGCTCGAAACCGAACCGACCAATAGCGATTACTTTATTTGGCGCAACTTCGCGAACGATTTCGGCGAGCACCGAAACCTTCGCGTCGAGAGTCTCGGTGCCGCGATACAGCGCGCGATGGTGCACGTCGATTGCACTCGCGCCGCTTCGCCGACCGGGATGCTTCAGACGCCAGCGTGATGATGGAAAAGAAAATTGCAATCGTTGGGATGGCTTGCCGCTTTCCCGGTGGGGTTGAGGGACCCGACGACTTCTGGCAACTGCTGCGTGACGAGCGCGATGCCGTGACCGCCATTCCGCCGGACCGGTTCGGCACGGCGTTCTATCGGCACCCGTCGAAACGGGAGCCGGGAAAAAGCTACACGTTCGCGGCGGGCGTCGTCGACGACGTCGCGGGCTTCGACGCCGAATTCTTCGGCATCTCGCCGCGTGAGGCGGCGCAAATGGATCCGCAGCAGCGGCTGCTGCTCGAACTCGCGTGGGAGGCGTTCGAAGACGCCGGCGTGCGTCCGGCCGCGATGCGCGGACGCGACTGCGGCGTGTTCGTCGGCGTGGCGGGCATGGATTACGGCAACCGCAATATGGACGACATGAACACGATCGATCCGTATTCGGCAACCGGCAACACGCTCAGCATCGCGTCGAACCGCGTGTCTTACCTGTTCGACCTGCGCGGCCCGAGCATGTCGGTCGACACCGCTTGCTCGTCGTCGCTCGTCGCGCTGCATCAGGCGGTCCGCGCGTTGCAGTCCGGCGAGACGGCGATGGCGCTTGCCGGCGGGGTCAACCTGCTGCTGCATCCGTTCGGATTCGTCAGTTTTTCGAAGGCGTCGATGCTGTCGCCGCGCGGCCGCTGCCGCGCGTTCGACGCGACCGGCGACGGCTACGTGCGCGCCGAAGGCGGGGCGTTCGTGCTGCTCAAGCCGCTCGACCAGGCGGTGGCAGACGGCGATACGATCCACGCGGTCATCGCCGGATCGGGCGTGAATTCGGATGGCCATTCGCACGGCGGCATCAACGTGCCGGCAGCCGCGACGCAGGCAGACCTGCTGCGCGCCGTGTATCGGCGCGCGGGCATCGATCCGCGCACGCTCGCGTATCTCGAGGCGCACGGCACGGGCACCGCGGTCGGCGATCCGATCGAGGCGCGCGCGTTGATCGACGCGGTGTCGGGCGGCCGGCCGGAATCCGATCCGCTGCTGATCGGTTCGGTCAAGACCAACATCGGACACCTCGAAACGGCATCGGGCATGGCCGGTCTGCTGAAGGCCGTGCTGTGCCTGAAGCACCGCGCGGTGCCGCGTTCGCTGCATTTCGACACGCCCAACCCCGGCATCGATTTCGAAGGCGGCCGCTTGCGCGTGGTCGATCGGTTCACGCCGCTCGCGCGCGGCGATGCACCGCTGACCATCGGCATCAATTCATTCGGCTTTGGCGGCACGAATGCGCACGTCGTCGTCACCGAAGCGGCGGCGCCGGCGCCAGTCGCGCATTCGGCGGCAAGGGTCGATGCTCCGTTGCCGCCGCTCGTCCTCACCGCACGGTCGCCGGCCGCGCTGGCAGCCGTCGCCGCACGCCATCTCGCGCGCCTGCAGTCGGGTGCCGACTGGGCCGCACTCGCGGCGGCCGCCGCACGGCGTCGCCAGTGGCTCGAGCATCGCGCGGTCGTCGCGCCGGCGGATCAGGCTGAAGGCCTGGCGGCGCTCGCCGCGCTTGCGGAGCCGTCGGAGCAAGGGTTGCCGGCATGCGCCGTGCAGGGGCAGGCCATCGAAGGCGACGCGCCTGTCGCGTTCGTCTACGCGGGCAACGGCTGTCAATGGGCCGGGATGGGCAAGCGGCTCTATGCCGAGGATGCGGTGTTTCGCGCGGCGCTCGACGAAGTCGATGCGCTGTGGCGCGCGGACGGCAACGCATCGCTCGTCGACGTCATGTGCGAAGGTGTCGACGCTGAATGGCTCGCCGCGACCGAGAACGCGCAGCCGCTGCTGTTCGCGATGCAGGTCGGCATCACGCGTGTGCTGACCGCGCGCGGCATCCGCTTCGATGCGGCGGTCGGCCACAGTGTCGGCGAGATCGCGGCGGCCTGGGTGTCGGGCGCGCTCACGCTCGCCGAGGCCGTGCGCGTGATCCGGATTCGCAGCGGTGCCCAGGGCCTGACGCGCGGCGCGGGCAGGATGGCGGCGGCCGGCATCGGCGAAGCCGCGGCGCGCGACTGGATCGCGCGTCTCGATCTCGCCGCGGCCATTGAAATCGCGGGCACCAACAGCCCCGACTCGGTGACGCTCGCAGGTTCGCAAGCCGCGCTCGAAACAATCGGTGCGGCGCTCGCGGACGCCGGTCATTTCTATCAGATGCTCGGTCTCGATTACGCGTTCCACAGCAGCCGCATGGATGCGATCGAGCCGGTCGTACGCGACGGGCTGGCCGATCTCGCGCCGCGCGATACGCACACGCGATTCGTGTCGACGGTGACCGGTGACACGTTGCCGGGGACCGCGCTCGACGCGGGTTACTGGTGGCGCAACATTCGCGAGCCGGTCCGTTTCGGCGACGCCATTGCGCGCCTGGCCGACGACCGCGTGCGCGTGTTCGTCGAGATCGCCCCGCATTCGATCCTGCGCACTTACGTGAAGCAGACGCTTGCCGCACGTGTCGCGCCGGGCGTCGTCGTGCCGACGCTCAAGCGTCAGCACGACAGCGCGGACATGCTCGCTCATGCGATCCTGTCGGCGGTCGCGCAGGGGGCGCGCGTCGATCTCGACCGCCTCGTTCCCGATGTCCCGCACGCCGCGCTGCCGACTTATCCGTGGCAGCGCGAGCGTTACTGGCTCGTGCCGAGCGTCGAGGGCTACGGGCTCGTGAATCGTCGCGTCGATCATCCGCTGCTCGGCTATCGCCTGCACGAGCATGCGTTCGCGTGGGAGAACCAGCTCGATCCGCAGCGCGTGCCGATGCTTGCCGATCACGTGGTCGACGGCGGCGTCGCGTTCCCGGGCGCCGGTTATGTCGAAATGGCGCTCGCGGCGGCGCGCAGGTTCTTCGGCACACCGGATGCGGCCATCGAGAACGTCGAGATCCGCATGCCGGTCGTGTTCCAGCCGCAGCACGCGAAGTTGTTCCGGTTCGCGATCGACGTGCGCACCGCGTCGTTTACGATCGAGACACGCGACCGGATGTCGGACGGCCCGTGGAACCTGAACGTGACGGGACGCCTGCTCGAAAGCGGCAATACGCTCGATGCGTGCAGCATGCCGGATGCGTCCGTCGTCACCCGTCTGCAGTCGCGTCCGGCGCTTTCCGGAGACGCGCTGTATGCGGGCACGACGGCGATCGGCCTGAGCTACGGGCCCGCGTTCCGGTGGGTGCGGTCGCTGCGCGTGTCGGGCGACGATGCGCTTGCCGAGCTCGATGTGCCGTCGGTTCTTGCCGATGAGCATGCGCGATCGGACTATCTGTTGCATCCCGCGCTGATGGACAGCGGCTTCCATCCGCTGTTCGCGGTGCTGGCGCAGGTCGGTGCCGCGCCGGACGATGCGCATTCGGCGTTTGTCCCCGTGCAGATCGGTCGTGTCGATTTCCTGAGCGGCGAAGCGATTCGTCGCGTGCTGGCGCGCATTCATCGCCGCAGCCCGCATTCGATCGTCGCGTCGTTCGAATTCATCGATGCAAACGGCAACATCGTCGCGCGCCTTTCCGCGTGCCGCTTCCGTCGCGTCGATCTCGCCGGGCGCCGTCAAGGCGCGCCCGCGCGCTTTGCCTACGTGCTCGAGGCACGGCCGCTGCCGGCCGGTTACACGGCCGACGCGTTGCCGCCGCCGGGCGTGCTCGTCGAGCGTGCGAACGCGCATGTCATGGCGCGTGAGGACCTCGCGCGCCGCACGCAGCATCTGACCGAAACGTTGCCGCTGCTCGACGTGCTTGCCGGTCTGCATGCGCTCGACGCGCTGGATGCGCTCGGCGTGTTCGCCCAGCCGGCGCTGCTGACGAACACGCATCCGCAACAGGTCGCGCGACTGGCGGAAATCGTCGTCGAGGACGGGCTGGCGCGCTTCGAAGGCGATCGCCTGGTTCGCGACGACGAAGCCTGCGCGTCGATGCCCGCGCGTGACGCGCTGTGGCGCGACGTGCTGGCCGCATCGCCGGCCCATGTCGCCGAGTTGACGCTGCTGGCGCACGTCGGCGCGGCGCTGCCGCGCGTGCTGCGCGACACGTCGCCCGAGGGCGCGCTGCTGTCGTCGACCGGGCGCAGTCTGGTCGAGCAGTTCTTCGATGCATCGCCGACCTGGGCGCATGCGCGCGCGCTGCTCGCCGCCTGCGTGACGCAGGCCGTCGCGGCGTGGCCGGACGCACGCCGCTTGCGTGTCCTGGAGTTCGGTGCCGCGAGCGGCGACGTGTTGCAGCCGCTCGACGTGGACGTGCCGGCCGGTCGCTGCGAATACCTGCTGGCGGGTACGGCGCAGCAGCTCGCCGGGTTCGATGCGGAAGCGCATGCGCACGTACGGACGCTGGTGTTCGCGACCGACGCGCCGTTGTTCTCGCAATGCCGCGATACCACGCCGTTCGACGTGGTGATCGTCAACCGGATGCTGGGCGATCATCCGGATCCGCTCGCCGCGCTGACGGCGATCGCCGAACGGCTCGCGCCGGGCGGGCTCGTCGTCATCGCCGATGCGCGCCGCAGCCGCTTCTCCGACATCGTGTTCGGCACGGCGGGTGGCGCGGGCGCTGCCTGCGCGTACGGCACGCTGGCGCCTGGCGCGATCGAGTCGATGTGCGAACGCGCCGGACTAGTCGACGTGGTGCGTGATACCGAACAAGGCCTCGATCTCGAGGGCATGCCGACGTTCGTCGTCGCGCGCAAGCCGGCTGCCCGCGAGCAGGCGGCCGGCACATCGCGGGACGAGGATCGAGCGCGCATGGTGCAGCATGGCGGCGCGCACTGGCTGATCGTGCAGGACGATGACGATGCATTCGGCATCGCCCTGGCGGGCGAACTCGAGCGGCTGGGCTGCCGCGTCGAGGCGGCAGCGGTGCGTGACGCCGCGGCATGGTCGGCGCGTCAGCCGGCCGGGCAGCCGGCGCATGTCGTGTTCGTGGCGCCGCTTGCATCGCTCGACACCGCCGACGGTGCGGCCATGATGCGCGCGCAGCACGGTGGCGCGCTCGCGCTGGCATCGATCGTGCGCGATCTCGATGCCGCCGGCGCGACGGAGCGCGGGCGACTGTGTGTCGTGACGCGTGGCGGCGCGCCGTTCGCCGCAGGCGCGTCGTCACACCCCGAGCATGGAACGTTGTGGGGCCTCGGCCGCGTGATCGCAAACGAGTATCCCACGCTGCCGCTCCGGTTGATCGACGTCGATCGCGCCGTCGAACAACCGGCGTCGCAGCTTGCGATGGCGCTGCTTGGCGACGATGGCGAGGAAGAAGTGCTGCTTGCGCCGCAGGGCCGCTACGTGCCGCGCATGCTGCCGGCCGCGCAGGCGGCCGAGCGCGACGATGCGCCGTCGAGCGCATCGGACCGGACGGGGGCGCGGCTCGCATTCGACATGCCGGGTTCGTTGCGCAACCTCGCATGGTTCGCGATGCCGGCACGCGATCTCGCCGCCGGCGAGGTCGAGATCGAGCCGATGGCGACGGGGCTCAATTTCCGCGACGTGATGTACGCGATGGGGCTGCTGTCCGACGAAGCCGTCGAGACGGGCTTCGCGGGCGCGACGATCGGCATGGAAATGTCGGGGCGCGTCGCGCGGGTCGGCGCGGACGTCGAAGGGTTTGCACCGGGCGACGCGGTGCTGGGTTTCGCACCGGCATCGTTCGCGACGCGTGTGGTCACGCGCGCGACAGCGATCGCACGCAAGCCCGACACGATGTCGTTCGAGGAGGCCGCCACGGTTCCGACGACTTTCTTCACCGCGTACTACGCGTTGTGCGAACTGGCGCGACTGCGACGCGGAGAGCGCGTGCTCGTGCACGGCGGCGCGGGCGGGGTCGGCATCGCGGCGATCCAGATCGCGCGGCATCTCGGCGCGGAAGTCTTCGCCACTGCGGGCAGCGACGAGAAGCGCGAGTTCATTCGCCTGCTCGGCGTCGACCGCGTGTTCGATTCGCGCAGCCTCGCGTTCGCCGACGAGATCCGTGCGCGCACGCACGGCGAAGGCGTCGACGTCGTGCTCAATTCGCTCGCGGGCGAAGCGATGGTGCGAAGCATCGATACGCTGCGTCCGTTCGGCCGCTTCCTCGAACTCGGCAAGCGCGACTTCTACGAGAACAGCCAGATCGGCCTGCGGCCGTTCCGCAACAACATCAGCTATTTCGGCATCGACGCGGATCAGCTGATGGGCGTGCTGCCGTCGCTGACGACGCGACTGTTCGAGGAAGTGATGAGCCTGTTCTCCACCGGCGTGCTGCATCCGTTGCCATACCGCGCGTTCCCGGCCGCACGTGCGGAGGAAGCATTCCGCTACATGCAGCAGGCGCGCCAGATCGGCAAGGTGCTGGTCACCTATCCGTCGGGCACGCCGGCGCCGACGCGTGGCGTCGCGGTGCCGACGCTGCGGCTCGACCCGCGGGCGGCATACCTGATCGTCGGTGGCACCGGCGGGCTGGGCTTCGCGACCGCGCGCCGGATGATCGAGCGCGGCGCGCGGCACCTGACGCTCGCGAGTCGCGGCGGCGCGCTGGGCGCGGCAATGCAGGCCGAAGCCGACCGCTGGCGAGACACGCTCGGCGCCGACGTGTCGGTCGCGCGATGCGACGTGACCGACGCCACGACGCTCGACGGCCTCGTCGACGAGATCGAGCGTCGCGGAACGCCGCTCAAGGGCGTGCTGCATTCGGCGATGCAGATCGACGACGGGCTGCTGCGCAACGTCGACGACGCACGCTTCGCAGCGGTGCTCGAACCGAAGGTGGCGGGCGCATGGAACCTGCATCGCGCGACGCAGCGTTGCACGCTCGATTTCTTCGTCGTGTATTCGTCGGCGACGACCTGTCTCGGCAACCCGGGGCAGGGTGCGTACGTCGCCGCCAACGGCTTTCTCGAAGCGCTGGTCGCGCATCGTCGCGCGGCCGGCCAGCCGGGCCTGTTCATGGCGTGGGGGCCGATCGAGGACGTCGGCTTCCTCGCGCGCAACGCCGGCACGCGCGAGGCGTTGCAGTCGCGGATCGGCGGTGCGTCGATCACGTCGGACGAAGCGATGGCCGCGCTCGAGCGCGCGCTTGCCCAAGGGACTGCCGGCGAAGCCGTCGTGCGCCTCGATTGGGGCGCCATCTCGCGCGGCATGCCGGCCGCGCACGCTCGCCGTTACACGGCGTTGCAGACGGGGGGAGCGGCCGAGACGTCGAGCGAGGATCGCGTGTTGCTGGAACAGTTGCGTGCGCTGCCGCCTGCCGAGGCGGTCGCGCTCGTCGAGACGGCGCTGCGCGGCCAGATCGCGCGGATTCTGCACATGTCGCCGGAGCGCGTCGATGCCGGCCGGTCGGTCCTCGATCTCGGGATGGATTCGCTGATGGGCATGGAGCTCGGCATGGCCGTCGAGGAGGCCTTCGGCGTCAAGCTGTCGATCATGGCGATCGCGGAAGGCGCGACGGTGCACACGCTGGCCGAGCGCATCGTCGAGTTGCTCGACGATCGGCACGGCGACGGAAAGGCCGCGGCATCGGACGAGCTGGCGCAAGCGCTGGTCGCGCGGCATGCATTGGGCGATGAGGCGCGGGCGACGCTCGCACGTCATCAGGATCACGAAAAAAACCAGGGGGCAGCAACATGCAAGTCGACGCCGGTGCATGCCGGGTGAAAGCACCGCAGGGGTGGCAGGCGAGCGAAGGCACGGTCGCCCGGCCGGTGACGATGACCGGACATGGTCTGCACACCGGGCGCCGGGTCCAGGTGCGGATCCTGCCCGCGACGCCGTCGGACGAACGGCACGGGATCGTGTTTCGCCGCATGCGCGGCGATCATCAACTGGGGATGCTTGCCGCTGGCCCGGCGGTGCGTCGCGCGCAGCCGCTCTGCACGATGCTGCGTGCCGACGACGGCATGGGCGTGCGTACGGTCGAGCACCTGCTTGCATCGCTGCTGACCTGCGAGATCGATCACGCGATCGTCGAACTCGATGCGGAAGAAGTGCCGATTCTCGACGGCAGCGCGCGGCCGTGGATCGACGCGATCGCGGCCGGCGGCCGTGCCGAACTGCGGCGTTCGAAGCGCTTTCTCCGGGTGCTGAAGGCGGTAAGCGTGGCCGACGGCGAGGGCGCGTCACGGCGCGAATTGCGCGTCGAGCCCGCCGAGCGATACGAATTCAGCGTGCGCGACGATCTCAAGGGGTTCGGCGACATGCAGTGGGACGGCGAGCTCACGCCGGGGACGTTCGCCAGCGAGATTTCGTCGTCGCGTTCGTACGGGCGGATCAAGTGGGCCGTGCCGGCGATCGCCGTCGGCTACCTGACGGGCACGCCGATCCTGCGCGGCGCGAGGCCGTCGTGCACGGCGTCGATCATCGGCAATCACGTGATCGGCGGACTGCGCGCGCCCGACGAATTCGTGCGTCACCGCGTGCTCGATCTCGTCGGCGATCTGGCGCTCTCGGGCTCGCCGCTGCTTGGGCGCGTCACCGCGCATCGCCCCACCCACGAAATGAACTACCGACTCCTCAGCGCGTTGCTCGGTACGCCCGACGCGTACGAATGGGTCGACGTATCCGCGTAACGCGGACGCAATGACGTAACGGACGGACTGCCCGGAACCCAAGACATGGCACTCGGAGAACACCTTCGCCAGCAACTGGCGGCGAAAGCCCTGAAACGGCAACTCGAGCGCGCGACGGAAGCCGCCGCGGCGCCCGGCGTGCCCGGTACGCCGGCGGCGCAGGCCGCGTCGGCGCGCAGCCGTTTCGAATCGATGCCGCAATATCAGCAGGTCAGGATCATGCGCGAGATGGGCGAGAAGCTGCGCGTCGACTCGCCGTTCTTCCGCGTGCACGATGGCGTTGCAGGCGCGACCACGCAGATCGGCGGTCGCGAATACGTGAACTTCGCGAACTACAACTACCTCGGTCTCGCCGGCGATCCGACCGTATCCGAGCGTGCGAAGGCCGCGATCGACCGCTATGGCACGTCGGCGTCCGCGAGCCGGATGGTCGCGGGCGAGCGTCCGGTGCAGCGCGACCTCGAGCGGGCGCTGGCCGCGTTTTACGAGACTGACGATTGTGTCGCGTTCGTGAGTGGCCACGCGACCAACGTGACTGTGATCGGCGCGCTGTTCGGCCCCGGCGACCTGATCGTCCACGACGCGCTCGCGCACAACAGCATCGTGCAGGGTGCGCAGCTGAGCGGCGCGAAACGGCTGAGCTTCGCGCACAACGACTGGCAGGCGCTCGACGAACTGCTGTCACGCGTGCGTCGCGAATACCGGCACGTGCTGATCGCGACCGAGGGGCTGTACAGCATGGATGGCGATTTCCCGGACCTCCAGCGTTTCGTCGACGTGAAGACGCGCCACGGCGCGTTCCTGCTGGTCGACGAAGCGCATTCGCTCGGCGTGCTCGGCGCGACGGGCAAGGGCATCCGCGAACATTGCGCGGTCGCGCCCGATCAGGTCGACATGTGGATGGGCACGATGAGCAAGACGCTGGCCGGTTGCGGCGGCTTCATCGCCGGCTGTCAGCCGCTCGTGGACATGCTGCGCCATCTCGCGCCGGGCTTTCTCTATAGCGTTGGGCTCGCGCCGACGCTGGCCGAAGCGTCGCTGGCCGCGCTCGAACGCCTGCAGGCCGAACCGGAGCGGGTTGCGCAACTGCAGGCGCGCGGGCGGCAGTTCCTGACCGAGGCACGCGCGGCGGGGCTGAACACCGGCACGAGCGCGGGGTATGCGGTCGTGCCGGTCATCACCGGAAGTTCGCTGAAAGCCGCGCAGTGGGCCAACGCGATGTTCGACAAAGGGATCAACGTGCAGCCGATCTTCTATCCGGCCGTCGAGGAGAAGGCCGCGCGCCTGCGGTTCTTCATCTGCTCGACGCACGAGCCCGGGCAGATCAGCCGGACGGTCGATGTGCTGGCCCGCCTGGCGGGGCGGGCGGCATGATGTCCGCCGCGGCGCTCGCGCCGTCCTTCGACGTGCCGCAAGCCGGTGCGTCGACGCCGTTTCGCGCCGCATGCGCGGACGATGCGGCGGCATGTGCGCCGCTCGTGTTTGCGTCCGGCGTCGGCGAATTCGGTTTCTTCCTCGGTGAAAGCGACGCGCGCTGCATTGCGTTCCTGCAACAGGCGTTCCGGTCGCGTCACGGCCGGTTCTCGTGGCGCAGGCATCGGGTCGCGGTCGGCGCCGACGGCACCGTGCATGCCGTGATGGCCATCCATGACGGGCGCCGGACGATGTTCGACGACGTTCACGTCGTGTGGGCCCTGACGCGCTTTTTCGGCGTGCGCCGCACGATCGGCCAGCTGCTGCGCGGGCTGGTGCTCGAAACGGAGATTCCGGCGCCCAAGCGCGCGCAGATCCTGATTGCGCATTGCGCGACGGACGAGCGGCGGCGCGGCGCGGGCATCTTCACCGCACTGCTGCGCGACGCGCTCGAGAGCGGTGCGTTGCCGGACGACGACGGCCGTGACATCGTGCTCGACGTGCTGACCCGCAACGCGCGCGCCCGCGCGCTGTACGAGCGGCTCGGCTTCGTCGCGCTGACGCGGTCGCGTCAGCGCTCGCGACAGTTGCCGGCCGAGCTGGATTCGGTACGCATGCGGCTCATGCGTCGCGGCTGACGGCGCGCATCACATCTCTTTCATGCACAGTTCGAGCGCGGCTTCCCAGTGCGGCGCGCACAAGCCGAAGTGCTCCGCCAGTTTTGCATTCGACATGCGGGAATTGGCCGGGCGCGACGCGGGTGTCGGATAAGCGCTGGCCGGAATGGGCGACAGCGACGGCTTTTTCGACAGATTCGAAAGACGGAAGATCGCCTCGGCGAATCCATGCCATGAAGTTGAGCCGGCCGCACACAGGTGATAGACGCCCGAATGCGTGTTCCACCATTCGTGCTGTCCGTCCCGTTCGTTCATGGCGGCACCGATAGCTTGCGCGGCGACGTTCGCGCTCAGCGCGGCGATCGTCTTCGACCAGGTTGGCGCACCGATCTGGTCCGCGACGATTTTCAGTTCGTCACGCTCGGCGCCGAGGCGCAGCATGGTCAACAGAAAGTTCTTGCCGCGCGTGCCGTACACCCAACTCGTACGGAAAATCAGGTGCGCGCATCCCGATGCCGCGATCGCCTGCTCGCCCGCGAGCTTGGTCGCGCCGTACACGTTTTGCGGATCGACCGGATCGTCCTCGGTGTACGGGCCGTTCTTCGTCCCGGCAAACACGTAGTCCGTCGAGTAGTGAATCAGCGCCGCACCGATGCGCTTCGCTTCTTCGGCGAGCACGGCCGGTGCCTCCGCATTCAGGCGCGTGGCCAACGCGATGTCGTTCTGCGCCTGATCCACGGCCGTATAGGCGGCCGGGTTGACGATGATGTCCGGCCCGACGTTGCGCACGACGTCGCGCACCTGATCAAGGCGCGACAAGTCGAGCTCCCCACGATCGAGCGCGACCACCTTGCCGAGACCCTGCAGGCTGCGCGCCAGTTCGAATCCCACCTGGCCATTGATGCCGGTGAGCAGGATGGTCCGTTGCTCGGGCGATTTTTTCTGTCCCACAGTGCCGCTCACTCGTAGTGCTCGGCTTCGGCGAGCCGCTTGCCAGCCACATCCTTGGCCGCGAGCACCGGCTCGCCGTCGAGCGGCCAATCGATGCCGATCTCCGGATCGTTCCACAGCAAGCTGCGCTCGTGCTCCGGGAACCAGTAGTCGGTGGTCTTGTAGAGGAATTGCGCCGTCTCCGACAGCACCACGAAGCCGTGCGCGAAGCCGGGGGGCACCCAGAGCTGGCGATGGTTGTCGGCCGACAGTGTCACGCCGGCCCATTTGCCGAAATTCGGCGAACTGCGCCGGATGTCGACCGCGACGTCGAACACCTCGCCCTCGACCACGCGCACGAGTTTGCCTTGCGCGTGCTCGATCTGGTAGTGGAGCCCGCGCAGTACGCCTTTTACGGAGCGCGAGTGGTTGTCCTGGACGAACTCGACGTCAGCCTCGACGAGCGCAGCGAATTCCCGCGCGTTGAAGCTCTCATAGAAATAGCCGCGCGCGTCGCCGAATACCTTCGGCTCGACGATCTTGACTTCGGGGAGCGCCGTAGCAGTTACCGTGATGGCCATGCAACCTGATCCGTAAGAATGTTCAGCAAATATTTGCCGTAGCCGTTTTTCGACAGCGGCTGCGCGAGCTTCTGTACCTGCTCGGCATCGATCCAGTGCCGGCGGTACGCGATCTCCTCGGGGCAGGCGACGACCAGGCCTTGCCGCTTCTGCAACGTCGCGATGAAGCTCGCGGCCTCGATCAGCGAATCGTGGGTACCGGTGTCGAGCCATGCATAACCGCGGCCCATGATCTCGACGTTCAACGCACCGTCCGCGAGATAGCGGGAATTGACGTCGGTGATTTCGAGCTCGCCGCGCGGCGACGGCTCGATGTCGGCGGCGATGTCGCACACGCGGTTGTCGTAGAAGTAGAGACCGGTCACGGCGTAGTTCGAACGCGGCTTGGCCGGCTTCTCTTCGATCGATACGGCACGGAAGTCCTGATCGAATTCGACGACGCCGTAACGTTCCGGATCATGCACGTGATAGGCGAACACCGTCGCGCCCGCGTCTTGCGCGTCTGCGTGCTCGAGCTGTTTGGCGAGGTCATGACCATAGAAGATGTTGTCGCCAAGGATGAGCGCCGACGGATCGTTGCCCACGAATTCGCGACCGATGATGAAGGCCTGTGCAAGGCCGTCGGGCGACGGCTGCACCGCATACCGGATGTTCATCCCCCACTGGCCGCCGTCGCCGAGCATGGCTTCGAAGCGTGGGGTGTCCTGCGGTGTCGAGATGATCAGGACGTCGCGAATGCCCGCGACCATCAGCGTCGAGAGCGGGTAATAGATCATCGGCTTGTCGTAGACCGGAAGCAGTTGCTTCGAGACCGCATGCGTGATCGGATAGAGCCGTGTGCCGGAACCGCCGGCGAGAATGATGCCCTTGCGCGCCATGTCCGTTCCTCTTACGCGCGGTGCGCGTAGTTCGTTGCGACCCACTTCCGGTAGTCGCCCGAAGCGACTTCGTCGACCCATTCCTGATGGTCCAGATACCAGCGCACCGTTTTCGCGAGACCGGTTTCGAACGTTTCGGCGGGCTTCCAGCCGAGTTCGCGCTCGAGCTTGCGTGCGTCGATCGCATAGCGGCGATCGTGGCCCGGCCGGTCGGTCACGTAAGTGATCTGGTCGCGATACGAACCCGCCGATTTCGGTCGCAGTTCGTCAAGCAGGTCGCACAGCGTGTGCACGACCTCGAGATTCGTTTTCTCGTTCCAGCCGCCGACGTTGTACGTCTCGCCGGTCTGGCCGCGCGCGAGTACCTCGCGGATCGCACTGCAGTGATCGCCCACATACAGCCAGTCCCGAACATTCTGGCCGTCGCCGTACACGGGCAACGGCTTTCCGGCGAGCGCGTTGGCGATCATCAGCGGAATGAGTTTCTCGGGGAACTGGTACGGGCCGTAGTTGTTCGAGCAGTTCGTGGTGAGCGTGGGCAGGCCGTAAGTATGCTGATACGCGCGCACGAGATGGTCGGAACCGGCCTTGGTCGCCGAATAGGGGCTGTTCGGTGCGTACGGAGTCGTTTCGGAGAATTGCGGATCGGCAGGCGACAGCGAACCGAATACTTCGTCCGTGGAAACGTGCAGAAAGCGAAATGCGGCCTTGTCCGTCTCTGGCAGCATATTCCAGTATTGGCGTGCTGCTTCGAGCAGCGTAAATGTTCCGACGACATTGGTCTGAACAAAATCCGCCGGCCCGTGAATCGAGCGATCGACATGGCTTTCCGCAGCGAAATGCAGGACTGCGCGAGGCTTGTATTCGGCGAACAATGCATCGAGCGCCGCTCGGTCGCAAATATCG
Source organism: Burkholderia sp. RF2-non_BP3 (assembly GCF_001522185.1). Taxonomy (NCBI): domain Bacteria; kingdom Pseudomonadati; phylum Pseudomonadota; class Betaproteobacteria; order Burkholderiales; family Burkholderiaceae; genus Burkholderia; species Burkholderia sp. RF2-non_BP3. The sequence continues at coordinate 10,453 of NZ_LOSU01000032.1, read as the reverse complement.
GCCTGCGCGAACACGTGCTTCGGGTTTCCGTGCAGCGCCTTTAATGTTCCGAGATTGCCCGCATAGGTCAATTTGTCGACGTTCAGAACCGATTCGTCAGATTGACGCAGCCAATCCAGCACAAAATTGGCCCCGATAAAGCCGGCGCCACCTGTAACCAATATCATGTAGCCTCTTTTTTTATGTTAATGGCAGTGAATCCTGCCTTGCTCTCGTTCGTGCGCGTAGCCCTCGATTGACGCTGGACGAGGAATTGCCAAGAAATCATGCGGCCGGGACAGATCTGGGGCTGGGTTGCACGCATATTCTAGGGTATTCCTTCGAGGCGACGCATGTATCAACCGGACAGTCTGCTTTGAAAGACTATTAATTCTCTATACCGCGGGACTCGGATGATGACGGTTGTGAGCGGTGTATCTCGGTTTTCCGTGTGCTTGCGCGGGATTCATCAGACGTCTATCACACGCAAACATTTGCGGAAAACAGCGGCAAGACGAGTGCACGCAGAAGTCGGCGCCGAATGCAGTGATGGTCTTTTGGATACTAAAAATCGATGGCAACTATATCATGCGCGATTCGATCCGTGCGAATCGGTCGTTTTATATCGGGATTTGGAGTCGCAATATTTTTACTTTACTGTCATGGTGGGGCGCCGCGGCCATTGACGTCCCTGTCGTATTACTCGTTAAATACGGTTCGATTCGGACTCATTTCCCCGCTGCGGCGGGGAATTTAGACGCGCTTCAACCTACTTGTGCCGCGGATTGAACGGCCGCTGCTGCACATCCGCCCCATGCGCGACGATCGCCGTGCTTTCGGGCACTTCCTCCCATGCGCTGCGCAGGTCGACGAGCGGTTCCGACACGACCATGAACGCGTCGTCGCCCGCTTCGACGATGCGCGGATTGTGTGGGTAAAGTTCGTGCAGATGCTTGAATGACGTGCTGTGGAACAGCGAGCGCGATTGCCGTTCGCTCGAGTAGCGCACCGCGATGATCCGGTCGCCGTCCGTCGCGCAGATCGTCATGTTGAGCGGCTCGGCGACGCGGTAGCGCGCGGCTGTGTCCTCGATCACGCCGACCATGCGTTCGAGCGCCGGCAGCGGCATCTGCTCGAGGCCGTAGGTCAACGCGAGACGGAACATCACCTCGGAGTCGGTCGACCCTTCGAGCGTAGCGAACAGCGCCGGGTCGACCTTCATGGTCAGGTCGCGGCGCAGCTTGTGGAAATCGCGGATCAGCCCGTTGTGCGCGAACAGCCAGCGGCCATGGCGGAACGGGTGACAGTTGGTTTCCTGGACGGGCGTGTCGGTTGCCGCACGGATGTGCGCGATGAACATCCGCGAGCGGATCGCGCGCGCGGCTTCGCGCAGGTTGCGGTCGTTCCATGCGGGATGCACGGAGCGGTAGCGGAACGGCAGTTCATCGGGGCGGCCGTACCAGCCGATGCCGAACCCGTCGCCGTTGGTGGTCGTGGCGCCCAGTTCCGAATGCAGGCTCTGGTCGATCAGCGAATGCTTCGCGCGAAACAGTACGGTCTCGAGATGGATCGGATTACCCGTATAGGCGAGCCAGCGGCACATGGAGCGCTCCTTCGCGATGAATCCTCTCGCGCATGGTAGCCGACTTCGCGGCGCCGCTATACGCGGCTGCCGCGCGCTCGCCGGTTGGCGGACTGCGCTGGGCGATCGTCGATGAAGGATGCGGCGGGTGCCGCATCCTTCGTGCACGCGTCAGTCGCCGAGCGCGTCCATCACGCGGGCGGAGTAGACGAGCGCCGCGCCCGCATTCAGTGCGATCGCGACACCGAGCGCTTCGGCCACTTCCTCTTTGGTCGCGCCATGCTTCGCGGCTTCCGCCGTGTGCACGGCGATACAGCCGTCGCAGCGCGTCGTGACGGCCACCGCGAGCGCGATCAGTTCGCGCGTCTTCGCGTCGAGATGACCCGTCTTGGCACCGGCGCCGGACAGCGCCTTGTAGCCGGCCAGCGTGTCGGGCGAGAGCTTCGCGATTTCGCCGATGCGCGTCGTGAGTTCCTTCCGGTATTCGTTCCAGTTCAGCATGATGCGTCCTTTCGAGAAGAAGTGGATCGGGCGGCGGATGCCGCGATCTCGGGCGATGCAGCACTTATTCTGATCGCCTATGCTGAGGGTTTCGATACGCTAGAGTGTCAATTTTTAGCGCAAACGTCTCATGGACGCGTTGAGTCAATTGTTGTCGCTGGGTCGCAGTCATGTCGAACTCGACGTGCGCTGCCTGCTCGATGGCCCGTTCGCGATGCCGCACGATCCGTTGCCGCCCGGCGAGGCGGCGTTTCACCTGCTGCTGTCCGGTACGTGCCAGCTGCGCACGGCCGACGGGCGCACGCTGCGGCTGTCCGACGGCGATTTCGTGCTGTTGCCGGCGGGGGACGCGCACGACTTGTCCGATGTCGAGGGCGGCGGTGTGCGGTCGGTCGCGTCGCTGCGCGAACCAGGCGCGGCCGGCGGTGCAGTGCTGCCGGTCAAGTCGAATCGCGATCCCGCGGCCCCGGCCGATGCAAGTGTCGACCTGCTCTGCGGGCGCTTCGTCTACGCGCGCGGCGCCGGTGATTTGTTGATGCGCACGCTGCCGCGCGTGCTGCATGTCGGGCTGCGCGAGGCGTCGGGGCCTGCGTCGCTGCAACTGCTGACGAGCGTGCTGCGCGCGGAGGCATCGAACGCGCAGCCGGGTGCGCGTGCAATCGTGAATGCGCTCGGACAGGCGCTGCTCGCCTACGCGTTGCGCGCGTACGGCCGCGATGCGCGCGTGCCGGCCGGCTGGCTCGCATTGGCCGCCGACGCGCGGCTCGGCCCGTCGGTCCAGGCCGTGCTGCAGGCGCCGGCGCAATCGTGGACGGTCGAGTCGCTCGGTGCGGCATCCGCGATGTCGCGTGCGACCTATGCGCGGCATTTCCGAGCGAAGGCGGGGATGAGCGTCGGCGCATTCGTCGCGCGGATCCGGATGATGCATGCATGCGCGCTGCTTCAGGATACGCAGCGCGGCCAGGCGGAAATCGGGCAGGCGGTCGGCTATCAGTCGGAGGCGGCGTTCGGCAAGGCGTTTCGCGCGGTGCTCGGCACGACGCCGGGGCGCTGGCGGCGCGCGCAGCGCGGCACGTGAGGTTGCCCGCGGGATCGTCGTGCTCGACGATGAATCGTTGGCGAAAAACGAGGAGGGGAGAAGTGTCTGCCTGCCGCGGCGCACACCCGCTTGCGAGGCAACGACAATGAAAAAGGGGCTTCCGGTTTCCCGGAAGCCCCTTCTTGACATCTTGGTAGGCCGTGCGTGACTCGAACACGCGACCAACGGATTAAAAGTCCGCTGCTCTACCAACTGAGCTAACGACCCAAAGAGCAAAAAATTATAGCGGCGGATCGCTGGTCTGTCAACAACCCGTCACCATGATTTATTTGATGCTTTCGATCTTGCCCTGTGCCGTCTGCGCAGCGTTCGATCCGGCGTATTGCGATACGACCTGCTCGAACGTCTTCTTCGCGGCCGCCTTCTGGCCTTGCTCGAGCTGGTTCGTACCGATCGCGACGAGCGCGTCGGCCGCGCGCGGATGCTGCGGATACTTGCTCACGATCGCTTGCCACGTCGCGGTCGAGCCGCGGTAGTCGCGTAGCGCGTATTGCGCGTTGCCAAGCCAGTACTGCGCGGTCGGCTGGTACGGGCTCTGCGGATACTTCGCGATGAAACTGCGAAACGACGCGGCGGCAGCCTTGAAGTTGCCGTTGCGGAATTGCTGCTGCGCCGCACTGAGCGCATCCGTTTCACCCGGCTGCACGGTGCCTTCGACACCATCGATCGTCGCCTGTTGCGGCTCGAACTTCTTGAGCCGCGTGTCGAGATCCTGGTAGTACTCCTTCTGCTGCCGCTCGAGCGTCGTCAGCCGGTTCGTCAGATCTTCGTTCTCGCCGCGCAGCGTCGCGACCTGCTGGTTCAGCTGGTCGATACGACCGGATTGATCGAGGATCGTACGCTGGGCGGCCGACAACTGGCTGGACAGGTTGTCGCTCTTGCTGCGCAGATCGAGCACGGCGCGGCGCGCCTCGTTGTCGTCGAACATGCCGGCGTGCGCCGGCGCGGCCGACCACGCCGCGCCGACGACGCAGATTGCTGCGGTGATCCGCAGCCAGGATACACGGTGCGTCATACGGCAACTCTTCCGTTACTTACTGTTGGTAGACGAGGTCGGCGCGACGGTTCTGCGCCCACGATGCTTCGTCGTGACCCGATGCTTGCGGCTTTTCCTTGCCGAGGCTCACGGCTTCCATCTGCGAGTCGTTCACGCCGAGCAGCGCCATCGCGCGGCGGACAGCCTCCGCACGCTTCTGGCCCAGCGCGAGGTTGTACTCGCTCGTGCCGCGTTCGTCGGTGTTGCCCTGGATCAGCACGTGGCGCTGCGGGTGGCTCTTCAGGTACTGCGTGTGTTGCTGCAGCAGCGGCTGGTATTCGTCCTTCACCGAATAGCTGTCGAAGTCGAAGTAGATGCTGCGCTTCGCGAGCGGGCTGTTCGGGTCGTTCAGCGGATCGACGTTCACTTGTGCGACGTTGTCGGCGCTCGGTTGCGTGCTCATCGCGCCCGCGTTGGCCTTGTCGTCGAGCTTCACGCCCGACTTACACGCTGCGAGCGCGCTGATCATCATCACGGCCAGGGCCAGACGAGCTTTGTTCGACATCATGGTTACTCTCCTTGTGGTCATTGCATGAAGGGCCCCCACGACGGCTCACGAACGGAGCCGCCCTGGACGGACAGGATCTGCGGCGGCGCGCTGCCGTCGGAGGGCACTGCTGCCAGCACGTTGCGACCACCCGACTGGGTAGCGTAAAGAAGGTACTGGCCGTTTGCCGCGAAGCTCGGCGATTCGTCGCGATTGGTATTCGTGATGGCGTTCGCCGCGCCGGTTTGCAGATCCTGAACGTACAGCTTGAACCCCCCACCCGTGCGGGAGATGTAGGCGAGCAGCTTGCCGTCCGGGCTGATGCGCGGGCTGGTGTTGTAGCTGCCGGTGAAGGTCACGCGTTGCGCGGAGCCGGCGCTTTCGCCTTGCGCGGGCATCCGGTAGATCTGCGGCGCGCCGCCGCGATCGCTCGTGAAATAGATCCAGCGGCCGTCCGGCGAGTAGAACGGCTCGGTATCGATCGAGCTGCTCTGCGTGAGCCGGCGCAGACCGCCGCCGTTCGCATTGACCGTATAGATTTGCGTATTGCCCGTCAGCGACAGCGCAACGGCCAGCGTGTTGCTGTCCGGCGACCACGCCGGCGCACTGTTGTTGCCCTTCTGGTCGGAGACGATGTAGCGGCGGCCGGTCGGCAGGTCGTGGATGTAGACGATCGGCTTCTTGCGCTCGAACGATACGTACGCGACCTTCGTGCCGTTTGGCGACCAGGCCGGCGAGATGATCGGCTCGCTGCTGGTCAGTGCGCTAATGGCGTTTTGGCCGTCGGAATCGGAGACCTGCAACTTGTACTTGTTGCCGATCTTGACCACATACGACAGGCGCGTGGCGAACACGCCGCGCGTGCCGAGTAGCTTCTGGTAGATGTAGTCAGCGATCTGATGACCGGCCTTGCGCAGCGAGCTATCGTTTGCTGCCGTCAGCGACAGGCCGCCGAGGCTTTGCTGCTTCACGGTGTCGTACAGGATGAAGTTCACCTTGTACTGGCCGTTGGCTTCGCGGTTCACGCTGCCGGCGACGAACGCGTTCGCGCCCTTGGCCTTCCATGCGCCGAGATCGACCGATGCGGTCTCGGGCACGGGCGTGCTGCCCGCGTCGATATTGGTGAATTTGCCGCTGCGGGCGAGGTCGGCGCGGACGATCGACGTGACCTGCTGCGGCAGGCCCGCCTCGTTCGCGAAGTTCGCGGTGGCAATGGGGAACTGGGTCGAACCGACGCCGGTGATCAGCACGTTGACCTGCGCGTTAGCGGCGCCGCCGGCCGCAATCAGACACGAGGCCACGAGTGCCCTGAAACCTAGTTTCGTCATCAAACTCATGCTTCTTGCTTCCCATGTGACTTGGATCGCTGCGCAACCGCAGAGACAGTAAAAATACCCGATTCGTTCCCGTCCGGCAGCGACGCACGGAGTGTAAGCGCATTTGCGATCACTCTGCCGCCTTGAAGGTAATCGTAATGTCGGACGGGGTACGACCGTTGGAATCGGGCGGCAATGGGACCGACGCCTGAATCGCATTGACCACGGCTTGATCCCACCCCGAATTTCCGCTCGAACGGCGGATCGAAACGCTCAGCACGTCGCCCGACGGCGTGCAGCGGATCGCGACGACCGTCGTCAGGCCCGCGCGCTCGCCGCCCCAGACGATGTTCGGCTTCACACGGCGACGCACCTTGTCGGGATAGCCGGGCGACGCGGCGTTGCCGCCGGAGCCCGTCCCAGTACCGCTTTTCGCGAGGCCTTCACCGCCGCCTTCGCCGGCCCCGGACATGCCTTGCATCTGCGCGAGACGCGCGCTGCGCTCGCGGTCGAGCTTCGCCTTCGCCGCCGCGTCGGCCTTCGCGCGCGCCGTCGCTTCGGCCTTCGCCTTGGCCTGGGCTTCCGCCTTCGCCTTCGCGGCCGCGTCGGCCTTGGCCTTCGCCGCTTGCTGCGCTTCAAGCTGCGCCTGCTTCTGTTGCTGCAGTTTCTGCTGCTGGAGTTTCTGCTGTTCGAGCTTCTGCTGCTCCACAAGCTGTTGTTGCTTGAGCTTGTCCGCCTGCTTCTGCTTTTCGCGCTCGGCGGCCTTCTGCGCCGCGAGGGCAGCAGCCTGCTGGGCCGCCAATTGCTCGCGCCGCGCTTCTTCTTGCTGGGCCTTCAGTTGCTGCGCGCGACGCTGCTGCTCGAGCAGCGCTTCGCGCGCGGCCGCTTCCTGTTGCCGTTTCTTCTGCTGCAGCGCGATGTCCGCCTGCTCGTCCCGCACCGGGGGAGGGGGCGGAGCGAGCTTCGCGGGCGGCGTCGGCGTGACGACGGGCCGCGGCGCGGGCACGTCGGGCACCTCGGTCCACAGTTCGGCTTCGGCGCCGGCCGGCGTGCTGTTCTGCCACTGCACGCCGTGATAGAGGAACAACGCGAGCAGCACGTGCATCAGCGCGGCGAGCGCGAACGCGCGCCAGGTGCCGCGTTCGCGAGGGGGCTGAGACGGATAGGCGTTGCCGCGCGTGGATTGCTGCCGGTTCATTGCGATTTGACGAGGAGGCCGACGCGCTTGACGCCACGCGCCTTCAGGTCCGACATCACGGTCATGACGGCATCGTACCGCACGGTCTTGTCGGCCGCGATCACGACGGGCTGGTCGGGATGGTCAGCCTGCCGGGCCAGGATGAAGCTGTCGAGCTCGGCCTTGGTCATCGTGTCTTCCTGCGTCGCGCCGGAGTCGCCCTTGTACTTGACGCTCATCGTGCGGTCGGCCTTGATGTTGACGACGACCGGCGGCGTCTGTTCCTGGGGTGCGGCATTGCCGACGGTCGGCAGATTGATGATCGACGGGGCGACGAGCGGTGCCGTGACCATGAAGATCACGAGCAGCACCAGCATCACGTCGATGTACGGCACGACGTTGATGTCGGCCATCGCGCGGCGCGAGCGGCCGCCGCGCATGCTGGATCGAATGGGACTTCCTGCCATGGCGCGCTCCTTACTGGGCCTGACGCTGCAGGATGTTCGAGAACTCTTCGATGAAGGTCTCGAAGCGGATCGCGAGGCGGTCGATGTCGTGCGCGTAGCGGTTGTACGCAACCACCGCCGGAATCGCGGCGAACAGGCCGATCGCGGTGGCGACGAGCGCCTCGGCAATGCCCGGTGCGACGTTCGCGAGCGTCGCCTGCTGCACGTTCGCCAGGCCGCGGAACGAGTTCATGATCCCCCAGACGGTGCCGAACAGACCGATGTACGGACTGACCGAGCCGACCGACGCGAGGAACGCGAGGTTCGCTTCGAGCACGTCCATTTCGCGCTGGAACGACGCGCGCATCGCACGGCGCGCGCCGTCGAGCACGAGGCCCGGGTCGCTGATGCGCTTTTCCTTCGCCTTCAGAAACTCACGCATCCCCGATTCGAAAATCCGCTCGAGCGCGCCGATCGTGTGGCGATTGTTGGCCGCGCTCTGATACAGCGCCTGCAGGTCACCGCCCGACCAGAAATCTCTTTCGAAGCGTTCGGTCTGCGCGCGTGCGCGGCGGATCGCGAACCACTTGCGGAAGATGAAGGTCCACGACATCAGCGACAGAAGCAGCAGCAGCCCCATCACGGCCTGGGCCAGCACGCTCGCGTTGAGGACGAGGGAAATGATCGACAGGTCTTGAGAAGTGTTCATAGAGGTTTGAGTAACGTCCCTTCGGGGGTGTCCGGCGAGGGGGCACGGTATGCGTGTGGCGCGGCGCGCTGGCCTGGCCTGGCGCCGAACCTTGCTTAGTATCGATTCAGGAAGGCAAGTTCATAGGTTTTGTCTAAACGGTGCTCATCCGAGCTGCGTTGACAATACAGTCTGCCCGGTGTCGATGACGGGCCCGCGTTGCAGCGCGTCGAGCACGACCGGCGGGATTGCCGCGGGCCGGATGCCGGTTCGGTCGACGCAGCCGAGGCGGATGTGTCCGGCGACGAGCAGCGTGTCGCCACGCCAGGCTTCCTGCGTAAATTCCACGGATGCGCGGCCGATGCGTCCGGGCCGGCTCGTGATCGTCAGCGCGTCGTCGAGTCGCGCCGGCGCGCGGTAGTCGAGCGAGGTACTGCGGACGATGAAGATCGCGCCCGTGTCGTCGGCGAGCCGACGCTGGTCGATGCCGCACGCGCGCAGCCATTCTGTGCGGGCGCGCTCGAAGAATTTCAGGTAGTTGGCATAGAAGACGATGCCGCCTGCGTCGGTGTCCTCGTAGTACACGCGTACCGGCCAGGTGAAGCCGGAGTGCGCGTCCGGGGAGCGGGTAGGCTGAGTCATGGCGCGCATTTTACCGGAAGGCCGAGGCCCGATTCGTAACCGATTCGTAACGGAATGTAGTACGTCGCAGCACACCGCGGGCCGGCCGGAACCGGGCCCGCTGCTGCGCTCGCCGTGTCAGCCGCGATGGATCGCGAGGCCGGCCGGGGCTTGGGCGACCGGCATCATTTCGATCGTATTGATGTTGACGTGCGCGGGGCGCGTCGCGATCCAGTAGATCGTGTCGGCGATGTCCTCGGCCGTGAGCGGCTGGACGTTCTGGTAGACGTTCGCCGCCTTCGCATCGTCGCCGCGGAAGCGGACGTTCGAGAATTCCGTGCCGCCGCACAGGCCCGGCTCGATATCGGTGACGCGCAACGGCGTGCCGATCAGGTCGGCGCGCAGGTTCAGGCTGAATTGTCGGACGAAAGCCTTGGTCGCACCGTATACGTTCCCGCCCGGATACGGATAGGTGCCGGCCACCGAACCCAGGTTGAAGATGTGACCGCGCCCGCGCTCAATCATGCCGGGCAGCAACGCATGGGTGACGGTCACGAGGCCTGAGCAGTTCGTGTCGATCATGGTCTGCCACTCGTCGAGGCTGGCCTTGTGCGCAGGCTCGACGCCGAGCGCGAGACCGGCGTTGTTGACGAGGACGTCGAGCGCCGCGAATTCGGCGGGAAGGGCGGCCGGCACGGCTTCGACGGCGGCGCGGTCGCGCACGTCGAGCTCGAACGGCAGCAGTGCGTCGCCGAGTTCGGCCGCGAGCGCATCGAGACGATCCTTGCGGCGCGCGGTTGCGACGACACGGTGGCCGCCCTTGACGAAGGCACGGGCGATGGCGGCGCCGAAGCCGGCGGACGCGCCTGTGACGAACACGATCATTGCTGCTCCTGGTCGGTAACAAAGTAGCGGATGGTATCCCGCAAGCCTACTGAGATTGCGGCACCGCGGCAAGGCGCCAAAGCGTGTCGGCACGGGCGCGTAAAGTCTGGCCCCTATTATTTCCGGGCGACTGCCGCGCGGTTGCCTATTCATGACGCATCCAATACACTAACGCGCTCATCACCCCTGCGTGACTGGCGATAGAACCCTTCGGGTTCAAGGTGGAGCATCCCACCGTGAAGCGCGGGGCGCCGTTTTTGCCGTTCGCCTGGGCAGCCGTTGTGCGCCGTCGCGTGCATCGCCGGTGGCTGTCCTGCCTCGCGTCATACGGATTCTTCCGCCACGTCGGGCTGGTTCCGCCAGCAGCGCAATGTACTCGGCCACTCCGGTCAACCTGTACACACTTAACGGAAACCGTATGTTTGACAGAGCCCAAAGCACCATCGCGAACGTCGATCCCGAAATCTTTGCTGCGATCGAGCAGGAAAACCGCCGCCAGGAAGAGCACATCGAGCTGATCGCGTCGGAAAACTACACGAGCCCGGCCGTGATGGCCGCCCAGGGCTCGCAGCTCACGAACAAGTACGCGGAAGGGTATCCGGGCAAGCGTTACTACGGCGGCTGTGAATACGTCGA